>JBBRLG010000007.1:0-39008 GCA_038231495.1 Gemmatales bacterium | reverse complement strand
CCCCCAAAAAAACCTCCCCGCCCGCGGTTTTTTCCTGACGCCGATTTTTCCACATCCGCCGAAAACTGAACGGACACCGATTTTTCCCAATCTCACTCTTTTCTCATTGGACTTGAGCGCATCCGGCGGTTAGAGTCGGCGCGGCGAGTCGGGGGTCGGTGGATACCGGCGACGCTCGGCTCGCGGTGCCTGCGTCACACTCTCCTTCGCCTATTCCTCTTGCCACGAGGTCCCAATGATGAGACGTTTCCTGAATCCGCTGCTGGGCGGAAGCGCGTTGCTGCTTGTATTCCTGGCTTCGTCGGGTCGGGCGGAGGACCCGCCCAAGGAATTGCCTCCTGCCCCGAAAGGCTTTGATGCCAAGCGCGACAACATCGAGTGCGGTCACGTCGAGACCATCGAGTACGATTCCAAAACGGTCAGCGGCAAACGAAAGGCGACGGTCTACACGCCGCCGGGCTATTCCAAGGACACGAAATACCCGGTCCTCTATCTGTTGCACGGCGCCGGCGACGATGAGACCGGCTGGCAAAAGAAGGGTTCCGCCGACGTCATCCTCGACAATCTCTATGCCGACAAGAAGCTGGTGCCCATGATCGTCGTCATGCCCAACGGCTACGCACGGCCGCCGGGACCTGCCGCGACGCTCACCGAAGCCGTCATGAAACGCGCCGACGCCAATAGGGACGGCAAGGTGTCGCTCGAAGAGTTCCTCGCCGCCGCCGAAGCCGTCTTCAAGGAGATCGATAAGGACAAAACGGGCAAGGTTAGCCAGAAACAGCTTGCCGACGCGATCGAACATCTTCTACCGACCCCGCCGGCAGGCCCGGGGCGCGGCCCAATCGGAGGCACCAACCTCCTCGAAGACGACCTGCTCAAGGACCTCATTCCCTACGTCGAAACGCACTACCCCGCGAAGGCCGATGCCGAGCACCGCGCCATCGCCGGGCTGTCGATGGGCGGCGGACAGTCGCTGACCATTGGCCTGAAGCACCTGGACACCTTCGCTTATGTCGGCGGTTTCTCCTCCGCCATCTTCGGAGCGCCGGGCAACCTGGCCCCCGACAACGAGAAGACCAAAAGCCTGCGGCTCTTGTGGCTCTCCTGCGGCGACCAGGACACTCTGATGAACTCAAGTAAGTCGTTCCACACCACCCTGGAAGAGAAGAAGGTGCCGCACCTTTGGCACGTCGATTCCGGTGCTCACACGTGGTCGGTTTGGAGGAACGACTTGTATTTGGTTTCGCAGCTGCTCTTCCAAGAAAAGAAGTGACGGGCGATGCGTGGGGCAACCGCGACAGGGCCGAGGGGATCAGCCCGCGGCCCCCGGTCGCGCCGGGTGCCATGCTTTCGAGGCGCATCCGAAATGTGATTGGTCGTCCCGGACTCGTTGACCCCGAAAGCATGGCACCCGGCGCGATTACTTGTCCTTGGGTTTGGGCTTGAACGATTCGGGAAGCCGATCCACAAGACCTTTCGGTGCTTTTTGGAGGAGGACGGTCGTGTCTTTGCTCCCCGGCCCCACCGTGGTTGTCGATTGATAATCCGAACCCGTGGGGCCCCCGCCCGGCTTGAATTCGAGCAACTGCAGGATCTCGTTCCCGGGGTAGAACCACACCTGGGACGGCGACGCAGGGTGGATGAACCACCCCTTCGCCTTCTCCGCTTTCGCCACGCTGCCGACCCCGACCGAACTCTTCGACCCGATGAATGTGATGTCGAAGCGCAACTCACCGTCATCTTCCTTAATCAGGATGATCAGCTTGCCCTCGTAAAGCTTGTACTCCCCGGGCTTGGTAAGGAACTCGGTCTTGTCTTTGTCGTCGCCTAGGGAAACGGCACCGAACACCGAAGCGAGGGTCAACACTGTAGCAACGAGCATGGATCGATGCATAATCACCTCGGTTAGTGGATTGCGCCGCCGAATGATTAGCTGACCGGCGCCGGTCAGCCTAATACCGGTGCCGATCAGCCTATTACGGAGTAGACCCGTCTGGCGGTCGCCTGTCAAGAAACAGATGGAGGGAAAATCGGTGCCCGTTCAGTCTTCGCAATCGCCGAAAAGCTGAAGGGTCACCGATCTTCCCTAACACCTGGGCGTAGCCGTCACTTCTTGAATTGCTGATCGCTGGGTTGAATGCCGTCACCCGCAAGCGGTCTCGCCCCGGCGGCGACTGGCGTACCGTCCGCCCCGCGCAGCAGTGCCGCGACCTGCTGGCTCGTCGGCTCGACCCGCACCGGCGCCAGGCCGCGCAGCACCAGAAACCACCGGCTCACCGCCAGCAGCAGCAGCGTTAGCACGCAGGTAACCACGAAGACTGTCATCACCAGACTGAGCGCCCCCTTGACCACGACCGACGGGACGCCGCTCTGCATCATCTGCGGGAACCACTGCGTTGTCATCGTAAACGCCGCCGTCAGCGTCGTCGCGGTCACGAACAGCATCGGCAACAGCGTCACCGGGGCGTATTTTGCGCGGCCCGTGTTGACCAGGAGCGTCGTCACCAGCGCCAGCGCCACCACCGCGAGCAGCTGGTTGGCGATGCCGAACATCGGCCAGATCGTGTCGATGCTGCCCGTGTAGACCAGCGTGCCCCAGGCCGCCGTCACCAGGAACGTTGCCAGTACCGCGCCGGGCCACCAGTCGGTGCGCTCCAGCGGCGCGTAGACCTTGCCACCCACCTCTTGCAGCAGGAAACGCGCGATGCGCGTGCCGGTGTCGATGGTCGTGAGGATGAACAACGCCTCGAACATGATGGCGAAGTGATACCAGTATTTCATCACGCCGTCGATCGGCAGGCCGAGGTTGTGCATCGCCTTCGTGAAGATGCGCGCCATGCCCACCGCCAGCGTCACCGCGCCGCCGGTGCGGCCGCGCAGCGACTCGCCGCCCACCAGCCGTTCGATGTCGGCCAGGTTCGCCTTCTCCACGTCCAGGTGGCCGACGCTGTCCACGTTTGTCGCGTGCAGCGGGTCGTTTTGTGCCTTGCGGTCGATGCCAAGTTCGCCGTACAGCTGGTCGAGCGGCTGCTGGTACGTCGGCGCCTTGTCCAGATCGACGTTGATGTCGTAATAAAGGTCCGCCGGCATCGACGCCGCGGCCAGGAGGGCGACCATGCCGACCAAACCCTCCATGAGCATCGCGCCGTAGCCGATGGGACGGATGTGCGACTCCTTGTCGATCATCTTCGGCGTGGTGCCGGACGAGACGAGGGCGTGGAAGCCGGAGACCGAGCCGCACATGATGCAGATGAACAGGAACGGAAAGATGCCGCCGCGGAACGTCGGCCCGCCGTTGATAAACGTCGTGTTCAGCATCGGGCACGGCAGCACCGGGTTGGCCGCGAAGACGCCGATAATCAACAGCGCGATGGTGCCGATCTTGAGGAAGCTGGAAATGTAATCGCGCGGGCAGAGCAGCATCCAGACCGGCAGCACCGACGCGACGAAGCCGTAGGCGCACAGGGCGAAGACGGTGCCGCCCTTGCTTAGTGCGAAGTACGGCTCCAGCGGCGAGCCGGGGATCAGGCTGCCGGCGACCGTCGCGCCGAGGACGCCGACGGCACCGATGAGCGACGCCTCGACGACGCGGCCTTTGCGGATCTTGTACATCCACAGGCCGACGAGCAGCGCAATCGGGATCGTGCAGGCGATGGTGAACGTGCCCCACGAACTGCCGGGGACCATTTGCTTGGTTTTCTCGGGCACGCTGTAAACGTAACCCCGCTCCAACGTGCCATCGACCGGCGGCAGGGTCACGTCGGTGGGGATGCGGATCGTAAACGCTTCGGGGCGGTCGGCCCACGGTGCGGCGCTGCCGTAGCGCACCTGGCTGCCGGGCGGGAAGGGCCAGAAGTTCTCCGTCGCCGTGCATCGGGCCCCGTCGGGTTCCACCGTCATTCCGGGCGGCAGCTTGATTTCCATGCCCTTCGGCAGTGCCACCTCTTCGCCGCCCAACGCCTTGACGACGACGAAGCCGAGGCCGGCAAGTGCGATGACGACGATGAACAGGATGGCCAGCGAGACGACGATGCTGGCCCACGGCCCCAGCTCGGCGCGGGCGATCTCGGCGAGCGACTTGCCGCCGCGGCGCACCGACGCGGCCAGCACGAGCATGTCCTGCACGGCCCCCGCCAGACAGACGCCGACGAGCAGCCAGAGTAGGCCCGGCATGTAGCCGTACTGGATCGCGAGCACCGGCCCAATCAGCGGCCCGGCCCCGGAAATCGCGGCGAAGTGGTGGCCGAATAACACCCACTTGTTCGTCGGGTGGTAGTTCTGGCCGTCGTTGAAGAGGTGGGCGGGGGTCGGCCGCGAATCGTCGAGCGCGGCGACCTTGGCGGCGAGAAAAGCGCTGTAATAGCGGTAGGCAATGGCCAGGACGCACAGCGCCCCGAGGAGCACCGGCATGGCGTGCAACAGGACGCGGCCCTGGTCGGTGACTTCGTAGAACATGGCGAAATCCCTCGTGGAGCGTGGAGCGTGAAGGCGTGGAGCGTTAATGGCAAGAACAAGCGGCTATCAACGTCTTGCCATTAACGCTCCACGCTCCACGCTCCACGCCCCACGATTTCTCAGTGGTCCGCGGTCTTCTTGTCGCTCCGCTCCTGGTTCGGAATGCGCATCATGTAGAACGACCGCCATACGAACACCAGCGCGATCGCCAGCATGACGACGCCAACGTAAGGCAGATAGTTCGTGCCGCCGCTCGGGTACGCCTTCTTGAACGGGATCGAGATTTCCACCGCGAGCAGGCCGAACAGTGTCGAGAACTTGATGATCGGGTTCAGAGCCACCGACGTCGTGTCCTTGAACGGGTCGCCGACCGTGTCGCCGACCACGGTCGCTTCGTGCAGCTTCGTGCCCTTTTCCTTCAAATCGACCTCGACCAGTTTCTTGGCGTTGTCCCACGCGCCGCCGGCGTTGGCCATGTAAATCGCCTGGAACAGACCGAACACCGCAATCGAAATCAAGTACGCCACGAAGAAGTTCGGGTCGAAGAACGCGAAAGCGAGCGTGATGGTCAACAGCACGATGAAGATGTTCCACATGCCGCTCTGGGCGTACTCGGTGCAAATGCGCACGACCGTCTTGGAGTCCTCAATGTCGGCCACCGTCTTGGTGAGGTCCATGTTCTTCTTGATAAACTCGACGGCCCGATAGGCGCCGGTGGTCACGGCCTGCATGGAAGCGCCGCAGAACCAGTAGATCACGGCCCCGCCGCAGATGAAGCCGAGCAGCACCGGGGCGTCGGTCAGGCTCAGGTGCAGCATCTTTTCCTTGTCGAGTAGCAGAATGATCGAAAAGATCATCGTCGTCGCGCCCACGACGGCGGTGCCGATGAGCACCGGCTTGGCGGTCGCCTTGAACGTGTTGCCGGCCGAGTCGTTGGCCTCCAGGTAATGCTTGCCGCGCACGAAGTCCGCGTCGAAGCCGAAGTCGCGCTTGATCTCGGCCTTGATGTTGGGGATGTGTTCGGTTTGTGCCAGCTCAAAGATGGACTGGGCGTTGTCCGTCACGGGGCCGTAGCTATCGACGGCGATGTTGACGGGCCCCATGCACAGGAAGCCGAACGCCACCAGGCCGAACGCGAAAATGGACGCCGGCACGATGTGGGAAGCCGTCTCGCCCATGACCGCTTGCAACTCGAACTGACTGACGAAAAACGCGGCCCCCATGAGGCCCGCGATGAGCATGCCCTTCCAGAACGCGCTGAAGTTGCCCGCCACCAGGCCGGAGAGGATCGTCAACGACGCGCCGCCCTCGCGCGACGCGGTGACGATTTCGTGAACGTGCTTGGAGTGCGAGCTGGTGAAGACCTTGGTGAACTCGGGGATGAGTACGGCGGCCAGGGTGCCACAGCTGATGATGATGGCCAGCTGCCACCAGAGCCGGGGCAGGAACTCCGTCACCACCTTGTCGCCCACCAGCCGTTCGACGGAGAAATCGCCGATGAGCAAGTAACTCATCAGGAACGAGGTCGAGATGCACAAAATCGACGCGATCCAGATGAGGCGCGTCAACGGCTGCTCGAAGTCGAACTCGGCCTTGCCCTTGTACAGCGCTTCGGAGATCGCCTGGTTGATGAAGTACGAGATGCCGGACATGAAGTCCATCAGGAAGCGCATGGCGAAGATCCAGACGATGAGCTTGGCCTGGATGTCGGCGTAGTTGTGGACGCCGGACGCCTCGGTGATGGCCAACGTGATGAAGAGGATGAGGGCCACGCCGGTCACGCCGTAGGTCTCAAAACCGTCGGCGGTCGGCCCGACCGAGTCGCCGGCGTTGTCGCCGGTGCAGTCGGCAATCACGCCGGGGTTACGCGGGTCGTCTTCTTTGACGTTGAAGACGATCTTCATGAGGTCCGAGCCGATGTCGGCGATCTTGGTGAAGATGCCGCCGGCGATGCGCAGGGCGGAGGCGCCGAGCGATTCGCCGATGACGAAGCCCAGGAAGCAGGAGCCGACGATCTGACGCGGCAAGGCCAACAGGATGAACACCATCATGACGAGTTCGAGCGAGATCAAAAACAGGCCGATCGACATGCCGGCCCGCAGCGGGATGTTGACCACGTCCCAGGGCTGGCCGCGGAGGGAGGCGAAGGCGGTCCGCGAGTTGGCGAAGGTGTTGACGCGGATGCCGTACCATGCCACGGCGTACGACCCGCCCATACCGACGAGCGCGAACACGAGGACGATGACCAGCGTGAGGAGGGGGGGAAGCGGTTGCGGCTGCCCCTCCTTATGCACCACGTCGTCGTGGGCGAAACCGGGCATGTAAGCGGGGGCCAACAGGTAGACCGCCATCGCCACGGCGATGAAGCAGAAGAGCATGAGCAGGAACTTGCCCTGTTGGATAAGGTAGGTCTTGCAGGTCTGGAAAATGATCTCGGAGATGTCCAGCATCGACTTGTGGGCCGGCTGCTTGTGGATTTGCCACAGCTGGTAAAGGCTGATGCCGAGGGTGCCGAGGATCACAAAAGAGCCCCCGAACAGGAGCCAGCCGGGCTTGATGCCGCCGAGCGTGTCAAACTGCCCGTGTTCCCACAGGTCGGGAATGGCCAGGTCCGCGTCACCAGCGCGGGCGGCGGTCCCGATCAACAGCACCACGACCAGCGCGGCGAGAGCGCCGAGGATCGGTTTCAGGCTCTTTAGCCATTGGCCCGACGCCGGCAGCGATCGGGTTTGGAGATTATTGAGCATGGATCGACTTTACTCCCGCTGAACATCGGTTGACTATCCCGTCCCGATCTCGCCGCACAGCGAACCGGCTACCCTCTTGATGGGGTTCAAGATAGGTATAGGGCGTGGGGAAGTCTACGGATTGGCTAAAATCTGCCGGCCAATCGAAAGGCCGACGGTTTCGTCCCAGGCGGCCATCAGTTCGAGCGCCACGGGACCGGGCGCGGGATAGGCGTGGTGCTCAATCTGCCGGACCGGCGCGAGGCCGTAAGGCGTGCTGGTGAGCAAGGCTTCGTCCGCCGCGAAACAGTCCGCGACGGTCAACGGCCGCTCTTTGAAACCGATGCCGAGCCGGTCGCACAACTCGCGCGTCACCTGAAGACTGACGCCGTCCTTGACGAGCAGGAAGTTGGCGGCGGCGGTTTCGGTGACGTGGCCGTGGTCGTCCAGCAGCAGGGCGCTGGCCGCGGGGTTGCGAGCGTGGACTTCGCGGTCGGCGAGCCACCAGTGCAGGCGGCTGCGGTGCTTGATGTAGTGGTCAATGCTGACGGTTGGGACGTGGCGGACGCCCGGAATCGCGAGCATGGCCCCTTCCTCGAACAAGCGGCGATAACGGCTAAAAGGGAGCGGAAAAGTATGCATGCCGAGTGTCAGCGTTGCGTCGCCTGGGCCGCCCGGTTCGCCGAGGTAGTAGCCGACGACGCCCGGCGTGGCAAAGACGACCAGGGCAAGGTCGGCTTCCGCATCGACTAGCGTTTGATTGTGCGCGATGAGGCGTTCGGCGATAGCGGTGAGTTGTTCGTCCGTCAATGGCTGCGGAATGGAGGCGGCGGCGCAACTTTGGCGGAAGCGGCGCAGGTGTTCGGCCCGGCGGAACAGGCGAAAGCGGAAGGTGCGGCACAGGTCAGTGACGGTCGCGCCCATGACGAAGCCGGCGTCGTGCAGCGGCAGCACGGCCTCGGATTGCGGGAGGAAGCGGCCGTTTAGGTAGACGAGTGGTTCGTGCTGCCCGCGTGACTTTGACATGAACCTGACCCCCGGCTAACAGCTAACTGCTAATAGCTTACAGCTAATTATGCACAAATCGCCGGCAGTGGTTAATGGTCGCGGCCCCGATTGTTTTACTATGCTGGACTCAGGACTCGGCCGCACGACTTCAAGGAGACCCGATGCAGACCGCGATCGTGGAAGGCAACCTGGCCGACATCGACGGCGTACGCCACGGCCAGGTGCGCATCGACGACGGCACGATCGCGGCAGTCGGCCCCGGCCTGGGCACGGCACACCACGTTTTCGGGGACGATTGCCTCATCTTCGCCGGCATGGGCGACATTCACATTCACGCGCGCCAGGACGTGACCGGCCGCGAAAACTACAAGGAAACCTTTGCCACGGCGGCGGCGGCGGCACTGCACGGCGGCGTCGTCCACGTCGCCGACATGCCGAACAACCCCGCCGCCCCGGTGGACGACGCCACCTATGCCGCGAAGGAACGGCTGGTGGCCGAAGGCAACTTACCCGTCGCGTTCACGCTGTACGCCGGCATCGGCCCCGGCACGCAGCCCTTGCAGCGGGACGTTCCATACAAGGCGTACATGGGGCCGAGCGTCGGCGACCTGTTTTTTTCCAGCATATCAGACCTGTACCTTACCCTTGCGGCCTACTCTGGGTGCGCGGTTAGTTTCCACTGCGAAGACCCCGCCTTGCTGGACCAAAACCGCTCCCAACCGACCCACGAGGAACGTCGCCCGCCGCAGTGCGAGTTGAGTGCCACGCGCTTCGCCCTCGCGATGATCGAGAAATACGGCCTGACCGGTAAGTTGTGTCATTACTCGGTCGGCGAAGGGCTGCCGCTGATCCGGCAAGCCAGGGCCAGGGGGCTGCCCGTTACTGCCGAGGTCACGCCGCACCACGTCTTTTTCGACACGGCAATGTTGACCGACGCCAACCGGCCCTGGATGCAGATGAACCCGCCCCTCCGCGCGCCGGCCGACCGCGCCGCCATGCTGGAAGCGTTGCGCGACGGCACCGCGGACTACCTGGCGACCGACCACGCTCCGCACACCCTGGCGGAGAAGGAATGCGGCATGTCCGGGCAGCCGCACCTGGACACCTACGGGGCGTTCGTGACCTGGCTGTTGGTCGAACAAGGCTTTTCGCCGGAACGGATCGCGGCCGTCTGCTCGGCCAACCCCGGCGCTTTCGTCAACCGCTACCGCCGTGAAAAATTCGGCCGCCTGGTGCCGGGCTACGCCGGCTCGTTGACGGTACTGAACCTGCGCCGGCCGACGACGGTGCGCCGCGACGATTTACGGACGCGCTGCGGTTGGAGCCCGTTCGAGGGGATGACCTTTCCCGGCGGCGTCGCGGCCGTGTTCGTCAATGGACGCCGCCTTGCCTGATCCCGCGTTGAGGACAAAGACCATGAAGCGATCCCGTCGGACCTTTTCCGTCTTCTCCTTCGCCCTGGCCGTCGCGCTCTTCGCGTCGTTGAATGTCTTCCAACCGGCGGCGTCGAAACCCGACGCGCCGCCCGCGCAGGAGAACTTGAAAATGACGCCCGCACAGGCTTCGGCCTTCGCGCGCCTGGCCTTGAAAAGCCTCCACAAGGAGTACCCGAACAAGCCGGGCGACGTACTCAACGCCGCGGCGGACGTGAAGGAACCGCGGCTGGTCCACCCGGCGTTCTACGGCTGTTTCGATTGGCACTCGTCGGTCCACGGCCACTGGATGCTCGTCCGGCTCCTGCGGCAATTCCCCGACCTGGCGGAGAAAAAAGAGATCCGCGCCGCCCTGGCGGAGAGCCTGACGGCCAAGAACCTGCAAACCGAAGCGGACTACTTCACCCAGCCGAACCGCCAGTCGTTCGAGCGGACCTACGGCTGGGCGTGGCTGTTGAAGTTGGCCGAGGAACTGCACGGCTGGGACGACGCCGACGGCAAGCAATGGTCCAAAAACCTGCAACCGCTGGCGGACACCATCGTCGCGCGGTATCTCGCGTTCCTGCCGAAACAGACGTATCCCATCCGCAGCGGCGTCCACCCGAACACCGCGTTCGGGCTGGCGTTCGCCCACGATTACGCGCGGGCCGTGGACAACAAACCGTTGCGCGAACGCATCGAGGAGCGCAGCCGGGCCTATTACGGCAAGGACGCCGGAGCGCCCGCGGCGTGGGAGCCGGACGGCGCGGACTTCCTTTCGCCGAGCCTGATGGAAGCGGACCTGATGCGGCGCGTGTTGCCGGCCGCGGAGTTCAAGACCTGGTTGCAGCGTTACCTGCCGGAGACGGCCAGGGGCGAGCCGAAAACGCTGTTCGAGCCGGCGAAAGTGACCGACCGCACCGACCCGCAATTGGTCCACCTGGACGGTCTCAATTTGAGCCGGGCGTGGTGCATGCGCAGCATCGCCGCGGCGCTGCCCGCGGACGACCCGGCCCGCAAGGTCCTGGCCGAAGCGGCCACGCGCCACGCGGACGCGGCCTTGCGCCACGTCGCCAGCGGCGACTACGCGGGCGAGCACTGGCTGGCTTCGTTCGCGGTGTATTTGCTGTCCACGCCGGCGGTGAATTAGAGCGGAATCAAGGGAGGTGTTTTTTCTTTGGAGTGCGGCCGGCACTCCCAAGGATACGAATACAGCTCACGCGACCCCGCTCGCCGGGGTCTTTTTCAACGAGGTCTCCGCATGATGTCGCCGACCGTTGAGGACCGTGTCCGACCCGACCCGTCAGACATTGCCCCTGCCAACTCCCCCCTGGGATACCGGGAAATCGCCCTCGTCGTGGCGGGTTTCATCGTCCTCGTCGCCGGGCAACTGCTTGTTACCCGCTCCGTCTCTCTGATAACCCGGCAGTTCTGGTTCGACGAGATGTTCACCCAGCTGCTCGTGTCGGACCCCAGCCTCGGCCACGCACTGGACGCACTGCGGAACGGCGTGGACAGCCACCCACCGGCTTTGTACCTGCTGCTCCGCATCCTAACTCTGGGCGGCGGCTTTTCCAACGAAGCGTCGCTCCGCGGCCTGTCCCTGCTTTTTGCCACGATCGCCGTCCTGGGACTGTATGCGACGCTGCGCCGGTCGTTCGGCCCGTTGGCCTCCGCGGCCGGGTGCCTGGCGGTTTGGAGTCATCCGCTCGTCCTGGGGCAAGCGTTCGAGGCGCGCGGCTACACCGCCTGGCTGGCGGCCGCCGTCTGGTTTGCCTACCTTTTGGCCATTTGCCGAGAGTCGCCGCGGGCGGGGCCGCGCGTACTGCTGGCGGTGGTCGCGGTTTTTCTCTGTACCGTCCACTACTTCGGGATCATCACCTGTGTCCTCGTCGTCGCGGGCGAGTTGGCGGTGCGTTGGCACGGCTCCGGACGACGTTTCGCCGGTTTCGGTGCGGCGACCCTGGGGCCGGTCGCCCTGGCCGCATGCTTGCCGATCCTGGCTGGCCAGCGCGCGGCCTATACCGTCCACACCTGGGTCGAACCGGCCAGCCTGTACCTGGCCAAGGACTTCGTATTCACCCTGCTTTTCCCGGCCTTGCTCGCCGCCGTGCCGTTCGCCCCCTGGCTTTCCGCTCTCGTGCGTCCGAAGGTCCAGAGCGGCTCACCGACGCCTGCCGGTTTGGACTTTCGTAGCCAGGCCGGGATGACGGCGTTGGCCCTGCTGCCGTTCGTGCTCGTCGCCTTTTCCTACGCCGTTCAGCCGGTGCTCATCGGCCGGTATGGCCTGCCCGCCGTCGCGGCCCTTGGCCCGGTCGTCGCCTGGACGATGTCCCGCAGCAACCGCGGCTGGGTACTCGTCCTGTGCGCCCTCTTCGTCCTCCTGGGTGCTCGCGAACTGCAGAGGAATGCCAGTAACAACCGCAGCCGCGACGAGGAGTCGAACGAATTGATCGAAGCCGTCCGGACGCGGACGGGCACGGACATCGTGGTCTTCGAGCACGCCCATCCCCTTTTCGTCGTGCAACGGTACGCGCCGGACGTGGCCGAACGCTGCCAACTGCTCGACTTCAGGGAAGGCGAACCGCCGGCCGCGGGACGTGACGTTTTCGCGCGCGACCTGGTGCGTAAACACGCCGAGTATTACCACACGCCTCCGCTGGTGACGTGGTCGCGCCTGCAAACCTTGCCGCGGTTTTACGTGGTACGCGACCGCGAGAAAGGCGACGCCGGACCGCTTGAAAGCAGCTACCCCGGCTTCGTCGTCCGCCGCCTTGAAGGCGACTTGTATGTATTGGTAAAGGAGACGGCGAAGAGGGACGATTGACGGCGAGCGCCTGACAACAAGGGGGTTGAACCGCCATCAAACCAGGCCCAGGGCACGGTCGAGCGCGTCGAGCGCGTCCGGATCGCGGTCCGCGTCAAACTTGCGGGCGAAGTGACAACCCGAACCTAGCACCCTGGGCACGTCGGCCAACCCGAGCGTCCGGGGGTGCGGCTCGCCCGTCATCCAGTCCGTGTAGCGCTTGTTGTCGTTCACGAGCCGCACCGTCGGGTCGTTGCCAAGGATGCAGTGAAAATACGACTCGTCGGTACACCACTGTTTGCGGTAGTGCCGGGCGAGTTCCGGCCGCGTGTCGTGGAAGTCAAGGATCGCGCGGACCGCCTTGCGGTTGGCGGTGAACCATTGCCAGCCGGCAAAGCAGCGGAAACGGCGCGCGAACGGCAGGAACGGCCGCGACAACCACCGCGGCAGCCGAATTGGCCGCCACGAAGGACGCAGCCGGCGGTTGAGGTAGTAGACGTTGAATTCGTGGTGCAGGTAGCGGCCGAGTCGGGCCGGTTGCAGCCGGCAGAAGGGGTCGTCGGGATCAACCGCGTGGTGTTGCACAAAGGCGTCAGCAGCCGCCGTCTCCAGGTCCGCGAGAACGGTAGCGGCTGGCGCACACGGGTAATCGACACCGCTGAGGAGCGTAAACCATTCCGGTGCGTTCGCCAGTGCGGCGAGTTGGCGGATGCCGGCGAGCGTGGCCTCCACCAGCGAGAAGCGGCCCCATTCGGTCGGGACGTGCGGCCGCACGAAATGGACGTTGGCCGGGAAGCCGGCCGGATCGAGATCGCACTTGCCGAAGTCGTGGTGACAAACGATTGGCGGGTTGCCGTACAGGGCGTTGAGGCGGTGGACGAGTCGTCGAACCTGGTCCGGCTTGTTGTGGGTCAGCAGCACGAAACCCAGCGGTGGCAGCTTTGCTGAAAACAAAGGTCAATTCGCCACTACGGTGCCGCTCGGCTCGCGGCACCTACTTCATGCTGTTCGAGACTTTGAGGGTGAGTGAGGGGATTCGAACCCCCGACTTTCAGAGTCACAGTCTGATAGTCTCTACCCTAACCCGTTATTCTGCTTTGCGTTGCGCTTCTACTTCCGTAGTGGTGACCGCCTGGCGACTTCCTGCACCGGATTGAGGCATGGGGAGCACGTGCTCCGGTCCCGTCGCCCCGCCGCCGTACGAAAGCCGGCCCAACGATTGCCGCTTCGTTTGCGACCGCACCTTCGTGTACACCTTCATCGTCATGGCCAGCGTCTTGTGGCCCAACAACTCTTGCACACTTTTCGGGTCCGCGCCGCCGACAATCAGGCTCGTGGCGAAAGTCCTGCGTAGGCTGTGCAGGTCAACGTGCTCGAGCGGTCGTCCGTCGGGGCTGAACGTCTGGCGTTCGATGCCCGCCCGTTCCAGGCAGCTAACGAACGTCCGCCACAGATTTCCCTTGTGGCCCAGCGGCGTATTCTCTGTTGTAACGAAAATGTAGTCGCGCGTAAACAGGGCGACGACTTGCGCGGTGCTGACGCGCCCTCGCCCCTTGCCCGGTTTCCGGTCCTGCCGCCCGGCTTCGAGCTGCTTGATGATGTCGTACAACTTGTCGTCCATCGGGATGCGGCGCTGAAGGCCGTTCTTGGCGAGCCAGGCCGGGACGATCAGGTCGCGTGCCTCCCAATCGAGGAACTCTTTCGTGAACTGCAAGCCGGTCAATTCGCTCTTGCGCATCCCGGTGACGAGGTAGGCGTACCAGATGTCGCTCCAGTGGGGCGGGCTTGCGTCCAGAAGCCGCGGAACCTCGTCATCGGCCAGGGCACGGCCTTCCTTCGGTCGCAAGTGCGGCAGTGGCCGGACGCCTGCAATGGGGTTGCTGCCGACCAGCCGCGCCGGATCGACGGCCCACGCCAACATGGTGTTCAACGCTCCCACCTCGGCGTTGACGGTTCGCGGGCTGCGTCCCTTGGCGAGCCGTTGCTCCCGGTAGGTGACGACACCGGGGGTGGAGAGTTGCGAGACCTTGACGACGCCGAGGGCGGGCAAGATCATATCGAGCCAGTGCGCGTAGCACTTCACCGTGCTGGGGTCGAGGGACTGCCGGCAGTGAGCCAGGTAGTGCTTGCGCAGGTCGTCCAGGGTGCAGCTGTTGTCGAGGATGCCGAAGTCGCCCTTGTCGGCCTTCGCTTTCAGGTCGTTGAGGATTTGGCAGGCCGCCTTGAAGTCCGTGCTGAGGAAGTCGCGGACACGGCGGCCGTTGACGGTGAAGTCGGCGTAGAAGCCTTTTCGGCCTTCGCGCGTCGCCATGCCGTCGGGGAGTTGTCTTTTTCGGGACATGGAAATCCTTTCTGAGAGGGAGGCCGCTACCAGGCGAGGCCTCTCAGTTCCCCACCCGGCGCGCGGCCAAAGGTTGCTTCCATCTTTCGGTCGGCCGGGGAAAAAGACAAGCGGGGGCGGAGAGAATGGGGGAAGTGGCGCTCAATGTCGCGGATCGGCAGTCACTAACTGGCTGTGGATCCAAGCAAGGTAGCGGTCGGAATCGAGGCAAAACGCCAAGGCAATGTTAACCATCGGCGGGGCCGGTTTGAAGAAAAGATTCATATGATAGTGACGTTGCTTTGCAGGAGCTTCGCAACGAAAGAGTTTTGTTGCAATCGGTGCGGGCGCGGGTACCTCGTCACACAGGATGAATCGCGACTTCTTTCCGCCTACAACGATGTCCAGGCCAAATTTCTCCGCGAATTCCCGGAGTAACTCCAGTGGCGGCAAGGTGGCGAGTGGCCTGACGCACAGGTCCGGAAACGATCTGATCGCAAAAACAACTCGATTGTTGCGGGGCCGTCCCGGAACCTGTAAGCCGACGATGTCTGTGTAAGCGGCTTCGGATTTTTGCAAGAGTCGGACTTCAAGCCCCTTGTACAGAATTTTGTGCTGCTGGTCAGGTTTGCGGTAAATTTCCCGGAGCCGGGCGATTGTGAACCCATACCCTTTCGGACAACTGCAACTTATTAGTTTGGGAACATCAGCCTTGTTTCGACCTGTCCCGATCCTTTCGTGCATTTGCCAGCTTTCTTCTTGAGCGTGTTTTGCTATTTACAGGTCAGCATCACCGAGGCCAGCGAGTTTCATTATTTTGTGTTGAGTCCCTGTTTTGAGAGATTGGTTGCCGTGGACGGGGACGCTGATGATTGTCCCGGCATGGCCGGGATGCCAGTGGATGTGGTGGCTGCTGCTTATGCGGCCGCACAACCATCCTTGTTTTTCCAGGGCCTTGCACATTTTTCGGCCGGAGACGTGCTTCACAACGGGATCTCCAAGAACATGGCCTTGGGGTCCGGTTCGGGAGGATTGAGTTCTGACGCGATTGCGAGCCACGCACTGGCCGCATCACGTAAACGGTCGATCAACTCATCAACCGTGTCTGCCTCGGTAATGCACCCCTTTAGTGCAGGCACCTCGGCCCAAAACCCTCCGGCCGGGTCCGTGTGAATTACGGCCCTGAGCATGAGACTTTTGAGGCCCGGTTGCGCCGGATCACCGCCCGGTTGATCGACGTTCATGCCTTCAGTCGCTGAGCGACCCGCGGAACTTGGGAGTTTAGGCTCTGTCGGTGCCGCACCACTGCGGCTCGGTCGCCTAACTTGCTTCTTCAAATTACCCGCCGCCTTTTCGCTGGTTTCCATCACAGTCCTCCGTTGCAACGCTGACTCGGCGTACAGGTTAGTGGTTCACTTTCAGTGAACCACTCCGAATATGTTCGCCACAGCGGTGGCTGCTGTCAAGCCCCGCCACGCGCTGTTGCTCTTCCGGGTCGCGTAACAGCGCGTCGGCCTGGTCCGCCGGGAGCATGTCGCCGGCAGTGCGGGCGCGTCGGTCGGCGTACTGGCGGCAAGTGCGCACGTCCGGCGGAGCGTCGTCGGGCAAGTCGTCGTGGCAGCGGTCGCAGGTAGGACGGACGGCGGTTGCAATCACTTCCCCCTTCCCCTTTTTCTTCGCCGGCTTGTCGTCGGCTTCCGCGTTCCCGTACTACCCCGCCGCGTGCTTCAACCACTCCCAGCGGCCGGCGCCTTCCTCCCGGTCCATCCGGTCACACACAACCGCCACGAGGGGTATGTCCGCGTCGGCCGGTAGTTCCTGCCAGCCCCTGGCATCGGGCGTGAAGTGCTCCAAAACGACGGCCAACACCGACGGCAACATGGTGCAACCGCGGCCCTGGTACATCGTGGCAACCCCGTCCTCGGCCGGGATGAACGCCCAAACCCAATACCCCGGATGATCGGGGTGCTCGCCCATCTCCGCCGTGACGGTGCCGAGTTCCCGGTGTTCGCCAACGCAGAGGTACACGAAACCGGGGACCAGGGCGGGCGCGGTCTGACACTCCGGTGCGACCGCGGCGTCGTCAGCCGGTAACTCTTGCTCTTCGTCGGCGTCGTCGGTGATGAGGCGCAGGGCGTCGGCCAAATGTAACGCGCCGTTACATTTCGACCACTCGTTGGCGACGCGCATGTACCGCGTCGCGTTCATGCGGGAGAACTTCACGTTAGCCTTGAGCCATGCCAACCAATTGCCGTGGCCACAACGCTCCTTTGCCTTGAGCAACGCTTCGCCCGCTGCTCGGAAGTGTTCCAGGCCCCGGCGGGTGGATTCTTCACCGGCGTGGTGCGCGGCGTTGATCGCCTGCGCGAGTGCGGCCAGGTCATCGACCGAACGCACGGCGGCCGGGTTGTCGAGTAGGTCTTTCATGGGTGTCGATCCTTTTGGGGTGACGGGTTCACTTCCCCTTCCGCTTCTTCTTCGCCGGCTTGTCGTCGGCCGCGGCGGGTGCCTTGCGGGGACGGCCACCCTCCGCGAACTGAGACGATCCCGCCAGCGCGTCCAGGCTGACCCCTAGAGCCACGGCTAACCGGCCCGCCGCGTCAAGCGCGACCATTCGCCGATCTTGTTCCCAATTCCGTAATGACCCGATGGGCACTTCCGCGGCGGTCGCCAGGGCGCTTTGACTCATCCCGGCTTGCTGCCGGAGTCGCTGCAACCTCTCTCCAATCGTTTCGGGCATTCGGGCATCTCCCCAAGTTGCATAGGCTACGTCATTTGGCATTGTACGCCAATTGGCGAAGCTTTTCTTTCGATAAATCAAATTACGCCTATTGACGTACTACGCCAAAAAGCGTATAGTGACCTGTAGGCAACGAACGTCACTCACCCGCAACCCCGAAGGAGTCCGAACGATGAAGCGATTCTTGAAGCACGCGGCGACGGCAACGAAGTGGGCGGCCCTGGCGGGGCTGGTGGCGTTCGTGAGCTACTTCGCCGGGCCGTTCTCCGGCTGGATGCTGGCCAACACGCTGACCGACCACGACGACGAGTAACCCCCAACCCCCTCGCCCGCACGAAAGGAGATCGCACGATGAACCCCTTGAAGCAACTGTGGGCCGCGTTCGCCGCCCTGACCCAGAACGTCAACGCCACGTCGGAGACGGTCGCCGAAGTGAACGCCAAGCTGGCGGTGAACGGTTCGGCCTGGACGACAAGGAAGCCGACGCGCTCGAACTGACGAACGGCCGGAAGCGCCGCGGTGAAGTGAAAGCAATGAACCTCGGCGACGTTCGCCGGGGAAATGAAACGGGCCGGTCGAGTGCTGATAACACCCGCCGGCCCTGAACCCCTTGCGGAGTCTCTGCTATGTCTACTGTCCTTGAGCGCCGCCCGCACGTCAACCCCGTCCCCCTGTCCCGTCCCGTGGCCAGCCTCACCGGCGCGGCCCTCTACGAAAACAACGGCTTCATCCGCCTGCAACTGGTGACCGGCACCGGCCGCCGCGCCGCGGCCAAGTGGTACGGCGTCGAACGCATCCCCTCCGACTTCGGCGAAGCGTTCCGCCTGTCCCCGACGATGGGGGACACGCTGGCGGACGGCGAATCTTATGACGTGCTGCTCGACGGCGACAACACCAGCTGTTCGTGTGCGGGCCACGCCTTTACCGGCGGTTGTAAACACCTGTCCGCGTTGATCCCGTTCAAGGCCGAGGGCCGCATCTAAACCACGGCGGGAGGGGACGCCTACCCCGCCGCCCTTTGGAGGATCGACGCATGACAACCAAGCATTCGTTCAACGCCTGGCAGGAGAACAACGGCGACGCGCGGCGGGACACGGCAGTCAACACGCTCCGCGACGTGTGCGACATCGCCGAAGCGGTGGAGTCCATGCCGTCGGCGGAAGCGGTCTGCCGCATTGCACGCATCGCGAGGACCGCTCTGGAACGCCTCGGCGAACGGTCGGACCCTGCGGGCCTGGCGTTCGGCCCGGACGAAACCGTGATGATCGGCGCCACGGTCGAGGACGAACCGCCCTTCTGACAGCAACCCAACCGGGGACGGGTACGTTGCCCGCCCCTCTTCCCTCAACCCGACTTGGAACCCTGACTATGACCGCGACGACGCTAACCCGCCCCACAACCGAATGGCTCGACGGCGCACCGGAGCGCCTGCGGCCCGAAACGCTGGCCATCGACAAGCGGTTATCCCAGCGAATGCGGTGTGCCCACTGCCGGGCGCACGGCCTCGGCTTCCGCCCGCAACACTGTGGCCGGCGCTATCGCGTTCTCTGCCCTTGCCCGCGCTGCAAGGACAATACCGAACTCTAACCACCCTGGAACGCAACGGGAGGGGCAGCGTTTGCCCCTCCCTCTTTTGACCCCGAACGCAAAGGATACCGAACCTATGACGACGATGAACCTGTCCGCGACAACTGCCACCGCCGACCCCGGCCGCTTGCTGCTCGTGGCCGACGTTGCCCGCCTGATGGCCTGTAGCGTGCGCACGATCTGGCGGCTGGTAGAGACGAACGCCATGCCGCAACCGATCCGCCTCACCCGCAAATACGTCCGCTTCCGGGAGGCCGACATCGCGGCCTTCCTGGATTCGCCGGCCTTGCGCATGGTGCCGGCCCCGAAGCGCGTGCGGATGCTGACCCCGAAGGAAGTGACCAAACGCCTGTGCGTGCCGCGGGAGTTGCTCGACGAGTTGGTACAGCGGCAGGAACTCCCCGCGCCCGCCCGAATCTCCCGCACTATCGTGCGGTGGAGTGAGGCGGACGTGAACGCCTACCTCACGGCCAAGCGGGAAAGGACGGTGAAGGTATGAACGCCGTCGATCCCTACGCTAGTTGTCCCTACCCGCCGGGGTCGCGCGGCAAGGTTGAATGGCTCGCCGCGCGGTTCCGCTTGCGGCTGCCGCTGTTCCAACCGGGCGACGTTGGCGACGTGGACACGCCCGCCGTGCCGCAAGGACTGTTCGCCCGCATGGAGGCGACGGGACAGAGCGGCCCCCTGGACCAACCGGCCGCAAGGCAACTGGTCGAGGCGGTTGCCCGCGGAGAATTGAGCGCGTCGTTCGTGGCGGGGCGGCTCGGCGTTGACCGGCGGACCGTTCGGGACCACGCCGCCCGCCTCCGCGTGGCAGAACACCAACGGGACGCGGAGCGGCTACAAACCGCATGACGTGCGACATAAACGAAAAGGCCCGGCGCTTTCCACGGGGAGGCGTCGGGCCTTCGTCGTTTACCAGCAAGGTTCGCGGCTCAACTGCAAACGTTTGCACTTGATGTCCGCCGCATCGATGGCTTGTCAATGAAAAAGTAGTTGAGGTCGGCCCCACGGCGGCGATTGACAAGCCGAGGGAGATGCTATCCAATTGGTCGTTGTTCTTTGCTGATGCACGCGATCAGGTGCCGGCGCCGGTTAGCATAATCACCAGTTCGGGCTCAGTAAGATGCCACAGAATGATGATCTCGCATAGGAGCAGCCCATGATTGACGACGAGGCGTTGCTATCGACCATCATCGCCGATCCCGACGACGATAGGCCGCGGCTGGTTTACGCGGACTGGCTGGAGCAGCACGGCCAGCTCGACAGAGCCCGGTTGATCCGCGTGCAGATCGAGCTGGCACACTTGCCGGACAACGACGACGAGCCCACCGCTTTGCAGGTCGAGGAGGAGCAATTGGAGGCAGCCTGCGAGAAAACCTTGCCTCAGTTGGAAGGCATCACCTGGGGAGGCTTCGAGCGTGGCCTGGTTAGGTCTGTCTGCGCCGATAGCCCTGCTGCATTCCGCCGCCACGCCAGCAGCATTGCCGACGTTGGCTCTGTGCATCGCCTTTCGTTTGACAAACAACTCGACGGCTTCGCCGTTCTCGCCGAGGTATCCGCCTTCGCTCGCTTCACGGACCTCGGAGTCTATGATGACGACCACACATATGACCGAAACGGTGATCCCAACCATCGTTTCAATGACGATCTGCAAGCGGTGCTCGCGTCGGCTCACTGCCCGTGTTTTCGCAGCCTGGATCTGATTACTTGCCAGCTTGGGCCACGCGGGGCGAAGGCGCTGGCCGAATGCTCCCGGCTGGGGTCACTGATCCACCTGGATCTACTTGACAATTACATCGGTGATGAAGGGATGGCCGCCCTGGCTGCCTCGCCTTACCTGTCAGCGCTGCGCAAGCTGCGCATCGACCTGAACAACATTGGTCCGGCCGGGGTCGAGGCGCTGGCGGCTTCGGTGAGCCTCGGCGGGCTGGAGGATCTGTTTCTCGGCGATGCGATTGGCCCCGCTGCCGGCGTGGCGCTGGGCCGATCGCCGTACCTGACACAGCTCCGGGAATTGAAAATACACGACGAAATCGGCGCGCTCGGTGCGGCCGGCCTTGCCCAGGCGCCCAATCTGGCCGGACTCAGGTATCTGGACCTTTGCTGTGCCAGTGGTCCCGATGCTGCCCGAGCCCTGGCTGAGTCGCCTTATCTGCGCCAGTTGAAAAGCCTGCTGCTATACGCGTGCCGGATCGGTGACGAGGGAGCCAAGGCCTTGGCTGGCTCACCTGTCCTGGCGAGCCTGGAATCCCTGGACCTGTCGTACAACAAGCTGACGGATGAGGGAGCGCGGGCCCTGGCTCGCTCACCGATGCTGGCGAGCCTGGAATCCCTGGACCTGGGTGGCAACGACCTGACGGATGAGGGAGCGCGAGCCCTCGCCGCTAGCCCCTACCTTGGAGGTCTGAAACACGGAGGGCTCCGTATGAGGTCATGCGATTTTTTGACCCCGGACGGGGTGCGTACACTCCGGGCACGTTTTGGCGACACCAGGGTTATGGATTTTCATGGCATGACAATCAGTGTAATCGGTGGCCCGGACAAACGCGGTATCACCATGAGCGAGGCCGTGTCGGCGGGTTCCGCTGGCGACGCGGTCATCACGCTTGCCCGAAAAATCGTCGTGCAGAAAGAGCAGATTATTGTCGGCGGTGTGACCAAGGCGAAGATACCAGCGGGTACGAATGAGATCCGGGCTTTCATGCGCGACGGGGAGGTCGTGGTCGAAGTAGACGGCAAGGAAGTATTCAAACTGGAAACGTGAGATGAGGCCGCCGGCATCGAGGGTGGCAGCACGCCAAACCAGCCGTTGCAGATGTAACGATGGATGTCAGGCGCCGTCTATCGGATGACGGTCGGTAGCCCGGTTGCCGAGTTGCGTGCAGCGGGCGCGCATAGTGGATCGGTCTGTTTTTGCTGGCCCCTAACCGTGTCTAACCCCCAAGATTTCCACCGAATATCAGCCGCACCCCGGCCCGACCCACCTTCCCCGGCAAGCGTCCGCCGCGAACATGCTCATCTGCCGAGGCTTCTCCACCGGCGGTTCTTCCATCTCCCCACAACGCCACGATAACCGCGGATGGAGGGGTTCGACGCTGGCCGCCGTGAACGAACGCAAGCCGGGCGAGTTGTCCAGCTTGACCTTGTTGCCGTCGAAGTCCTTGACCACGGTGCCGATCCGCCCGCCGTGGCCGCCGTCCGTGATGAGGACGCGCGTCCCCTTGGGCAACGCGGCAAACGCCTTTTGCTCGCGGTCGTACTCCGCGCTGAACAGTTGGGCCTGCGGGGTTACTTCGGCCCGCTCCCGCGCGCCCTTCGTTATCACGCCGTCCTGGACGTATACGGCACTGCCGCCGTGCTTGTCGCCCTCCTCACCCCGCGCGCCAAGCGTGATCCAGTAGCCGTTGCCGTCGTCGGCGAACGCGGCGAACGTGTTGATAGCCTCTATCATGCGTTACCCCCTTTTCGACCTTAATACGGGATGCCGGGCGGCGCGCCCCCCGACGGCGGCGGCGACGGGCCGATGATGGTGGGACTGTAGTCGGACGGCAAGATCGTGTTATCCCCCGGCGTCTCGGTGGTGAACGTCGCGGCGCCGACGGTCAGGGTGTCGGCTTCCGTCGGCATCACTTGGAGGAAGTACACATACACCCCGGCCATCGTGTGAATCGAGGTGCCGTCCGGCAGGTGACCCGGCACGTCAAAAGCGACGTGGTTCGGCCCGATCACTTCGTTGGTGCTGCCCGTGTTCAAGGACGGAACTTGGCACTTGGCCCCTAGCCGCAACGCGCTGAACACCACGACCTTTAGCGCCTTGCCGGCGTGGACGCGGAGGATTTCGCACGGGGTTCCGGCGGGCCCCGCGACCGCCTGTTGGACTAGGCCGGGGTCGCGGACGATATGGGTACGGATGCCGAACTCCAGGTACGGATACCGTTGCGCCAGGAAGGGCGAGGCCGGCGCCGGGAGCGGCCCCGGAGCGACCTGGTAGGGCAACTCGTCGTCCATTTCCGGCGTCGGATAGCTCGGGCCTCCGCCCGGTGCCGCTCCGACGAACAGGGGACTGGACGGCAAGCCCTGCTGAATAGGGGTCAGTTCTGGCATCGTGTAACTCCCTTAGAAGTTCGGCAAGTTCGTGGCCGGCACGTCCGCGGGCGGCGCGTTCGGCGGGCTGCCGGCCGGTGCGAAGGTCTGGGCGACAAGGGCCCCCAGGTAAGAGCCCCGCGTGTTGCCCGCCTTCATGGCCGGATTTTGCGCGTTGGGGTTGTTGCCGAAAATGGTCTCGGCACCGCCGCCAACGATAATGTCGTCGGCCATCGAAGCGAACTGTTTTTCAAACCCGAAACCGTCGAACAACCCGCCGGCAATCGCGGCCGCCGTCGGAAAGTACTCGACCCGGACCTCGACCCACGGCCCCTTGGCGCTGTCGATACCCTGCGTGCAATAGGCGCTCGTGACCATCGCGGCAGCGCCGAAGCGGTCCTGAATAATGCGGCACGCTAACTGCGCTAACGCCTGCCGGATAGAGATGCCCGCCGGACCTTTGCGCCGGCCGTAACAGCGGACGAGCGCGTTCGCCTTGTTTTGCGGGACAATCGACTTCACAACCGTCCCGATGATGCCCGGTATGTCCTGGTGGATCGCCTTGTTGATCATGTCCCAAACGGTATTTGCTACTCCGGGTAGGTCTTTAATCTGACTCTCACTGCCGGCGGTCGCGTTGCCCTGAATTTCGACGGCTACTTGGGTTGCCCCGAGGGTAAGCGATGTTTCTTGGTCGGTGACCGTGTAATTGACGGTACAACCGTCCTCGCTCTGTACGACGACGGGCCGTTGCCGGATGAAATTATTCGGGCAGGGGATGAACAGGTTGCGCCGGAAATCATCGGCACCGTGAATGCCGAACAGGCCGATGGCGTCGGTCCGGATGACTGCCTGGCCGTTGATCGTCCGGGTCGTCAATCCCTGGAAATCGGTATCGCAGGTGATCGACCACCGATTCGACAACAGCACGTTCCCTTGGTTCCGAATCCAGGTCTTGACGCGGAAGTGAATGAAGATCGACTTGTCGCCGACGATCTCCGTGAAGCGAATGACTTCCGGGATCGGCCCGTTTTTGGCGTCGCACCGAAGCAGGCGAACGCCGTTGGGGTCGGTCGGATCGACGGCCGGGGAGGCGACGATTCGGTCCGGCCCCACGGCGAAGATGAGTTGGAGACGCGGCGTTTCCAGGGCGGCGCGGATGGTGAGCAGCGTCGTCCCGGCCCGATCTCCGCGGCCGTTCAAGACGTTCGTTGCCAGCCAAGCCGGGTTGAGGATCGATTGCACTTCCACCGTCAAGCAGGTGGTCAATGGATCGACCTTGCCCTCGGAATCTACGTCCGGTTCTTCCGTGTAAAAGATCGTCCGGGAATTTCCGAAGTTCACGCCTGCATACGACAGTAGCGCCATGGGGGACCACCCTTTTACCGTAGTTTGTGAATGTTGCCGAGGATTCGGGCGAAATCGATGTCGGGCGTTCCGGCCCCGCGACTTCCCGCCGGCATCCGGGACGGTGCGGGCGCGCCCGTAGGTGCGCTCCGCTCGGCAGCTTCCGCGGCGGGGGCAGACTGACCCGGCCCGGCGGTGCCCTTGTTCGCCTTCAGCGCGTCTTTGAGGCCGGCGAGTTCGCCCCCCATCGCGTCCATCTTGGAAGCCAGGTTATCCATCGCCGACGCGAGTCCACTGCCCCCGGTCCTGTCGAAGTCGTCGTCACCAGCGCCGAACATCCCCCGTGCGCCGTCGATGGTGTCCAGGCTGTCGTCCGCCGGTACGTCCGCGTCGGGACTGTCGAGCGTGTCCGATGAGGCGTGCGGCACGGCCGCGTCCGCCTGCTCCCATTCGTGCGCGTCTGCCAGAGCCGGTGGTTCCAAGTCGGCGTGGGGGTGGGAGAGCGGTTCCAAATCGGGCAGTGCTTCCCAATCCCACGCGGGCGACAACGAAGCTAACGGCCCTTCGCCGCCGACTTCCGCCGCAAGGGGCATGTCGGCCCCTTCCCACGCGGCCGGGTCGAGTGCGGCCACGTCCTGCATCTCGGCCGCTTCGAGCGTGGGCACGTCCATCAGGCCGGGGGGTAAATCGGCGGCCTCGGCCAGCGCCTCGACGGCCCCCAGGGGCAAGGCGTCCAGGGCGGGCGGGTCCAGAGCGGCCAGCGCGGATTCGACGCCATCGAAAGCCGCGGCAAGACGCTCGAAGCCGGAATCAAAACCTTCCGTCACTTGCGCCAGCAACTCATCAGACTGGTCTACCCACGCCTCGGAGAAGGCCAATGCCAGGCTACCGCTGTCCAGCGCATCGTCCGGCAGGGCGAGGCGCGGCACGTCGGACCAGCGGTCGAAATCTTCAAGCACCGCGGCCAGCCGCTCCGGCAACGCCTCGAACGATTCGGCGAGGCGCTCCGTCGCCTCGGTCTGCCGGTCGTCCTGGTTCCTGTCCGCCATGCCGTACCCCTTCGCTTTAGGCGTCGATGACGATGTTCTGCCCAAGGTTCCGCGACACGGCCGCAGCTGCCACTTGCCGAGGTTTGCCGAAGATGTGGCCGAATTTCTTTTCGAGCTGCCCTTTGGCCTGGTTCGCGATGTTGGCCAACTTGCCCATCGTGGCGACGATGATTTCCAGGTGGCTCACGTCGGCCGCGGTCATCTTCTGCGCCATCGGTTGGGCCGGGGGCTTCGCTTGCTGGCCGTTGGCGTGCGGCTGGTGACCGTTGGTGTGCTGCCGGTTCGTCGCACCAACGGGAGCAGCGACCGGAAGCGGCTTACTCGGCTCCTGCCGATCGGTGACGAAATAGAACAGCCGTTCCGTCGGCCCGTCCGTCTCGTCGGCCCGCGGCTCGATGACGTTGTTGCGATCGGAAATGATCTCGATTTTCATCCGGGCGAAGTCCGCTCGCAGTCCCGGAATGAAGGCCAGCGCCGCGCTTTCCGGTATGGGGTCGGCCCCTCTGCGGAACACGATGTAACCCTTCCAAACGATTTCGACCAGTCCGGGCGCGTATGCGCGTTGAAACGGGTGGCGGTGGAAGTGGATCGGCTCAAGAATCATCGGTTGCGTCCTCGTGGTGTTGTTGCCCCGTGGGGGCGTGGCTACCAAATACGATCCGGCCCCCTGCCGCCCATGCTGCGGCGCAAGTCCTCGTCAATTCCGCGCCGCATCGCAATGTGGCCGGCGGCAGAGCCAGCCACCGCTGCCCCCTGGCATGGTGGTTCCGGGGCGAAGCAGTACGCCAGCGAATCCCCGTAATCCGGCGACTTCACCCCGCGCCGCCGCATGTCCGCCTTGCTCTCCAACTGCGTCTTGCCGTTCTCCCGTGGGAAGCAACACGGCAAGGACAAATCGGCGATCAACTGCGGGCAGTTCGGAATCGAGATCATTTCTTCCGGCGGGTGCTTAATGCCCTGCGCGACGAACTCGAACGCCTTCTCGAACCGCACCCGAAGCAACCACCATAGTTCCGTCCGCAGGTTGTAAAACCGGTCCTTGCTGGTGCGGCGGTCGGGCCACATCGTGGTGGTGGGACTGGCCCCGCCGTTGACGGGCAGGACGGCGAAGCGGGGCTTGCGGTCGCGCGACGCCATCGCCCCCTTGACGCCTTCCCCCAGGCCGACGCAGTTGTAGTAGAGGCGGACGGCCCCAACCCCTTCGCACAACTCGACGGCGTGGTGAGACGATTGCGTCGTGTTCATGCGACCCCAGGCCGACGGGTCGTACACGACGGGGCCGCGCCGGAAGGTCAGGACGTTGGCATCTGCACCGCCGTCGCCCGCCACGTCCCAACCGCCGACCACTGGCCCGGACGGTTGCAGGTCGAGATTCACAGCGGCTCGGACCCACACGCCTGGTATCGTCGTACCTTCGATGCTCGCGTTGTAATCGAGGTCCAGTTCCTGTGCGATGATGACCGGGTTGTTCTTCTTGCGCTTTTGCTCCTCATACCACGCCTGGTCTTTGCGCGGGTCGTCTTTCCAGTGGAACGTAAACACTGGCACGGTCCCGGAAAAGCGCTTGGTTGCGAACGGGTTGCCGGGTCCGTTGGGCGTCGATACGTCGATGCGGACGTTCGTCGTTGCGGACAGAGCACGGTCAACCGCGTCGGGGCGCTCGAGGTGGGCCGCCTCGTCCACGAAGTAGATGCTGGCACGTCCGCCGCGGCCGATGTTGTCACCGCCTTCGCCGGATATTGCCGATCCGTTGGCGGGGTTGAGTAATTTACTTTGGCAGTCGTCTCGCTTGCGGACGAATCCCCTGGGCATCATCCATTCGGGCAGCGAATAGAGCATGTACCTAATTTTCTCGAAGATGCATTTCATGTCCCCGAGTTTGTCAACCAATTCCAGTTTGGAGCTGCCAAAGCCGACGTAGTAACCGGGGCGGAATAGCCAGGCGTGCAGGGCGTACGCACAGCAGAGCCAGGTGATACCCATGTCCCGGCTTTTCTCGACAAGACCATCCTCTTGCAAGCGGTCACGCTCTTGCAACCAATGCAAGTATTCTTCCTGCTTGCGGAACAGGGCGAACGGTATCCGTGCAGGTTTGACGCGCGGGTCATAGGTCAGGCAGTGGCGGTTAACCCAGTACACGGCGTCGGAAGCACAGGCGTCAAGTTCCGCCCGGATTTGCTCCGGGGTCAGGCCCGAGGTGTCCGCCGGCGGAAGGTGTTGGGCCACCCGCCCCCGCAGTTCGTCCAGTTGCCGCCGGATGGTTGCCACGTTTGATTTCCTCCATTGCCGCCCGCAGTTCATCGAGCTGGCCCGCAAGGTCCGCCGTTTCCCGTAGCCGGGGGGCGATCTCAAGGACCGCCTTCGCCGCCGCGAGCCGCACCTTCTCGTCTTCGGACTTCAACAGCCTGCCAAGCTCGCGGGCCGCCGCACCGGACACCCGGCAGAGCGTCCCGACCGCCCTTGTGAACAGCTCGCCCCGGACTTCGTTCACCCGCGCTCGGAACTCTTCCTCCGTCAGCCAGTAGAACAACGTCCGCTCGCTGACACAGGCTTTGTCCGCCGCGACTTTTACCGTGCGGCCGGCCGCAAGGGAAAAGGCTGCCGCCTCCCTCTTTCCGCCCCGATTGCGGTCCGTTGCAGCCATTTGCAGAGTCCTGGCGCTTAGCGGGCGGGTTCACCGACAAGGGCTTCACCGTGCTGTTGAATATGCGCGGCCAGCTGGTCGCGGTCCCAGGTCAAAAGTCTCTTGCCGGTGCGCGTCGGCGTCGGCAGCGTCCCATCGCGGCCCCACGCCAAAACCGTGTCCTGCGACACGCCAAACAGCGGCGCGAGATCGCTGGCGCGGACCCGCGGGGGTAACAGTTTCAAGGCGTCGAGCACGGCGTTCATGGGTCAATCTCCTGCGGAATCTCTCAGGGCGGACAGCAGCCTACCACACGGACCCCAGTCCGTGCAAAACGGGGAACAAGCCGGAAGCAGGAAGGGCACCCGCGACCGCCGCGGGCACCCAGGCCGCGGCGTTAAACGCCCGCGGCGGTAAGTTCTCGCGACGGTTGCGGGGCGTCCAAGAAGCTTTTCGCCGTGATCGTCAACTCCAAGGGCCGGCGGATCATGTCCAGCGCCAGCTGCTGCGCGGCCAACTTCGTCAGCGTCGGGCCGGCAACCTCGGCCAGTTCCGCCAATAACTCCTTGCGGCCATCGTGGATGCTCGGACCGCGCGCCAGCGTCCGGTGGTTCAACCAGTATTCGACGCGGCGCTCTGCCGCCAGGCGGGCCAGCCGCACCTTGGTTTTCAACGACGCAATCAGGGCGGCCGTGGTGGTCCTGTCCGCCGCGACCGCGGTCAACTCTCTGGCCGTCTGTAAGGCGTCGTTGGCGTCGCTTTCCGTGGTGCCGGCCCGCGCCAGTGCCTGCGCCTTGTGGGCCAGTTCGGTCGCCTGCCGTTCCGCGTCGGCCAGGTCGCGCACCAGCTGCCGGTGACGTTGGCAATCGCGGTCCGCGTCCACGTCGGCGCGCACCTCGTCCAGCAGGGGCTGCAAGAGTTCCTGCGCCGCTGCCTCGATAGGAGCGGCGTCGGTGCCTGCCGTGATAACGGCCTCCATGAAGGTACTCCGTCGGGTGACGACGGTACTTTCGGCCACGCATCCCCAAATCGCTTCTGGCATAACTCAAACTCCACAAGTAGGGGGCGAAAATCGTCCGTAAACCGTTGCGGCCGTCTCGCCGGCCCGGAAATCGCCTCACCGGGCCGGAACGCCGTAGCGTCGAAAATCGGGGCGGTTCCGGGCAAGCCTGCTAGTCGTCCGAGAACCTGCCCATACCTCGCATCCCGGGTAGCCGGCGGGAGGTGCCGGTGCGCGGCGGGCGCTGGTCGTCCGCGTCCGTTGCCGGCGGGTCGTGAAGCGTGTGCCGGCGCGTTAGCTCGTCGTCGCCGGAAAGCTCCTTCGCGTCTGCCGGGTGAAAGACGTTCAGGCCGGCCGCATGACGCTCGGTCATCGCCGTGATGCGAGGGTCCGTGCCGGGGCCGCTTGTCGTCGGTATCGTCGTGGCCGGGGCGTCGCTGTACCATTCGGGCATCGTGATGCCTAGCAGAATGGCCCACTGTTCGACTGACAAGCCGACGAATTCGGCGGCGGCCTCGAAGCGCGCAACCAGGGCGTCATAGCCGATCCGCGGCGGATGTGCGTTGGGGTCGAGCTGCATTATTCCTCCGGAGTCGTCACTTCTGGGGCAGCGCCTTCCACCGCGACACAACGCAAATTCAGTTGCCGTAGCGCGATTTTCAAAAGCCTGCGAAGCCGAATTGCCGCGGGGACGCTATCTGCCAACGGCCGAAATGTCAGCCGTACCGTGTCGTCCGCCGTGGGTTTGTCGCTCATGTGGATGCTCCTTTCGGCTCGCTTGGCGGTTGCGCGCCCGAGGTCAGCGCCCGGCAGTGGCAAGCCTGGATACGTCGCCGGCTCGCCTCGCGGAGCAACAGCTGGTGACACTGGCGAATGTCGTCGGCGCTCGCGACCCGCTGCCAGCGGGCGTTGCAGGACGTGCGTAACCAACCATGCCAGGTCATAGCGTCCCCCGGGTCGTTGTCGGCCGGGGTGTCGCCGCTGGCGATGGTTTCCGGTTGTCGCCCAGGAGTCCGGCAAGCTGGTGCGAGCACTGGCGAATAATGGCCTGCAAGTCGGGCGGAGTCTTGCGGTAGTTCTCGCAATCGAGCCACACGGAACGGCCGTCGCTGCACACTTCGATGCCCATTTCATCCATCCGCGTCAGTGCGTCTAAGATCGGGGCGGGACTGGCGAGCGCATCGGCCATCGTCGTGAAAGGCGGCACCAGCGGCGGGCAGTCCACCGACCGACGGCAACGGCGACACTCCGCCCGAATGCGCCTACGGCCAAGCCGGTCTTCCATCCAAAAACAAAGCGGCGGGACGCCGGGGTGATCGGCGCAGAATCGCAATGACCGCGGGGGCGCTGGCGGGGGCACCTCGACGCCACGCGCCGCAAGGCTCTCGACCACGGCGGCCCGCAGGCCGCTCGACAACTTGCAATTGGCGATGAGCCATCGCAAATAGTCCGTCGGCACGGTGGACAGCGCCTCCCCCTTGTGCTTGCCGAACGGCAAGGCGGTCGTTTGGTCTGGTGTGTTCATTTCCATCCTCCGTTCTGTCGTTGGCGCGTTCAGCGATCACAAGCTGGTGACGATCACCTTGAGGCCGCGCCAGCAGGTCGTTTCCTTTTGGGGATTACCAGCGGTTCGAGGTCGTCGCTCAGCCAAGCCAGTTCTTTCCCGATCCGTGCGAAGTCGGTTTGTAGGATCGCCGCCACGTCGGGCGGGAGGCGGCTGCCGTGTTCACAAAGTAAGCCGTCGAGGTGACTGCTCACGCCGATGATCTCACGCAATTGCTGCCGTAGCGGTTCGTTCATGTCGTCCTCTGGGGTGCCGGCATCGCGAAAAAAATTTCCTATACGCGGGCGCGTGTCACCAAGGAATCAAAACTGTGGTGACACGCGCCCGCGTATAGGAAATTTTTTTTCGCGGCAGAGTCCGCTTCGGAGGGCTTTTTGTCCTTGATTTCAGACAAAACTCTCTCTGGTGACGGTGCAGCCCGTCACCTATTGCCGCTTGCCGCTGAAATTTAGCGGTGGTGACAGGTTGCGGTGTCACCGGATTACGCTTGGCCATCGTCATCGCCTCCTTCGTTGAGGTCGTCTGCCGGGTTGGAAAGGAGTTCCTCGGTGAGCGCGTCCGACAAGATCGCCAGCCGCTTTTGTGTTTCGTTGGGGGTGCTGCCCCCGGTCCGGTCGGGAACAGGGGTGCCGTCGCTCAGCATGCCGAACTGCTTGCCGAGGCGGGTCAAGGAATCCTGATCGGTGACGGCGGTAAGTTCCTGACGCACTTGAGGGCCCAGCTCCCAGCGCATTGCCAAGTACACCTTAATCTCGCCGTGCAGTTCGCCCACGCGCCACCAGGCGGACAGCGCGGGGTGGATTTTGCGCCAGGGTTCGCGGTCTGCCGGGACGGCGCCGGATTGCAGCCATTTTTTATGCTGCGTTTGCAGGCGGCTAACCAAGCTGGCCTTTGTCGCTCCGATGTGGTCGGAGGGCTTGCCGTCCGCTTTCTTTGGGATCTCCCACGTCCCCGGCGTGGTCCATAACCGGATCATTTCGGACCGGAAGCGCCGGCCTGCGGCCGTGTCCGCGGCGAGATCCACGTCTCGTTGCGTGGGCAGCGTGGCGAGGATGCTGGCCCAGGTGATGCCAAGCTCGGCCTGCACCATTCGCAACAGGTCGTGGCGGACCGCCTGGCCGTTCGCCTGCCGCGGCGCGTCCGCGGCCTTGGCGCACTCTTCCATCAGCTCCTCGGTCGTGCCGTTGACGAACTCCGACCGGGACAACTCACCCGGCTTCGCCTCAGACCATGCGCCTTTGTCCGTGCGGCAAACGAGCTGCCACATGAGCGGTGCCTTTGACCGGACGATTTCCGCCACGGTCGGGCCCTCGCTGACCGGCGGCGCGTCGGCACGCCGCCCGGCGTCGGCGACGATCTTCATGAACAGCCGCTCGACCTCTTCGGGCTTTGTCGGCTCCCCGGCTGGTGCATCCTCGGTAATCAGTTGCAGAAGTTGCCGCGTCGGATTCTTCCAGCTTGACGATGCACTTGTGACCGGAAATTCCAGCACGATTTCGCCGCCCTTGCTGACCTTGACGGAAACGCTCACCTTGCCCGATGGCGTTCGCCGGGCCGGGCCGGGGATGAGGGTAAGAGGCCCGAGGGCGAATCGATTTGCTTGCCGGCCCGGACCGGGATCGGGGGACGGCGCTGGTCCAGGGGGTGGGGTCGTTCCGTCGGTCGCTTGTTCGCCCGCCGGTTGGTCGTGATCGTCCTGTCCGGGCTGCCGGCCCTTCCTAGTAAACTTGATCTTGGGGCCGGGCGGAGTGTAGTGCTCGGTCACGCCAGCGATGGCCTTGTCGATCGTCCACTTGTGGTACTCGGCGCGGTCCTTCCACTTCTCCCGCTCGGCGAGTGTGCTCCGGCCGAAAATGCGTTCTATCTGCGCGAATCTCTTCGTGTAAAACGCGATGAGCCAACACAGGGCAGAATCCGCCCGGCTCTCGTCGCCGTTGTAATCGCTTACGCTCCCGTTCATGAGCGCGTTGAACTTGGCCCGGTTGGACGCACGGCCCAAAAGGGCCAGGATTTCCTCGTCTGTCAGTTCCGGCGGCGGTGATTGGTGTTCATCTTGTTGAGGCTTGGGACGGTCCGTTTCGGGGGCGGCCGACCCGTTCCGTTCGTGCTCGGGAGGCTTTGGCTTCTCGTTCCCGAAGACCTTGCCGTAAAGCGCCTCCAACTGCTCTTGGCGACTTTCAACCGTGCTCGGCGTGCCGGGCCATTGCTTGCCCGTCATGGCGAAAAAACGCCCGTGGTCGTACATCTCGATTACGCCGCTGTGGTACGCCTTTTTGCACTCCGTACCGGGCTTTTTGCCGCGCAGGTAAAGCTTGACTCCGGTGCCGCTCGGACTGACCTCAGTGAAGGTGTTGAAGTCCTTCACGATTGCCGCAGCCCACGGCTTCAAGTCGTTGGTGGTAGGGTCGACCGCGTCGTCCAGGTCCACACCGGCGAACGGATCGTCGGCAGCAAATTGGAATCCGATCCCGACTTCGACTTCCGGGTATTTTCGGTGCCGTGAGTATGCCTGCTCGAACGTGCCCCACGTCGCGCGGGCTGCTGCCGATTTTTCCGGCGACTTGTCGCCGTCCGCCTTGGCGTTGTTGCCCGTTTTTGGGTCCGTCGGAACCTTGTTCCATTTGCCCTTGTCCTTCTTGCTGACGCGCCATTCCAACCGCCAGCACACCCACTGTTGGCCGGCCTTCAACTCCTCCGGGATGCCGTCGGGATTGACCGGCAGGGGGCGAGGCTTTTCGGTGGTGCTTTCGAAATCGGCCTTGGTGCCGGATGGGTTGGAGGTGGCGGCTTCGTCGCAACCTACCGCCCCGGCGTCGTCCCCCTGTGCGCCGACTTCATCCAGGGTTGCTTGGTCCATAATCAGAACTCTCTCGCCTAGGTCGTGTCGTCCGGGATGCCGTCGCGGTTGTCCTTGCGGCTACATTTCGCAGCCGATGTATTTGCGGATTCGCGGTTGCCGGCGACGGGAGCGGCGCTTGGTTTTCGGCGGCGAGACGACCGTTTCCAGGTCCTTGCCTCGGACTGGAAATCGTCCCGCGAAGGCGAGCACGAGCACGTCGCCCGCGTCGAGAAGCATGACCGCGTTATCGAGACTTCGGAGGTCCGGCCGCGCGCCAACGGGCAGGGCGAGATACGCGAATCGTAAGCGGCGCAACGCGGCCTGGACGGTGGCAGTGTGCTGCTCGGAGGCGACAAAAACGGTTGCGGGGGATTGGCAATGCGTTCGTGATGCGGATACAATCATTGAGGCACCTTTGGTTTTTGCCCTGGCAAGGTCTTGCCGCCTTGCCAGGGCTTTTTTCATTTCGACGCAAATAACAAACTCAATCCGTCTCACCTTCAGCCGCACCAACGGCAGCGCGGTCGTACTGCCCCCGGCGCTTCCGCCGGGGCTTTCGGTCGGCGCGTGCGTCGAGGAATTTCTCGACGTGCGCCCAGGACCAGCGGCGGACGCCGCCGATTAGATACCCTTGCGGTAGTTCATCGCGTTGGACCAGGCCGCGGACGCCACGCTCGGACAGGGCGAGGCGCGCGGCCAGGGCCGGAAGGTCGAGGAGTTTCTCGGCCTCGGTGCGCAGTTCCGCGGCGACGTGCTTTGCCACGGCGGCGGCCAGGGCGTCCAGGTCGATGAAGCAGGTGTCGTTCACCGCGACACCTGCAATTCCGTTTGTGAACAGGTGCGCCTTACCGCCGAGGTGCGTTGCACCGCCTCGGCAGCTTCAGCAAGGCGCAACAAATTACGCATGGCGCGCAGTTCGTCCGCTCGCGCTCGGATTTCGGCCCGAAGGTGTTCAGGGTTAGGAAGGGTGAGTGCTGTGCTCATGATCCGATTGGACCACGGCACGATAGACCCAGACGGGGCGCTCCAATAGATTCCGACGGATCAGGGCAAATTGAGTTTGTAGGTCAGGTCAGCGCCTTTTCCAGTCGAGGAAATGGGATTTAGTTCCGAGGAAGGGTGCGTGGTTTTCACAGCAATTGCGAGGGCGTTTTTGAGCTTCTTAGCAGTGTCTTTGACGACTTGGTCAGGAAATTCGACATGGGCGTCATCTACCTTGAGTGCGTCCCGAAGCTGGCCTAGTGAGCACCGATGGTGGTGCGCAGCTATCAGGGCTTGAAGCATGTGGAGCGGGTGCCCCGTTAAGTCGTAAGGGAGGCCGCCATAAGAAAAACCACCCGAAATCAATACAAGCCCCTCACTGGCATCCGGCGTGCTGGGGGGTTGCCCCTTTACACCGGCGATGAGCACGGGACGGCCGTATCGTCTGGCGTGTATTTCTCCCCGAAATATCTCCAGTTCTCGTTGAAGCTCATCAACACGTTGTTGGGCCGGCGCCCGCACACACTTTTCCACCAGCCACCCGAGATTGTAGTCGATGTCCTCCGCTACTTCACGGTAGGCGTCGGGGTGCAACAATTCCAATTCCTGAACGATTGCGGCTCGGCCGTTGACTTCGAGGGCGTAGCGGATCAGCGATTCCGCACAGGGCCTGCCGTACCACTCGGACATTTCCCCGTCCTTCGCGGGGCCGGCGCGGTCTGCAACGTGCCGGCAAATCGCGATGATGCGATCTGCGCGGTATGAAGCGAGTTGCTCCGGTGTCGGCGGCGTTCCCATTTCTTTTTCCACCCGCTCTGCCGTCAGCTGCCGCAAGTCATTAGAAGCGTCCGCAACTTCTTGACCCCAAGACCGGACGGTGACGTGGGCACCGTTTTCGTAGGTCGTTTTCTTTGTCGGCCTGGCACCATCGAAAATAGCGGTGGCGCTTTTCAGTTGGTCAAGGATTTCTTGGGTTCGCTGTGCTTGTCGCCGGTGGTAGGCGGTCAGTTCTTCGGCCGGGGTGGGAGATGGTGGCGGCGTGCGTGCGGATTTGCGGCTGCGAGGCATGGTGATGCTCCACTTGCACCGGGCCAGCGCGACCGGCCCACGCAGTGGAGCTGACGTGCTGCCGGTCGTGCTGCTTTCCAGCTACCCCGTCTGGCCGGACAGGGAAACTACCCGTTGCAAAATTCTACCCAGGCGGGCAAGCGCCCCGGAAGTGCCGCAAACTACCCTGAAAAAATCTGGTGACCGCCTGGCGACCGGACGGGTGCCAAAAGAGGCCATTTCGTGCCTTACTTTGACTTCTGGGGGGAAGGCGGGCGGGAAATGACAGAGGCCGGAAATGCCTTGTTTTGCAGGGATTTCCGGCCTCTTTCGTCAGGGTGAGTGAGGGGATTCGAACCCCCGACTTTCAGAGTCACAGTCTGACGCTCTAACCAACTGAGCTACACCCACCACGTTCCTATAATAATAATCGCTCCCGCTGCCGTTGCAAGACGGCTTACGGTGCGCTACGCCGGAATTCGCCCGGCCCGGCCTCCTGGGCTAGAGCGGTTTGACGTAAAGGTTGCGAAACTCCACGCGGCCGTCGTGGCTTTGCAGGCCGAGGTGGCCTTTCTCGCGCGTCAGGCCGGGGTGCGCCTTGTTGCTGTCCTTGTGGTCGTCCAGGTTGGCGTCCACCACCGGCGTGCCGTTCACCTCGATCATCACCTTGCGGCCCTTGGCCACGATGCGCATTTGCTGCCACTCGCCCGCCGGCTTGGTGACGCGCTTCGACGGTGCGACCACGCCGTAGATCGAGCCGGTGTATTGCCACTCCTTCAATCCCTTGTAGTTCTCGTCGTCGAGGAGTTGGATTTCCATGCCGGCGTAGGCCGGGTCGCCTTCCATCGGCGCGCGCAGGCCCACGCCGCTGTTGCCCATCTTCGGCAATTTGAACTCGAGCCGGACCTCGAAGTCGCCGTACTCCTTCTCCGTCATGAGCCAACCGCCGCCGCCGCCCTCCACGTACAGGAGCCCTTTCTCGGCACCCCATACCTCCATCTTGCCGCCCTTGTTCACCTTCCAACCGGTCAGGTCCTTGCCGTTGAACAGCGGCTCGAACCCCTCCGGCACGTCCTTGTCCTTGTCGGCGAGGCCCGTGGACGCCAACGGCAACACGAAAACGAGAGCCAATGGCAGCAAAAGACGACGCATGATTTGTTCCCCCTTGTGGTGTCGGTATGCCAGGCCCGTAGTGCGGCCCGGCCGGCGTGTTGGTACTGTCTGCGATTATGCAGCGGTCGCGGGACGAACGCAAGTACCTGCCGGTCGCGGGGCGTATTTGGGTGTGGCAAAACATTCGGGCCCGTGAGGTGGTCGCCGTAGCCGCAAGCGGCCCGCTTGCTGGCTGGGCGAAAGCCTACAAGCGGGCCGCTTGTGGCTACGGGGCCGGGCCGCTTGTGGTTACGGGCATTTGTGCCGAATCGAGCCGCAGTCAGTATAACGAGTCTTCCGGCGCGCGGTATGCTCACAGACCCACCGCCGGATAACCAGACCCCGAGGCGCACCCCATGAAAGCTGTCGTTTTCGACTCTTTTGGCGATCCGGAAAAGGTGTTGCAGGTGCGCGACGTGCCGGTACCCAAGCCGAAAGCGGGTGAGGTGCGCGTGCGCATGTTGGCCAGTCCGATCAACCCCTCGGACCTGTTGATGATCCGCGGGCAGTACGGCCAACGTCCGTCCACGCCGGCGACGCCGGGGTTTGAGGGCGTCGGCGTCGTCGAGGAGGGGTCGGGCCTCCTGGCGTGGCGCGTCAAGAAGAAGCGCGTCGCGGTGCTCAACAGCGGCACCGGCAACTGGCAAGAGCAGACCATCGTGCCGGCACGCCAGGCGATTCCGGTGCCGGAGAACTTGAGCGACGAGCAGGCGGCCACGTTTCTGGTGAACCCGGCCAGCGCCCTCGTGATGACGCGCTACGTCCTGCGCGTGCCGGCGGGCGCGTGGTTGCTGCAAACCGCGGCCGGCAGTGCCCTGGGCCGCATGGTCATCCGCCTGGGCCAACTTTACGGCTTCAAGACGCTCAACGTGGTGCGCCGCAAAGAGCAGGCGGAGGAACTGCTGCGCCTGGGCGGCACGGCGGCGGTGGCGACGAGCGATGAGAACCTGGCGGAACGAGTACGTGTTTTAACGAACGGGGCGGGGGTTCCGTGTGCGATCGACGCCGTGGGTGGCGACACGGGCACCCAAGCGCTGCAAAGCCTGGGCAGGCACGGCCGCTTGCTGGTTTACGGCACGCTGGCCGGCGAACCGATCCAGATTGACCCGCGCGTGTTGCTCGTCGGCCAGAAGCGGGTCGAGGGGTTTTGGCTATCGGAATGGCTGCGCGACCAAAGTGTTTTGACCTTGCTGGGACTGTTCAACCGCATCGGCAAACTGATGCAGGGCGGCACGCTGGCGACCGAGATTGGTGCGACCTTTGCGCTCGACGACATCCAGGCGGCCGTTCACCAGGCAAACCAGCCCGGCAGGCAGGGCAAGGTTCTATTGCGCATCGGCACTCGCTAAACTATACTCGCCGCGGGGCAACTTGGCACAAGCCTGAAGCGCAAGCGAAGGACGGTCCCTCGCTTGCGCTTCGGGCTTGTGTCATTCCAAGTCGCGGTGAGCAAATCGCTCTGGACACGGCAGGCGGCAGTCGCTAGGGTCCGCGCCCTTCGCAGATGGTACGGAATCGCTCCCTGGCGTGAGGTGCGGAATGACAAAGCGCGTCGGCCGCGTCGGTGCTGTGTTGCTGGTCGTGATCGGCGGGTGCGTGTCGCTGGGTGACGACCTGCCGACCGTCGCATCCAATCCGTTTAATACGACGCCGCAGCCGTTCACCGAAACGACGGTCAACCACGCGCCGGCCTCGGAAGCGGTCGGCAAGCGCGTGGCCATCGTCGGCCAGAAGCTCGTCGCCTCCAACCCGGAGATGAACCTGCGGCCGCGGTTCATCACGATCGGCTCGGCGCAACCGGAGGTTTTGCATCTCGGCACCAACGACCTGTACGTCACGGAAGGCCTGGCGAACCGCTGCGCGACCGACGGTCAGCTGGCCGCGGTTTTGTCGCAAGAGCTGGGCAAAATGGTCGCGCAGCGCGAAATCCTGACGACGCCGACCACGCGCCAGGTCCACCGCACGGCACCGCCGGAGATGCCGGTCGGCCGCGATTCGGGCGGCGCGTTCGGCTCGCCGGATGGCACGCGGCTGGTCGAGTTGGCCCGGTTCGAGAAGGACCGACAGCGCGACACCGACCCGTTGCCGCCGCCGAACCCTGAAATCCTGGCGCGCGGCTACCTCGAAAAAGCCGGCTACACGCTGGCGGACCTCGACGCCGTGGCTGGCCTGCTGCGCGAGGCTGAGCAAAACGGCACCTTCTACCGACAGCTTCAAGGGAAATGATTCAGGGGAAAGGATGAGGGATGAGGGATGAAGGATGAAT
>JBBRLG010000006.1:0-39270 GCA_038231495.1 Gemmatales bacterium | reverse complement strand
CAGGGGGTGGGGAAACGAACTTCCCCAAGAGAATACCCGATAAGCACTTGCGGAAGAAAAGTTCGTTTCCTTTGCTCTCAAGCCACGCGAAACGAATGGATCGTCGCGGAAACGATAGCGCGCCCTGTCTACGGTTGGCTGGTTTTCAACAACGCGGTGAACGGTTACCATTTGTGGTTTGTAGAAAACTTACCCGTTGCGTTTGGCACCACTGCTACAGCCGGCCTAGACGGCAGGATCGGCCAATCGCTTCTTGTGATTGAATCCCCTTCCCACGCCCGTGCATTCGCGCAAAAACAGTCATGCCGTCAATCCGTATTTGCTGATTATTCTCTCAGACGGGCATCCTTCCGGAGAGAATGTCATGCGCAACTTCCTGTTCGCGTTCCTGGGCAGCGGTCTGTTGGTCTTTGGTGTTTCACCGAAGGCTTGCGGGGGGCCGGTCCTCTATCAACCGTCCTACTCGATGGACGAAGAACTCCGCGGCCCGGCAGAAACGTACGGTGCGCAACCGGGCGACATTTACATGTCTTTGGACAACGCCTGGGTCGCCATTGGCGGCCACCGGCTGGCGTTCGCCGGGCCGCCGCACCATTCCGGCATCGTTGTCGCGCGGCCCGACGGTACGATGGGCCTCCTCGAAGCCGGGCCGTTCAACGGCATCTGGGTGGAGTTGATCGACCTGTCTTACGGCCTGGGCGAACACGAGCGCCGCGGCGAAACGGTGTGGATTCGACGGCGGCGCACGCCTCTGACGCCGGAACAGTCTGCCCAGCTTACCGCATGGGCGGTAGCCCAGGACGGCAAGCGGTTCGCGGTCTTTCGCCTGCTCAGCCAAATCACCATCCTGCGCGCCCGCGGCCCGGTGCGAACCGAATACGTTGGCAAGCCGCACGGCGAGCGCGGCAGCTACTTCTGCTCCGAACTGGTCGTGGAATCCTGTTTGCACGTCGGCTTGCTGGACCCCGAGACCACCCGGCCGTCGGCCACCTACCCGCGCGACCTCTTTTTCGACGCCTCGGTCAATCGCTACCTGAACGAGCATCCGCCGTTGGTCCACGACTGGTATCCGCCGGCGCGGTGGGTCAGCTGCGAGAAGTAAGTTTCCTGGCCGCTTGCGGCTTTGCGCAAAGCCGCAAGCGGCGGGCTGGCGCTCCCTTGTGGTCGCGGTTCGTAGAATAACCGCGACGGTGGGCGACCGTACACGCCCCAAGGGAGTCTCGCAACCAGGAGCCAGCAACCATGCTTTGTAAACTTGTGTTCGTCGCGATGGCCGGGTGCCTGTGCGCCGCCGGCTTCGCGTCCGCCGCCGACACCAAGGCGGGCGTCGAAAAGAAAGACTACGGCAAAACGCCGGACGGCGTCGCGGTCGAGGAATACACCCTCACCAATGCCCACGGCATGAAGGCCAAGGTCATCACCTACGGCGCTATCCTCACCGAACTGGACGTGCCGGACAAGGACGGCAAATTCGCCGACGTGGTGCTCGGCTTCGACGACCTGAAGGGCTATCTGACCAAGCACCCGTACTTCGGCGCTACCGTCGGCCGGGTCGCCAACCGCGTCGCCAAGGGCAAGTTCAGCCTCGACGGCAAAGACTACACGCTGGCCACCAACAACGGGCCGAACGCCCTGCACGGCGGCGAAAAGGGTTTCGACAAGCGCGTCTGGAAGGCCGAGCCGGTCGAGTTGAAGAAGGGCGCCGCGGTCAAGTTCACCTACAAGAGCGCCGACGGCGAAGAGGGCTATTCGGGCAACCTGACCGCGACCGTCACCTACACGCTGACCGATAAGAACGAGTTACGACTGGACTACACGGGAACGACCGACAAGGCCACGCCCGTGAACCTGACGAACCACAGCTATTTCAACCTTAGCGGGCCGGCGTCGGGCGACATCCTCGGCCACGAAATGACGATCGTGGCCCAGAAGTTTACCCCGACCGACGACACGCTCATCCCGACGGGCGAGCTAAAGGCGGTCAAGGGCACGCCGTTCGACTTCACGACGCCGACGCCGATCGGCAAGCACCTCGACGAGTTGAAGGGCAACCCGGGCGGCTACGACTTGAATTATGTGCTTAGTGACGTGGACGATAAGGGCGCGTCGCTGGCGGCGCGGGTGCGCGACCCGAAGTCGGGTCGCGTCATGGAAGTGTATACGACGGAGCCGGGCATCCAGTTTTACACCGGCAACTTCCTGGACGGCACCAACAAGGGCAAGGGCGGCACTGTCTACAAGAAGCACCAGGGCTTTTGCCTGGAAGCGCAGCACTTCCCGGATTCGGTCAACCACAAGGACTTCCCGTCCACGATCCTGCAACCGGGCAAAACGTATAAGCAGTTGACCGTCTACCAGTTCTCCGCGAAGTAGCGGTGGCGGCAGCTATTCTCGCCGCGGCTGGGAATGACACAAGCCCGAAGCGCCAGCGAGGGACCGTCCCTCGCTGGCGCTTCGGGCTTGTGTCACGAGGTCAGCGCACCGTTCTCATTGTCAGCCCGCGGCACCGCGTCTACAATCACCGCACAGTCTCCCTTCCACCCGTCCCTTCTCCCGCGCGAGGTGTTCGATGACGACCCGCCTTATTTCCGTCTGCGTGTTGGCCGCGTGCGCGCTTGCCGGCGCCGCCCGGGGCGACGACTGGCCACAATGGCGCGGCCCGGAACGCAGCGGCGTGTCCAAGGAAACCGGCCTCCTCAAGGCCTGGCCCAAGGACGGTCCCAAACTGCTGTGGGAGCAGAAAGAGATCGGCGGCGGCTATTCGACGCCGGCTATCGTCGGCGACCGCATCTACCTCATGGTGGACCGCAAGGGCGAAGAATACGTCGTCGCCCGCGCCGTCAAGGACGGCGCGGAAGTCTGGTCCACTGCCGTCGGCAAGGTCGGCCCCAACACGCAAATGCAGTGGCCCGGCGCCCGCTCGACGCCGACGGTGGACGGCGACCGGATTTACGCCCTCGGCTCCGACGGCGACCTCGCCTGTCTGGAAAAAGACAAGGGCAAGGTGGTCTGGTCGAAAAACCTCAAGAAAGACTTCGATGGCGTGCCCGGCATGTGGGCGTATGCCGAGTCGGTGCTGATCGACGGCGACCTGGTCGTCTGCACGCCCGGCGGCAAGAAAGCGACCCTGGCGGCGTTGAAGAAGAAGGACGGCGCAACGGCGTGGCTGGGGCCGGTGCCCGACGGCGATGCCGCCGGCTATGCGTCGCCGATCGTCGTGGAGGTCGGCGGCGTCCGCCAGTATGTGCAGTTCGTGGCCAACGGCCTGGTCGCCGTGGACGCCAAGACGGGCAAGTTCCTTTGGCGTTACAACCAGACGACGGATCAGGCGGCAAACATCCCGACGCCGGTGTTCTACGACGACTGCGTGTTCACCTCGACCTCGCGCAAAGGCGGCACGGGGTTGGTCCGTATCAAGGCGACGAAAGACGCGGTTACCGCCGAGCAAGTCTACTCCTCCAAATCGACCAAGTTGAACAGCATCGGCGGCGTGGTGCGCGTGGGCGATTACGTCTACGGCACCAACGACGGCGGCCAGTTGGTGTGCCTGGACTTCAAGACCGGCGACGAGAAGTGGCGCGCCGATTCGGTCGGGCACGCGTCGCTGTGTTACGCCGACGGCCTGTTGTACGTCCGCGGCCACGGCGGCACCGGCTTCGGCAAGGGGCAGCCGGCGAAGGTGGCGTTGGTGGAGGCGTCGCCGGACGGTTACAAGGAAAAGGGGCAATTCGAGCCGCCCGACCACGGCGGCAAGCCGGCCTGGCCGCACCCGGTCGTGGCCAACGGCCGCCTGTATGTGCGCGACGGCAACGTTCTGTTGTGTTACGAGGTCAAAGGCGCGAACTGAGCAGCCGGGCAGGCGTGGCATGGCGTCATCGGCAAAACACTCGGACGGCAAACGCTGGTGGAACGGCCTTCTGACGCCGCGGCGGCCAACTGCGCCGTTCGAGGTGGCCTGTCCCTGCGGTCACGTCGTACGCGGTTGGCGGCGGCGCCGGCCCCAGGTGCAGCCCTGTCCGGCGTGCAAGCAACCCGTCTTTATCTTTCCCAGCAGCCCCTGGCACGCGGCTGCCGCGACATCGGCGCAGCCTGCACTTGCCGCCCCGTCACCGGCCCAACGACTATGGCACGGCTTCCGCATGCCGTTGCTCGCGGGCGGCGTCACCCTTGGCCTGTGCGTGACGGCGTTCTTGGCGGTCCTGCCCTTCCTGCTCCGGCCCGCAAATCCGGCTGCGACGGTACCCCGACTGACTGCCGGGCAACTCAACGACCGCATAGACGCCGGGCAACGGGCGCTGGCCGACGGCACCTTTAACGTGGCGGTGCGGGAGCTGAACGCAGCCGTCGAACTGCGCGACCGGCAACCGGACCTGCTTACTCCCAAGCAGAACCGCGACCTTAACCAGCTGCAACGCCAGGCCGACCTGCTCGTACGACTGCACAGCCTGCCGCTCCAGGACGTCCTAAAGGAAGCGGCTCTTACGCCGGGCGGCGAGGAATGGAACGGCCATTTTGAGAAGTTCCACAAGGGCCGGACGGTACTCTTCGACGACGTGGTGCGGCGCGACCCGGCAACGGGACAGTTGGGGTTGGCCTGTTACGAAGTGTGGGCGGGCGGCGCGAAGGCGGTCGTCGCACTGGACGACCTGACGATCCTGCACGGACTGCCCTTGGACCCGCCGCCGCGGTTAATCTTCGGTGCCCGCCTTTTGAGCGTGGCGCGCGAGAAGGGCGGCGTGTGGGTGGTGCGCTTCGAGCCGGACAGCGGCGTGCTGTTGACCGATCCCAACGCGGCGGCGGCCTGCTGGCCGGTGCCGCCCGACCGGGACGTACTGCGGACGTTGCAACGTCAGCAGGAATGGTTGGACACGCTGCCGGCGCAGCGACCGGCACCCTGAACGCACGCACGAATGCAGACGCGGTGTCGAGCGACTGTCGGATTTGAGATTTCGGATTTTCGTAACCGTTCACTCCCCCCCTTACGAAGGGGGGTAGGGGGGGTGAAAAGAGCGCCATGACCGAGTACTTTAATCGTTCTTACCCCCCTACCCCCCCTTCACAAGGGGGGGAGCAGTTGATGCCGGTGAACGGTTTCGGATTTTCTTCGCAGTATCCCTTGTATCTCTGTGGCTAACCTCCCACCGCGTCGATCACGACGACATGCACCTTGCCGGGTCCGTGGACGCCCGTAACTAGCTTCAGTTCGATGTCCCCGGTTTTGCTCGGCCCCGTGATCAGGGACAAGCACGCCGGGACGCCATCCACTTCGCTCCCCATTTGCAGACGAAACAAGTCGAACAAGTCGGGCAGGATTTGGTCGCGGCCCGCAACCGCGATGTAGACCGGCGGTAACAAGCTCGCCGAGCGCGGCTGCTCGGGGCGGGTACACAGCACGATGCTGCCCGTTTCCGCCACGAGATAGTCCACTCCCGTAATGCCGATGTCGGCCGCGAAAAAGGTTGCGCGGTTCTGGTCCGCCACGTCGATTCCGGCTGCGCCCAAGGATTCCGCCAGGCACAGCGCATCGACCACTGCGCCACACCAGTAGCCGCAAGCGGCCCGCTTGCTGGCTGAAGCCGCGCAGAAGCCAGCAAGCGAGCCGCTTGCGGCTACGACTTCGCCTGCGCCACGACCGAGCAAAACCCGCCGGCCGCCGGACGCCTTCACCAATTCGAGTACCTTCGCAACGGCGGCGGTGCGATCCGGCACTACGTGCGGCTGTCCGCCCGCACTGGTACACTCCTCGCAAAACCGGGCCAGCGCGTCGGCCCCCGCGCCCTGGTAGCCGACGTCGCCGCGTTCCGGGTGCGGCGGCACCTGGCCGGCGCGGTTGCCCTCCACCACGGCTCGGCGGACGGTCTGCAAAAAACGGTCGCGGGCGCTACTCATGGCTTCGGCTCGGTTTGAGAGGAAGTATTCGCGGGGAGGTCAAGCGGGTCGCCGGGGTGATTGTAGGCCAGCCGTCGGCAGCCGCCAGCCGTTCGCGCGCCCTGCCCGGCGCGACGCGAAACACCTCCTAAATTCATTTGCCGGCCGTGCGGCAAACGCCTAGCCTGTCAGCATGAAACACGCACACGACAAATCCGGGCAGTTCCTGCACAGCATCAGCCACCAGCGCATCGACCCGGCCGCGCTGACGGGCGACGTTGCACTGCCGAAACTCATCGACGAGGCGTTTCTGTCCTACAACGCCGGCCGCCTGCGCGAGGCGTGTCGGCTTTACGCGACCAAGATGCTCGCCGACGACGCCACGGTCGGCCTGTCGCTCAGCGGGGCGCTAACGCCGGCCGGCATCGGCATTTCGTGCCTGGTGCCGCTCGTGCAGGCCGGGTTCATCGACTGGATCGTCAGCACCGGCGCGAACCTCTACCACGATACGCACTTCGCCCTGGGCATGGACATGCACCAGTCGCGGCCCGGCCTGGACGACTTGCAGTTGCGCGAGCACCAGGTCATTCGCATCTATGACATCGTGTTCGATTACGAAAACCTACTCGGCACCGACCGCTTTTACCGCACGCTCTGCCGCGGCGAGGCGTTCCAGCAGACGATGGGCACGGCGGAGTTTCACAACCTCGTCGGCAAGTACCTGGCGGCGCGCGAGGACGAGACCGGCCACGTCAACCGCAGCCTCCTGGCCGCGGCGTACCGCTGTGGGGTGCCGATCTTCACGTCGTCGCCGGGCGACAGCTCCATCGGCATGAACCTGGCGGCACTCCAGCTGGAAGGTTCCGCGCTGCGGATCGACCCGCTGCGCGACGTGAACCAGAGCGCCGCCATCGTGTACGACGCCAAGAAGAAGGGACGCAGCGGCGTCTTCATCCTCGGCGGCGGCTCGCCCAAAAACTTCATCCTGCAAACGGAGCCGCAGATTCAGGAAGTGCTGGGGTTGGACGAGAGCGGCCACGATTATTTCCTCCAGGTGACGGACGCCCGGCCCGACACCGGCGGACTAAGTGGCGCGACGCCGCAAGAGGCGATGACGTGGGGCAAGGTCGATCCGAGCCAGTTGCCGGACACGGTGACGTGTTACGTCGATGCGACGGTCGTGCTGCCGTTGATGACGGTATACGCCCTCGCCACCCGCCCGCCGCGGCCGCTGCGCCGGCTGATGGACCGTTTGCCCGACCTCTTGAAACAGCTGGTGGACGAGTATCAGCTTCGGCGGTTGAAGGAAGAGACTTGATTGCCGCTTGCGGCTTTGCGGGAATGACCGCAAAGCCGCAAGCGGCTAAAGGACGCCGGGAATGGGCCGACCCTGCGGCAGGACGGGCAACGGCCGGTTCTGCCGGTCGTAGAGCAGGGTATCCGGCTCGATGCCGATGGCCTGGTAAACCGTTGCCGCCACGTCGGCGGGGTCGTAGCCGCAGGTGGTGGGCGTGCCGGCTTCCTTGTCCGTCGCGCCGATAACCTGCCCGCCGCGGGTGCCGCCGCCCGCAAAGAACAGCGACCCTGCTAGACCCCAGTGATCGCGACCGCCGTCCTTGTTCACCTTCGGCGTCCGCCCGAACTCGGTCAGGAACAGGACGAGCGTCTCGGCCAACCGGCCGCGCGTGTGCAGGTCCTCGACCAGCGCGGCGAACGCGCGGTCCATGCCGGCAAGGTGCCAGGGGAGTTTAACGATCTCCGAAATCGGCGGATGGTTCTGGCCGACGGCGTTGTGGTTGTCCCAGACGTTGCCGTAGTCGGGGTCGTAGCCGTAATCGACCAGCACGAAGCGCGCCCCGGCCTCGACCAGCCGCCGGGCCAGCAGGCAGCGCTGGCCGATCTTGGTGCGGCCGTACCGGTCGCGTACCGGCTCTGGTTCGCGCCGCAACTCGAACGCCCGCCGCACCGTCGGCGAAGTCAACATCTCGAAAGCGTCCTGGTACTGCCGGCCCACGCCGTCCGGGCCGCGCGCTTCCAATTGGCGTAACTCGGCCTCCATTTGCTCGCGGAGGGAACGCCGGCCCTGGAGGCGCGACTCGTCCACGCCCGGCGGGTACTGAAGCGCCTGCTGGTTGAACTCGTCCTCCGACGCCTCGGCCACCCGGGCGGTGAAGTCTTCGTTCTTCGGCTTGCCGCCGCTGGAAAACGGGGCGTATTGCGCGCCGAGCCACCCGCCGCCGAAGAGGTTGATGGGCGGCGGTCCCGGCCGCGTCGTGCCGGGGACGGTGACGTAACCGGGGAAGCCGGCCCGACCGCCGTGCAGCTTGGCGACGATCGCGCCGATGTTCGGTTCGGTCGTGAGTTGGGCCGGCGTGACCTTGCGGCCGGAAAGGGTAAACGCCTGGCTGAGCAGATGATCGTTGCTGTCGTGCGAGTAGCTGCGGACAACGGCCAGGTGTTCGGCCTGCTGGGCGAGACAGGGCAGCGTGTCGCAAAACCGGATGCCGGGCACAGTAGTGTCGATGGCCTTGTGGGTGCCGCGCACCGCTTCGGGCGCGTCGGGCTTGGGGTCGAACGAATCGATGTGGGTCACGCCGCCGGCCATCCACAGCACGATGACCGACTTCGCAGGGGCCGCGGTCTTGGCGACGCCCCGCACGGCGGCGGGCAACAAACTGGCGGCGACGCCGAGCGACCCGACGCGCAACAGGTCGCGCCGGCTGAGGAAGCCGTTCCACGAAAACGGAGCAAGGTCGCGGTTTGTCATTGGCCATTCACCCCCCGGCGATACCAGTCATTGATACCAGAGAGGAACGACGAAAGACACCAAAAACGGCAGAGGGCGGCGATTGGGGGTGACAAATCTTTGGGGACTGTAGGGTGGTCGCCGGGGGGAGTCGTCCGCCACGCCGCGCGTGCCAATCGTTGGCCACCAGCGACCCCTTTGGATGACGACCGGGCCTGTCCGACCCGAGCCACGCCAATCCACATATGGCGAGGGTCGAACCGCTTTTGCGCAAACGCTCTGCGCAAGGCAACCGTAAACCCTTTTTCAGTAGGCTCTTACGCATCAGCAACGACGCCGGATCGACCCTCGCCAATCTCGACCCTCGCCACGCAAATGGCCGACCCTCGCCAAAGTAAAACCGGATGTCGTTCTCCTCGTTCGTAAGCGGACGCTTGCGCACGAGAAAAATCTTCCGGGGCCGGTGAATTGCTCCCTTGAAAGAGTGGCCACACCCGGCGATTTTAGCAACAAAGTTGCAGCCAAGTTCCCCCTGTTGCCTAGGCTCCGTCAGCGCACCCAATCCCGGAGTGTCTGCCTTGCGCCTATTTGCCTTTCTCTGGAACGGGGATGTCCCAGAGCTTGACCCTCTCGTCCTCGCTGGCGGAGGCGAGCGTCTTGCCGTCTTTGCTAAACGCCACGGAGCACACCCATTCGGTGTGTCCCTCCAGCGTGGCGGTGTTTCTGCCGGAACGCATGTCCCACAGCTTGATCGTCGTGTCGCCGCTGGCAGAGGCTAGCATTTTGCCGTCGGGGCTAAATGCGAGGGAGTTGACACAAGCCGTGTGACCATTCTTGAAGGTGTCGGTAACCTTGCTGCTGCTTACATCCCACACGATGATGTTACCGTTGTTGTTCCCTGCCGCAACTAGCGTCTTGCCATCGGGGCTAAACGCTACGCATCTGAAATTGCCGACTGCCTCATCTTTAATGGTGGTCGTGTCCTTGCCGGTCTTGACATCCCACAACTTGACGGTGCGATCCGAACCGGCGCTGGCACTAGCAAAGGTCTTACCATCGGGACTAAACGTTACACAACACACAGGTCCCGTGTGGCCCTTGAGCGTGGCAGTGTTCTTGAGAGTCTTCATCTCCCACAGCTTGATACTTTGGTCGTGGCTTCCTGAAGCCAGAGTGTTGCCGTCCGGGCTAAATGCCAGGGTACGGATGCCGTCGGTGTGCCCCGTGGTTATCGTAGCAGTTTCCTTGCCGCTCTTCACGTCCCATAGCGTGATCGTCTTATCTTTGTCTACCGAAGCCAGGATTTTGCCGTCCGGGGAATAAGCCAAAGGGCCGATACCATCGCTGTGGCCCTTCAAGGTGGCAGTTTTTGTGCCCGTCTTCACGTCCCATAGCCGGATTATATCTTCCCTGCCCGCCGAGGCCACGGTCTCACCGTCCGGGCTGAATGTCACGAACAACACACCTTTTTTGTGCTCCAAGGTAGCCCGCAGTTGGGGCTCCTCGGCGGCGCAACGATTGGCGAGGGGTCCGAGAAGCGTCAGGCCAAGGACCATGCCGCCTATGCTATACCTTTTCATGGGATTACTCGTTTGGAGCTGCAAAATGGGACGAGCGAACCTCGCCAAGAATATCCCGATACAGATCGGAAGTTGAAGCAAAGATCGGGCGTGAGGCTCAGGACGATAGACAAAAGGCCGTCAGCCGAAAGGAGGCGCAGGAACTATGGTGTAGCTCCTACGCCCCCCGGTGTCGCTGGCGACCCAACCACGATCCATTCCCTCGCCTTCCGCCCGTCCAACGAAGGTTACTGGATCGTCACCGCGTAATACCATTGCTGCTGGTTGTTCCTGACCACGGCACCGGTGGCCGTGGCGAGGTCGAGAAGAACACTGATCGTAGCGAACGTACCGGTAATGTTCGGGGTCAAACCGGTATCGTCGAAGAAGTTAAGTGCCTGGGTCGGCTTTTGGTCGTCCAAGCTTAACAAAGTGAGCGTGCCGTTCAACGTCAAGGTGCCGTTCTTGACATCCAGCATGTCGGCGGTGTTGGTCGCGCCGTTAAAGTCCATGCGCGTGGTGGTTGACGAACTCAAGGTGACGTTGCCTTGGATGGTCACGGTCCCGGTCCCCACGCCACCAGCCGTAGTAACGTACAGGCTGGTGACACTTTCGATGTCGAAAATAATTCCGACACCGTCCAGTTCGTCCGCAGTGCCGCCGTTTGGCGCTTTCAAACGCACGATGCCGATGCCGATCTCGTACGTGCCGGTCGCGGTTATATTGGAACCGGTGTCCACGAGCAGGTTTGCGTTGGCGTTAGTCCCTTGCCAGTAGCTATCACCGTTGGCGTCCGTGCCGGTAATCTTCAACATGGACCCACCGAGCACTTCGAGCCCCCCTCCCACGTTGACGACGGTACCCGCGATGCTCACCTGATCGGGCGCCTGTACCGTCGGGTCCGGGGTATCGACCCGAGTTATCAATCCGCCTATCTCGACCTCGAGGGCGCGCCGACCTGTGTGGGCCGCGCCCAAAGCGATGCCACCCACCGTGTTTTGCTGCCCCGCGGCGGTGATGTGCTGGGTGAAGGTAAGATAGCCGTGATTACCCACGTCAATGACGTTGTCGGTGCCAGTCAGCGACAGGTTGTTCGTCATGTACCCGATGTTGAAAATACCTGCATTGCTGTTGGAAGCCGTGATGACCATGGTCGTTCCCAAGGCAGCAGGTGCGGCAGATGTGATGGACGTTCCGGTGCCGAGGGTCGTGCCTTCGAGGATGAATCCTGAATTGTCCCCTCCCGTAATAGCGCCGGCTGACCAGTAATTGACGGTCGGGGATGCAGTGCCCAAGTCCTTGAGCATCAAGAGGGTGTTAGCGGCCATGGAAATGATCGAGTTGTCGGTAAATCGGAAGTCGCCGCCACTTCCGGTGACAACCAGCGATTTGTTGAGTGTGAGGGTGTCGCTCCAGCCAATGAGCTGAAGCCCGAAGAGACTGACGTTCGCCACGTCCAGGGTGCAGGGGCCGTAAATCCAATTGTCGAACGTTGCGACATCGCCATCTGCCCGGCCCGGGTATTTGCCGGCCTCCGCCGCAACCCCCAACTTATGCCAATTTCCACCGTTGGGGTTGGACCAAGCTGCATTCGGGTCACCTGGAATCCCGCCGCCGGTCCACTGCCAGTTGGTAACCACGGTCGGGCAATCCCGGCGCTCAAGCTCCTCCAAACAAGGGCGAATTGAACGCTTGTTCAGTGAGGGGGGGTTGGTGGTGGTAGACAGCCAACGATCAAAACGGTCGCTTACCCACCGGAAAAGTTGCATGCGGCATTCTCCATTGCAGAGTGACAGGGAGAAGAAACACGTAAAAAAGACCACCCCTCCGTCCGTCGGGAAAAACGGCCACGATTGTCAATCGAGGTAAAAGTCAAAATGCTGCAATCCATCTGCCAGCGGGTAATGCTACAGTCGCGAATTAACGAAGTCAACGATTATTCCACTAAAAATAAAAGCCGAAATGCCGTCATGGCAAGGGCACGAACCGGCTTCGCGTTTTTCAACCCAAAGCATGGCGCTCCGCCCCAGGGGTTGAGAGCAAAACCAGCAGCCCGCCAAGACCCACCGCCATCAACAACAACAAACACCGCGCCGCCAGGTCGTTCGTGACGCCGTAGTGCATTTGCGTGAACACCATTTCGGCGTAGGTCGGCAGTCCCGGCGTGCTCACCAGCTTGCCGGCACTGAGTTCGCCCAGCGACAACACGCCGACCGCCAAAGCCGCACGCACGCTTGCCGGGAAACCGAGGGGCAAGATCAATCGGAAAAACACCCGCGCCGGCCGCGCGCCGTCTACCGCCGCGGCGTCGCGCAACTCGCGCGGCAGCAGACGCAGCACCGGCCAGATCACGGCGACCGCGCACGGAAAGAACCGGATCACGTCCGCCCACAGGATCGGCAGGGCCGACGGGCCGTGGTAGAGAACGTCCGCCAGGAACGCCGAGTCGGTCGCGTTCAGGATTAGTTGGATCGCCCCCTTTAATCCCAGGCCGACGAGCGGTCCCGGCATCGCCCAGGCGACCGCCATCAACGTCAACACCGTCCAGCGAAACCAGGGCGCGTCCAGCGCCAGCCAACAAACCGGCAACGCCAGACCCGCGCAGATTACGCCCGTCGCCACCGCCACGAGCAGACTGCCGCCGAGCGGGAACCATTCGGTACGGCTAACGAGGGCGAGGTGTTCGAGCACGGTTCGTGCGGACCAGCCGGCGTCCGTCGTCCAGCCCGCGCGGCCGACGAGGCTGATGAGCGGTGTCGCGAACAACACTGCCACGAGGGTAATGGTGCAAAGCGCGAGCGGCCACCGGGACCAGCCGAGGGGGTAGATCAAGGGCGGCGTGGCCAGCGTCGCGCGGGCCGGCAGCCGCCGTTCCCAGCGGCGCAGCACGATCAGGACGAGTAGGGCGACACCCAGGATGAACGGCAGCGACACGGCGACGGCACGGGCGACCGGGTTGCCGCGCGCGAGGTCGAGTTCCGGCCCGACGAGCTGCGAGTACACCTCCTCGGCGAAGGTGCGGACCTGCATCACGTCGGTGATTGTGATTTCGGTTGCGGTCAGCAGCGACACCCAGAGCGCTGCCGCGCCGATGGCGGCTGACGAGCGCACCAGCGTCACGCTCAGAAAGACGCGCCACGCAGGCAGGCAAGTCAGGGCGTCCTCCTCCAGGTCGCGCTCGACCCAGCGAAACCCTTGGCCGACCAGCAACACGACCCACGGCAGGCCGGCGACTGCGTGAATCCAGACGGCCGAGCCGATGCCGCGGCCCCACGGCGCCCACAGCCCCGCCGCGCTAGCGAATAGCGGGTCGGCGTCCGGCGAGCGGTTCCACCACCCCAGGGGCAGGTAGCCGCCGCTGCCCAGGACTGTCTGCCAGCCCGACGCGAACAGCGGCAGCGGCACGAACAGCGTCCAGAGGATGACGAAGCGGAGGGTACGACGGCACGGCAAGTCGGTGCGGTAGAGCAGGGCCGCAAGTGCCGTCCCGGCGGGCAGCGCCAGGGTCAGGGTGCCGGCGAGGAGGTAGAAGGTGTTTTTCGCCAGGCCGAAGGTCCGGCGGAATTCGGTCAAGCTGGACAGGGCGTTCGGGTCTGCGACCAGGGTAGTGGCGGGCAGGGCCAACGGGACGCCGAGCGCGAGGCCGAGGAGCAGCAACAAACCGAAACGGGTCCAGGTCACGAACGACCCTCCGCGGCGCGGCCACTACGGTTTGGGCGGCACGTCCCCCGGCTTATCCCCCGCCCCCGGCACAGCGGGCGGCACCTTGTCCGCCGGCACTTTGTCCGCCGGCGGCGCAGCTTTCAGCGGGATCACCTGCAACACGTCGGCAGTCAACTCAAAGGTCGCGCCCGCCGGTCCCAGGATTTGTTTGATGTAGTCGCCGAGGACAACGTTTTCGACCTTGGGCACGTTTACGAGCTTGTCGTTGATGGGCGGCAGGTTGGCCGTCGTGAAGGCTCGATCCGAGGCGAAGATTTGCAAGCCAAACGTCTTCCGCAACTTATCGACCGCCTCGCGCAACGGCATCGGATCGGGGTAGCCGGGGTGGCTGATCTTGCGAGCGAGGTTTTCCTTGACAAGCCGGATGCGGTCCTCCGGCGAACGACCCAGGCCGCTCGCGTTCTGCTTCTGGTGGTAATACGCCTTCGTGTATTCCTTGTCGTGCAGGCAAACAATCAGCCCGTTGTTCGCGGCCAGGTAGAGCCGGTCGCTCATGTCGTTGGCGATCGGGAAGGCGAAGTCGCGCGTGTCGTAGGAGCTGATCTCCGTGCCGAGGACGCGGTCGAGGACCAGCAGCCGGCCGCTCTTGTCGGCGGCGTAGACGAACTTCGGGTTGACCGCCAGGAAGCGGTCGGCGTCCGGGTTGGCCTCGATGGTGCGGTTGCCGCGCTTGATGCGCCACTGCGGCTCGCCCGTGGCGCGGCTGAGGCGGTACAGGCCGTTGCGCTCCGCCGTTACGAACACGTCGTCGGCGGTGGCCGCCGGCGGGTACATGACCGCGGTGCCAACGGGGAACCGCCAGCGCTGCCGGGCGTCGGCCACGCTCAGGGCATAGACCGAAGCGTCCTGGCCGCCAAGGTAAGCCGTCTCTTCGACCTGGCCGTTCTTCATCACGTCCTCGAAATGGCCGGGCTGGACGGCAATCGCGCCGTCGAGTTTGAGGGCGGACTGCGACACGGCGTTGTTGGCCGGGAATTTCGACAGGACCACCACGGTGCCGGTGGGCGACGCAACGAGGAGCGACCCGTAACCCACGAGCGGCGCGAATTCGAGCCGCACATTGGTCTGCACGTCCCAGGAATAAATCGGCTCCGACACCCGCACGCCGCCGGCCTCCCGGTCTGCGGGCGGGGCGGCGTAGGGGGCGCCGGCGGTCAGGTCCGTTTTCTCATCCGGCTTCGGCGCGGGGGCACCGCCGCCGGGAGGGGCGGCGGTTGCTCCCTGGATGGAAGGCGGTAGGGGCAGGAAATAGCTGTACATACGCCCGCTGCCGGTGCTGAGGTACATTTGCACTTCGTCGGCGACGGGGGCGGTGGACAGGCCTTCGGGCTGGCGGAATTTCCAGCGCACGGCCCCGGTGGCGCGGTCGAGGCCGTAGATGGTGCCGCCGTTGACGGCAATGACCGCGAAGGAGTTAATCGCCAGCGGGAACGAGGCCTGATACCCCTTACCGAAGGTGGTGTGCCAGAGCACGCGGCCAGTCTCGGCGTTGAGGGCGGCGACCATGCCGCTGCGCGACTGCACGAACATCTGGCCGTCGGTGAGTTGAATGCTAATGAAGCCGTCCTTGCGACCGTCCATCGGGACGAAGGTGCTCCACGCTTGTTTGAGGTTGAGCCGGTCGAGAACCTCACGCGGCGGCGGCGCCGGGTCGGAATAGAGTTTCGTACGGTCGTCGGCCCACAGGACCGATACGGCCAGCACCACCAGCAACCCCGCCCCGCTGTAACGCTTCATGGATCGGCCTCGTTGTCGTTTCGCCGCTGGCGGCTTTGCAGGGATTTGCAAAGCCGCCAGCGGCAATGCCAGTCTATCACACCCGCCGCCGGGCCGGAACACCCCGCCCCACTTCTGCCGCTGCAACCAGGTCGCGCCGCGCGGACGGCAACGGACGAAACGGCTGCAACGTCACTTTTTGCCGAGCCGCCGCTTGGCCGCGAAGAAATCGGTCAATACCGCGGCACACTGGTCCGCGCGAACGCCGCCTACGACTTGCGCCCGGTGGTTGAGGCGCGGGTCGGACGTAATTTGATAGAGCGTATGGCAAGCGCCGGCCTTGTCGTCGGTACAACCGTAAACGACGAACGGGATGCGTCCCTGGACGATGGCCCCCGCGCACATGGGGCACGGTTCCAGCGTGACGTAGAGGATGGTGCGTTCGAGCCGCCACGAGTTGAGTGCCGCGGCGGCCTGGGTGATGGCGATCATCTCGGCGTGGGCGGTCGGGTCGTGGAGTTGTTCGCGCTGGTTGTGCGCCCGCGCGATGACACCCTGGTCGAAGGACACGATCACCGCGCCGACGGGCACCTCGTCCTCGGCCGCGGCGAGTGCGGCTTCTTCGAGGGCCATTTCCATGTGGTGCAGATGGAACGGGTGCCGCGGGTCAGTCAACGGCAGGTCGAAGGGGGAGATGTCCAAGGATGACTCCGTTGCGGTCAGACGAATCAGCCTTGCTCATCTCGTTGGTCTCGGGGCTCCGGCTCTCGCGGAATAACTCGGGTTGACCCATCACTAAAGCGGAGTTGACGGCTGCCATCCGGGTTAATGCGCTCCGCAACCAATCGAGGATGGTCACCTTGCAGTGCGGCACAAATGCGGTGGCAAAGCTGCTGGAACGAGAGCGCTTCATACTCCGCACCCGGTAAGACCAGCAAAGGATCGATGTACTGCTGCACCTCCTTTTTCGTGCCGTGGGTGACAATGACAACAGCGCGCATGGTCATTTCATCGGAATCAAGAGGAAAGGGTATCGCAGGGGGAAGAAAGTCGTGATAGGGGTCTCCGGCTTCGTAGCCGTATCCCGGTGTCGGAGTGCCGACGTGTGCGGGCACACCTTGGGCAACAACCTCAACCCAATCGCACCCGTTGTACCAATCACCGAAGCGAGGAAACTTTAGGTTCCAAAGCGTTGCGTAGATGCTCATGGTCGCTCCAATCAACGTGCATGTGCGAGTTGTCGGCCAGGCACATCCCGCCATACAACCTCACTTCGGAATCTCGTTCAGCGTGTAATACCCCACCGGGTGCAGCAGCGCATCGCCGTCCGCAGACTTCACGCCGTCCAGGTGCAATTCGTAAATACGGCCCGGACGGAAACCGCTTACCTTCAGTGACACCTGTTTGAGGTCCGCCGACACCGTCACGGCTTGCACCTTCTCCGCCTTGTGGTCCATCTCCGGCGAACCATAGGTGCTCCAGTAGTGGTGCGTGAACGACTCCAGGTTGTAGGCCTTCACCTGCTTGGCCGTCTCCGCGTCCAGCGGCTTCGTGAACGTCAGGTCGAAACCGTCCTTCGTCAGCTTCATCTGGTAAATCTCGAACGGCAGCACGCCGGTGTAGACGAGGCGTTGCAGGCCGTACGGCTTGCCGCCGACCGAACCCCAGCCGCGGTTCGTCATGCCGACGTACAGGCTCGCGTCCGGGCCGAACGTCAGCCGGTTGATGCCGCACTCGAAGCCGCTGCGGAACGGGAAGCACGCGCCCTGGTACTTGCCGTTGATCTTCTCCAAATACACCCGCATGATCGTCGCCTTCATCTGGTCGCCGACCAGGCACTGGCCCGCGAATGGCCCGAATTTGCCACCCGTCGTGTCCCAGATCGGCTCGCTGGCCGACTGGCCCATCCGGCCGTACGGGAACCAGATCGCCGGCGGCGTCGGCTGCGGCATGCCCTCGCTGTTGCTCCCCTTCTGGCCGTCGTAGAGCATGCCGCTTGGGTACGACTCCTTGAGCGTGGCGGCGAACGGCGATTGCGTAACCCAGCGCAGGCCGGCGGGGTGGCCGTAGTAGTGGCCCTCTTGCAGGTGAACGAGCTTGTTCGTCGCCACCCATTCGCCCTGGTTGTCGGTGTAGAACAGGTCGCCGTCCGGGCTGAAGTTGATGCCGTTGGGCGAGCGTAGCCCCGTGGCGAACGGCTTCATCTCACCCTTGGGGCTGATCTTCACGCACCAGCCGCGCCACGGGCTTTTCGACTGGTGGCCGCCGCCGAAACCGACGTTGAGCGTCACATAGAAATTGCCGTCCTTGTCGCGCGCCGGGCCGAACGCGAACTCGTGGTAGTCGCCGGACACGCCCCACTTGTCACACACGGTGGCATACTCGTCGGCCACGTCGTCGCCGTCGGCGTCCACGAGTTTCGTCAACTCCGGCCGCTGGACGACAAACAAATCCTTGCCGACCAGGCGCAGGCCGAGCGCCTCGTGCAACCCGGTGGCGAAGAGCTTGAATTTGACCTGAGCCGGGTCGTCGGCGTTGGGGTTGGAGATGAGCCAGACCTCGCCGCGGCGCGTGCAGGCCAGGAGTTTGCCGTCGGGCCGCATCGCCAGGCCGCCGACCTCAAGCACCACGTCCTTCGGCACCGGCAGCGTGACGATCTTGTAATGCTTCGCCTCCGCACCAGCCTCGATCGGCGTCGGCGGCGTCACGCCGGGAAAGTCGCGGACCAGGCCGTCGCGCACCTTGCCCGGCCAGGTGGCGGGGAACTCCGGCATGACGTAAACGGCCCACTCGCCGGCGGCGTTGCAGATCTTGATGAGCAGGCGGTTCTTGCCCTTCTTGATGCGCAGGGCCGTTTGATTCTGGTCCGGCGCGGCGGCGCGGATGGCGCTCTCGGCCAGGAGCTGTTCGCCGTTGAACCAGACCGTCAGCGTGTCGTCGCTGCCGAGTGAGATCGGCAATAACGCTTCCTCCGTCGCCTCGAATTCGTGCGAAAGGTAGATGGCGCAATCGTCGCTCTCCTTGAACTTTTTCAGGTTGACGATGGTGCCGAGTTTGAAGTCCTTGAACTCGCGCCACTCGACCTTTTCGTTGCGTTTGCCGGTGTAGGTGTTCTTGGGGTCGAAGGCCTTGTCTTTCTCCGGCCCGTAGGCGGCTTCAAAACCTTTGCCGTCGGTGTGGTCGAACGGGCCGGCGTAGAACCACGGGCCTTCCAGCGTCTGCAGACCGCTCGCCTTGAGGCTGGCAAGAACCGTGTCGAGGCGGGTGCTCTTCTTGACGTAGGTGGGTTCCGCGGCGTCGAGCGCCACGACCGTGACCAGCAGCGTTACTAACGAAAGGCCCGCGAGAATGGAGACGATGCGCTTCATGAGAGTCCCGATTGAAATAAGGGGAAGAAATAGCAATCGTCTGCCGCTTGCGGCTGAGCGCGGGGACCGCAAAGCCGCAAGCGGCAGACCGTCCTACATCTTGATCCCTAGCTGCCAGAACAGAAAGCCCCACACGTCCGTCAACTCCTCGACCACCTTCACGCGCGGTTTGCCGGCACCGTGGCCTGCCTTCGTCTCCAGGCGCAACAAGATCGGCTGGTCCGACGCCGTGGCCGCTTGCAGCCGTGCCGCCATCTTGCGGGCGTGCAGCGGATCGACGCGCGTGTCCGATTCCGCCGCCTCCAGCAACACCGCCGGATAGGCCGTGCCATCCTTGACGCGGTGGTACGGCGAATAGGCGTGCAACCACTTGAACTGGTCCGCGTCATCCGCCGAGCCGTACTCCGGGATCCACAGCCGCGCGATCAGGAACTTGTGGTAGCGCAGCATGTCCAAAAGCGGTACCTGGCAGACGACGCACTTGAACAGGTCGGGCCGTTGCGTCAGCGCCGCGCCCATGAGCAAGCCGCCGTTGGAGCCGCCCTGGATGGCGAGCTTGTCCTTGGTGGTGTACTTCTCACGCACGAGGTATTCCGCGGCCGCGAGAAAGTCGTCGAAGACGTTTTGCTTCTTGCCGAACATGCCGGCCTGGTGCCAGTCTTCGCCGTACTCGCCGCCGCCGCGCAGATTGGCAATCGCCAGCACGCCGCCCTTTTCGAGGAACAAGAAGCGGCTGCTGTTAAACGACGGCGTCAGCGAAACATTGAAGCCGCCGTAGCCGTAGAGCAGCGTCGGGTTGTGGCCGTCCTTTTGGACGCCCTTCTTGTGCGCCAGGAACAGCGTGATTGGCGTTTTGTCCTTCGACGGGAACGACACCTGTTCGACCTCGTAGGCCGAGAAATCCACGTCGGTTTTCACCTGCTCCCAAAGCGTGGATTTGCGCGTTTTGAGATCGACGTGATACACCGTCAACGGCTGCGTGAACGAATGAAAGCCGTACAGGAACTCGTCGCCGTCCCACTCGCCGCCGACGCCGGCCAGCGTGCCGAGCGTCGGCAGCTTGACGTCTTCAAGCACCTTGCCGTCGCGGTCGCGCAGTTCCAGCCGCGACGACGCCTTGTGCATGTACTGCGCGACCAGCGTGTCGCCGACGGCACTGACGCCTTCGAGTACGTCGTCGCCCTGGGCGATGACCTCTTTCCAGTTGGCGCGGGCCGGCTTGAGCGGATCGACCTGAAACAGCCGGTAGCGCGGAGCCTTGTCGTTGGTATGCACATAGAAGCGGTCGTTGCGCACCGTCACTGCGAACAAGCTCTCCACCTTCTCGACCAGCGGCACGAACGCGGAAATCTCCTTTTTCAGGTCTTTGAAGTAGACTTCGGACTTGGCCCAGCCCTGTTCGACGCTGACGACCAGCCAGCGGCCGTCGGGCGACAGATCGACGTTGGGCCAATCTTCCTTGGCCCGGCCTTCGCCGAACACCGCAGTGTCCTTGGCGGGGGCGTCGCCGAGTTTGTGAAAAAAAACGTGACGGCTGTACGTCTCCTCGTCCTTGGGCACGCTCCCGGCGGCGGGGTAGCGCGTGTAATAGAAGCCGTTGTTGTTCGGGAGCCACACGAGCGAACACGCACGGGTACGCTCGATGGCGTCGGGCCGGTCCTTGCCGGTCGCCACGTCGCGGACGTGCAGCGTGGACAGTTCGCTGCCGTTGGCGCTCAGGCCGTACGCCAGCAGGCCGCCGTCGCGGCTGGGGAACCACCAGTCGAGGGTCACGGTGCCGTCGGCGGCCAGCAGGTTCGGATCGACCAGCACGCGGTCCTTGCCCGTCAATCCTTCGCGGACGTAGAGGATCGCTTGATTCTGTTTCCCGTCGCGCTTCGTGTAGAAGTATTTGCCTTTCACCACTGCGGGGGCCGAGAGGCTGCCGATTTCGAGCAGGCTGCCGAGGCGTTCGTTGATCTTGTCGCGGCCCGGCAACTTGTCGAGGACCGACCGGGTGTAGCCGTTTTGCTTGTCGGTCCACTCCGTAACCTCGGCGCTCTGGGAGTCTTCCAACCAGCGATAGGGGTCGGCCACGTCGGTGCCGTGGAGCTTATCGACGACGATTTCCATGCGCGTCGCCGGGTAGGGGTTTTTGTTCATGGCTTGTACGAACGGCAGGAAAGCGAGGCAACCGGCCAGGAGGGTGAGGGCGACGAGACGGCGGGGATTCATAGGACGCCTTTCATAGGAAGGATGAGGGAGGAAGGAGGAAGGATGAATGAAAGACAAACAACGTATTGATTCATCCCTCCTCTTTCCTCCCTCATCCTTTCGTTCCCGATCACTTGCCCGAAAACAAATCCTTCAGGAACGCGGGTTCGTCGCGGTAGGGCACCCACACGTTCAGATCGACCTGGACTTTCGCGTCCTTGGCCGACGGCGGCACGCGCAGCAGCAGTTGCCATTTGTCGCCGGCTTTTTGCAAGCGCCAGGTGCTGCCTTCCGGCGCCGCGGTCGTCGCGAACACCGCCACCTTGTCGCCGTCCTGCGGCAGCACCACCCGCCGCGTCGCCGTCGGCAGGTCGATCTTGTCCGCCTTCAAATCGACGGACGCCGCCGCGCCGGCGGCGTCCAGGACTCGCGGTTCCTTGGTGCTTTCGCCGACGATCAGCCACGGCGTCTGCCCGCCAGGGACTTCCAGCGTGAACCGGCGGCCGATGCCGGCGGCCACCGGCGAGTGCGGCGTTTCGAGCTTCTCGCTCACCTTCGTCTCGTGGTCCGGGCCGGCCTGCAAGGTGTAATGGAAGGTCGGCGCGCCGTTCTTGTCGAGGCTGTAACCCTTGAAGTTCAACAGAGCCGTGCCGTCGAACACCTTGCCTTCCGGCAGGGCCGCACCGTAGGCGGGATCGGAGTTCCGCCGGGTGAAGTCCGGCGGCTCGGCGGAGGTCGTCACGCCGACCGGGCAACCGGCGGGCGCGGTCCAGAAGCGAGCGCCGAGCACCTTGGCCGGGTTGCCCCCACGGTCCGCCCACACCGGCGACACGTCGAGGAACGGCCCGGTCCAGCTATACGCCATCCGGCAAGTGTTGGCGTCGAACGCCGCCGCGACGTGGCCGGGGAAGCCGACCGCGATGCCGCGGCTGCCGGCGTCCGGCATGAACGTTCGCAGCAGCACCGGGCGGTCCTCCACGGTCAAAACCATGCCCGTTTTCGCCACTTCCAATCCTTCCGGCAACGGCAGGTTGTTGCCGAGCGACAGGTAGCCCCACATCGCCTCGGCCTGTTGGCCGCCGTGGCCTTCGTACAGTTTCGTGACGGCGGACTTGCCCTCGGTGAAGATCGACGGCATGCGCGTGCCGGGCTGGATGCGCTGCGGTTGTTCGAGCCAGCGCGTGTACCAGTCGTAGCGGACGCGCTGGTTCATGCCGGCCAGGTCGGGGCCGCGCGTGCCGCCGTTGGGGATGCCGGCAATGTCGTGGCACGAGATGCAGCCGAACGCCCCCTTGCCGACGAGGAAGCGCCCCGCGTCGATCTTGGCCGCGTCGATGGCAACCTTGCGAATCGTGTCGTCCGGCTCGGTCCCCTCCAGCGCGGCCAGGTGTTCCGGCAACTTGCCGACGTTCGGTTCGCCGAACTGCGGCATACGCAGGCCCATCCATGGCCGGGCACGGGCCCCTCCGGTCAGCACCTGTTTCATGTAGGTCGTGCGCAGCTTGTGGGCGATGCCGGTAAGCGTCGGCGGGCTGACCGCCTCGGCACTCTCGGCGTTCTCGAAGCGGCGCAGACTTTCCACCAGGCTCGGTGTCAAACCACCTTCGCCGTCGCGGCTGTGACAGGCCAGGCAGTTGAAGCGCTGGAGCGTCGCCCGCGCTTCGTAGGTCGGTGCGGCAGAACCCGCGCCTGCCAGCCCGTGTTTCAGGAAGGCCCGCATCGCCGCCCGCCCCTGGTCGTCGAACGGAAACGCCGGTGCCTTGCCGCGCTTCGTGATGTCGTCGGCGAGACAGCCCTTTTGCTGCCGGGCCGGTTGCGAAATGCCCGCAAGGTCCACGTCGGCCAGCACGTTGGCGAACGGCTTGCCGCCCGGTGCGATGGTGTGGCAGTTGTTGCAACCCTTCTCAATGACAATGCGCTTGCCGAGGTCAAGGACTTGTCCCGTCGCCGACAAACCCTCGAACGCCTTCAACTCTTCGGACCGGGTTTCGACGCGCTGGAACGCGGCCAGCAGCTTTTCCTTGGCGGGCGTCTCGGACAGCGCCGAGGTAATCTTCTCGTCGCGGAACTGGCACAGGTAGCGCGCCAGGTCGCGGGCTTCCTCGCCTTGCAACTGCATGTGCGGCATACGGCCGCTGGGGTCGATGGCGAGTGGGTTTTTGAGGTACTCGGCCAACGTCTCTACCGCGGTCTTGCTGCCGAGGTTCGATAGCGGATAAACCCGCGGGTTATAGTGGATATTGTCCGCCGCGGACTTCGGCTCGTCTGCTTCCTTCACAGGCTCCTTGGTCTCGGCCTCGTACGGCCCGTGACAGGTGATGCAGCCGGTGGCGACGAAAAGTTTCTTCCCCTTCGCAATGCTGTTCTTGTCGCCGCGGCCGTTGTCCCTGTCTTCGACCGGGCCACCCAGGCTTGCCAAGTATTTCGCGACGGCATGGCGCTCGACCGCCCCGGACTCGTCCGCCGTGAACAGCTGGGGCATGACGGTGCCGGGCCGTAGGCGGTGCGGGTCTTCGAGCCAGCGCTCGATCCAGCCGGGCCGGGCGCGCTTGCCGACCTGCGACAGATCCGGCCCCTGGTGGTTGGTCAGCGTCTTGGCCATGCGGTTGTCGTCCGCGGGCCGGTGGCATTGCACGCAACTCGCCTCTTCGGCGAGGAAGCGGCCCTGCTCCGCCAGGTGTTCCGCCTTGAACACGGCGTTGGCCTGTTCGGGAAGGTGGCCGAGGGACGCGTGGTGCAGCGGTTCTTGCGGAAAGGCCTTGGTTTGCCAGGACAACTCGACGCAGGCCGCGCCGGGCAGGCGCGTGAACTCGGCCGTGAGGGGTTGCACGCCGGCTTCGAGCTGCACGTCGTCGCCCAGCTTGAGCGCCGGTTCGGCGTCCTTGACGCTGGCGGCCAAAACCTCCTTGCCGCCGATCTTCATTTTGAAATCGCCGCGCAGACGTACGGTGAAACGATACGCGCCGCCGCGGAGGATGTTGACGTACCCCTGCCAGACGACGGTGCCGCCGTCGGTGCCGAGGCGCGGGTGGGCGGCCTCGTTGGCCTTGAGGGCCAATGCAATTGTCGGGTCGAGCTGCACGACCTCGGCCGGCGTGGGCTTGCTGTTATCGCGGTAGGTGGCGACCAGGCCGGGTCGCAGGCTTTCCGGCTCCACGTCCGCGGCCCGGCAAACCGTGGCCGGTGCAAGTATCAACATCAGACCAGCAATCGCGCCGATCGGGTAGCGTTTCATTTTGCCCTCTTGCGAGTCAGATTGGCGCTATTCCGAAATCCGAAATCCGAAATCCGAAATCCGAAATCCGAAATCCGAAATCCGAAATCCGAAATCCGAAATGCGAACAAATTCATGTAACCGTTCACCGGCAACTTCTCCCCCCCTTACGAAGGGGGGCGGGGGGGGGTAAGAACGGGTGCGTTTAACAGTCCTGGCGTCCACTCCACCCCCCCCGCCCCCCCATCGTATGGGGGGGTGTGAACGGTTACAAATTCATTAACCGAAACAGCAATGGCCTATGGGCATTTTCTATTTCGGATTTTGCATTTCGGATTTTGCATTTCGGATTTCGGATTTCGCATTGAGGATTTCCTGTGTTCTACTTCTTCGCCCCCAGGCAGTACAACGTGCCTTTCTCGGTCCCGACCAACAAGCGGCCCTCCGCGACGGCAGGCGAGCCGGTCACGGGACCGTCCAGCTCGATCTTTTGCACCAGCTTGCCGTCGGCCAGGTCGAGGACGTACAGGTTGCCGTCCAGTGACCCGGCATACACCCGGTTACCGGCGATGACCGGCGAGGCGTCGATGCGACCGCGCGTGGGAAAATTCCAGGCCACTTTGCCGGTCGCGCGGTCGAAGGCGTAGACGCGCTTGTCGCGACTGCCGACCACGACGAGCTTGTCGCCCAACGCCGCCGAGGCGTAGAACGGCTGCGCGCCCTTGTCTGCCTGGAACGTCCAGGCGACCTTGCCCTGCTTCCAGTCGACCGCCTGAAACTGGTTCGTCATGGTGCCGACGTAGAGCATGTCGCCGCCGATTGCCACGGTCGCCGCGGCCTGGCCGCCGAGGTCGATGGACGACAACTCCTTGCCCTTCGTGGTTTCAATGACGTGAACCGCACTGTCGCAGCCGGCGACGAAGGTCTTGTCGCCGATGACCGCGGGCGAGCCGTTGACCGGCCCCTGCGTTTGGAACTTCCACTGTTCCTTGCCGTCTTTGGTGAGGCAGTAGAGCGACTCGTCGTGCGAGCCGATGAGGATGAAGTCGCCGGCGAAGTTGGCCCCGGCCGCGATCTCGCCGCCGGTCGGGAACGTCCAGCGCTTCTTGCCGGTGGCGGCATCGACGCAGTGAAACGTGCCGTCCACGTCGCCGACGTACACCAGCCCGTCGCGGTAGCTCGCCGGCGCCTTGATCGCCGCGGCCTTGTATTTCCACTTCTCCTTGCCCTTGGCCAGATCGATGGCGTACAGGTTTTCGTCCTGCGAGCCGACGTAGACCACGCCCTGGTGGATCGCCGGCGCGCCTTCGATGCTGTCCTTGGTCGTGAACTCCCAGAGGACTTCGAGCTTGTCCGGCAGGGCGGCCTTGACGGCGCCGGTCTGCGGCGCGTTGCCGCGGTGCAGGAGCCAGTCGTCCTGCTTGGCGGGGTCCGCCGCGAGCGCCAGCGCCGGAAATAGCAGGATCGGGACGAGGAAGTGTTTCATGGAAGGGGTCCTTCTTTGTGAGGTATTGCCGCTTGCGGCTTTGCGCAAAGCCGCAAGCGGCAAATTCACAACGCCGCCTGGTATAGCTGCATCAGATCGTATTCCGTGACCGGCCGCGGGTTGAAGCGCGCCGTCCATTGCTGCGCCGCCTCTTCCGCGAGCACCGGGAAGATGCCGGAACTGACGCCGCAGGCCGCCAGCGTCGTGGGCATCTTGGCGGCCAGCATCAAATGTGTCACCCGCTGCGCGAGGACTTCGCCCGCCGCCGACTGGTCGCCGTTTATCAGGCCGACCTCGTGTGCCAGGTCGCCGTACAACGCGCCGACCGCGGCACTGTTGAAGCGGATGACGTGCGGCAACAAGACGGCGATGGCGACGCCATGCGTCAGACCGTAGTGCGCCGTCAGCGGGTTGGCCAACGAATGGCACACGCCGAGCATCGAGTTCTCGATCGCGACGCCGGCGAAGTGCGCGCCGATCTGCATGGCACCGCGCGCCTCCAGGTTGCCCGGCTGCTTCAACACAGTCTCGAAGTTACTTTCCAGCAGCCGCCACGCCTCGCGCGCGAACGTCTGCGCCAGGGCGTTGCGCCGCGTCGAGACGTAGGATTCCAGCGCGTGCGACAGGGCGTCGAGGCCCGTGATCGCGGTGACGGCCGCCGGCTGCGACACCGTGACTTCGGGGTCGAGGATCGTCACGCGGAACGCCGCCTTGCGGTCGCCGCACGCCATTTTTAGGTGCGTTTTCTCGTCGGCGATCAGTGCGAACGACTGGGCTTCGCTGCCGGTGCCGGCGGTCGTGGGCACGGCAAGCGACGGCAGCATCGGCCGGGTGGCGCGGTTGAAGCCCTTGTAATCCTCCATGCTGCCGCCGTTGGTCAACAGGAAGTTGATGCCCTTGGCGCAGTCCATCGCGCTGCCGCCGCCGACCGCGACCAGCAGGTCCACGCGGTTGCGCCGGGCAAGTTCCAGCCCCGCATCCACGTGCTTCGTCGTCGGGTTTTCTTCCACGCCGTCGAACAGGACGACTTCGAGGCCGGCGGCGCGCAGCGAGTCTACCGCCCGCTGCGGGTGGCCGGCGGCCCAAAGGCCGGGGTCGGTCACCAGTAACACGCGCACGCCGCCCAGTTCACTCGCCAACTCCCCCAGCCGGTCCAGGGTGCCGGCGCCGAAGACCACCCGTGTCAGCGGCTGGTAATCGAACGACAGCGGCGCAACCGGCCCCTCGGCTGCGAGCATGCCGGTGGTCGTGGCGGGGGAAGAACTTAACTTCATCAGATGATCCCAACGAACCCGGGGAAAAGGCAAAAGTAAATGCCAAATGTATTCCTGCTTGCTGTCTTCTTGCTTTCCTTTTGCCTTTTGCCTTTTGCCTTTTTTTATACGGGCAACGACCCCTCGAACTGGAACGCCCGAGCGCGGAACAGGAAATCGACGATGTTGCCCTCGTGCGGCTGCAACCAGTTCAGCTTGATCGTCGGCAACGGCCCCAGATTTAGCCGGTCGATGTGCGTCGCATCCACCAGGCTGCGCTGGAACTTCTTGTCCTCGGTGATCGCCGAGCACACCAGCGTCGGCCCGATCGCTTCGAGCATCTTTTCCTGCGGACACGCCACCACCGTCACGAAGGGGAACATGTATTCCTTTTTCGCGATGGGCGTTTCCGGCGAGTCGCACAGGATGACCGTCGGTCGCAAGTAGTCGCAGCGCTCCTTCTTCACCAGGCGCGGGCCGAACTTCGTCGTCAGGTCGTGCGCGCCGGCGTCCTTCAAATCGTTGTCGATGTCGGCGGACACGGCCGCGGCCTGGCCCGGCACCGTAAAGGCGGCCAGCGCGGCCTTCGGGTCTTCGGGCGGCAACGGCTGGACCGGTCCCATGCGCTCCGCCAGCGCTTCGGCGATCTCCTTCGTGTGCCGTGACGCCCAGATGCCGGAGCAGTTGATGCAACCGCGGCCGCTGTTAATCAGCACGCTGTCCACCATCAGGTCGAGGTACTTGCGCCAGTCGTCCACCTTGTCGTCGCCGAGGATGATCTTGCTAAAACCGGGGCCATGCGCCTGCACGCGCGGGTTGCCCTTGTATTGCTCGACGGTGGCGGTGCCGCCGAAGATCAGGCTGCGCGGACAGTGTTGCAGCACCGCCGCGCCGACCTCGCCCAGGCCGGGGTAGATGGAGATGGCTTGCTTGGGGATGCCCGCCTGGATGAACGATTGCGTCATGCGGAACGGCGTCCACGGCTCCTGCGGCCCTGGCTTGAGAACGAGGCCAATCTGCATCGGAATAATCGGCAGCCAGAGCGTGTGGACGCCGGGCGAGTTGCTCGGCAGCACCATACCGAGGACCGGCGACTGCGCCTGGTAGCTGAGCGGTACGCCGCGCTCGACGCCGTAGCCGCGCGACAGGACATTCAGGTCCAGGCCGCGTGTCAGCGATTCGAGGATTTTGTCCATCTGGTTCAGGACAAAATGGTTCTTCTCCATGTTGAAGCGGCACATGTGTTCGGGCAGGCCGGTGGTCGCCGACTGCATGCGCACGAAGTCTGCCGGCGTCTGGGTGCCGTCGCCCAACGGCAACTCGGCCTTGGTGTAGAGGTCGGCGGCCTTCTTCACCATCTTGAGCAGCTCGGCGATGGGGATTTCGAGCAAGGCGTCGCGGGCGCGCTGGGCGTGGCGCATGTCGCGGCCGATGAGACCGCCGTTGGCCCGGCTGACCTCGGCGATCGCTTCGCCGGTGTCGAAGTGGACGACCTTGTCGGTGTCCAGGCTCTTATAAGGCTCGCCCCAACGCAGGGCGGGAATGTGGATCATGGAAAGACTCCTGGTCGCAGTCCTGTTGCCGTGGTTATACCCATACTTCGGATCGGTTCTCCGCTCGGATACGCCGACCTATTTATTCCCGCCGCGTTCGCGCTCCTGCTCCATTTCTTCACGAGCCGCCTCGACCAGTTCGTCAAATCGCCGAAGATAAATCGCATGCGCTTTTCCCAGGTGCTTGCGGATTCTCGTCAGAGTGGCGGGCTTGGTCACCTTGATGACTTGAACCACATCGGCTCGGTCTTGTGCGCGGAACGAACCCAGCTTAGTTTCAATCCAGCCGGCGATCCCCGCATAGCCGGCACCCTCGCGAACCCCAAGCTGCTCCGGGCCTGGAATGGCGATGGGTGCATCCTTTCGCGGCTTGCGACCCTCGGGAACGACATCGACGGGAACGCCCTCACATTGCAACTTGTGCCACCCTTCTGGGTCATTCCAGATTACTTTAATCCCGTAGCGGGGGGCGACCCGGGTAAGGATGCTCAGATTCCCGCTTCGGACCACCACATCGATGTCCTTGGTGAAGCGCTCGTAGCCATGATGGATCGCCGCCAAACCGCCCACGATTGCCAGGGGAATGCCTTCCTTGCGAGCGAGAGTCTCCAACGTCGCAAGAGCCTTCGCGAACTTCGACTCCTGCACGTCCTGACCCTTCACGGCAGCAACCACCCTTTCGAGGTTGACCATTGCGTCTGCGGCATCAATGAATTTCATGGCTATTGACTCAAGTCGCTAGTACACCCCCACCGTCGTCGCCGCCGCCACCTCATGAAACGGCCGCACGCCGCTGACGCCGTCCCAGGGGAACTTCTCGTACGGCGGCTCGCGCTCGCCCTCGTCGCGCTCGGGGAAGCGCGGCATGAAGAACTCCTTCGTCAACGTCGTCAACAACACGCGGCCCGTCTGGCCGTATTCAACCAGTTTACCATAATCCTCGAATTCCACTACCTGGGCCACGGCCCGCGGCTGCGGGGCATAGTAGGTAATCTTGTAGCCGTCCTCCGGCCCCACCGGCTTCGAGCACGCCAGGCCCATCAGCGTGTTGCCGTAGGTCGGCGTCATGTACACGCCTTCCAGCAGTTCCTCGCAGGCGAACCGTGTGAACTGTGGCGTAAACTCGGTGCCGCCGCTGAAGATGCCCGTGATGCCGGTGTCCTTGACCGTCTTGCCTTCCTTGGCCAGCGCGTCGGCCAGGGCTTCGAGCAGCTTTGGCGTCGTGAACAGGCACTTCACGTCGTGGCCGGCTTTCAGGACGGTGAGCGCCTGGTCGATGCAATGCTTCTTGTACTCTTCCAGGTGTTCCATCCACTTCTTGTTGATGAGCTTGACCACCCAGCGCGGGTCGAGGTCGATGCAGAAGCAGATGCCGCCGCGGTGCTGGGCCAGGTGCTCGATGGCCAGCCGCAGCCGTCGCGGGCCGGACGGTCCGAGCATGAGCCAGTTGGCACCGCGCGGGAAATACTTCTCCGGCAGCGTTTCGCTCATCATCTCGTAGTCGGTGCGGAAGTCCTCAATGTTGATGCGCGACTTCGGGATGCCGGTGGTGCCGCCGGTCTCGAAGACGTAGGTCGGCTTGCCGGCGTAGCCCTTCGGCACCCAGCGGCGCACGGGGCCGCCGCGCAGCCACTCGTCCTCGAACAGGCCGAATAGCTGCAAATCCTCGTAGCGCTGGACGTCCTTGAGCGGATTGAATTTGAACGTCTTGGCACGTTCGAGCCAAAACGGCGTGCCGGTTTCGGGGCTGAAGTGCCAGGCCACGGTCTCGCGCACGTGGGCGTCGAGCTTGTCCTTGGCCTGTGTCACCTGGTCGGCGGCGGCGGGAGAACTTGCGGACACGTTAGAACCTCGGCTAAGGCAGAGTTAATCAAAGACGCAGAACGATAAATGGGGGCGGTATTTGCCGCTTGCGGCTTTGCAAAGCCGCAAGCGGCAAATACCCGGTTGGAGCAAGTCACTTCTTCACCGCGATGGCGTAGAGCCGGTTTTCCGTTTGCACGTACAGGACGCCGTTGACGGCCACGACGGGCAACTTGACCGAGCCTTCCATGTTGATTTTTGCCAGGTCCTTCGGCTCCTTGCCGGCCTGGTAGATCAACATGTCACCGCCCTCGGTGCCGATGTAGACTTTGCCGTCAACGTAGGCCGGCGAGCACCACGTCCCGTCCTTCATGTCCTGCACCCAGACCTTCGCGCCCGTCTTGGCGTCCAGGCAATTCAGGAAGCCGTCCATGTCCGCGGCGTAAACCAGGCCGTCGTGAATTGCTACCGTGGCAATCGTGCGGCCGAAAACGTAGTCGCGGCCCTTCTTCGGCTTGGGGTCGATGAACCCGCCGTAGTGCCACACCAGGCCCGCATCCTTGTTGACCGCGGCCTTCGGGTCGAAGTTATCGCCGACCGGCGACAGATCCTTGTCCTTGTTTGCCGGCTTCTTCGTAATATCGACGCACCAAACGTGGCCGATGCCGGTGCCCTTGGTCGGCTCCTGGCCGACGCTGACGTAGAGCTTGTTGTCGTAAATCACGGGCGTCGCGACAATGTAATTGCGGTCGCCGCGGCCGCCGGCGTTGAACGGCTTGGCGGCCTTGGGATTGCAGTCGAACTTCCAGAGCAACTCGCCCGACTTGGCCTCGAAGGCGTACAACCAGCCGTCGCCGCCGGGGAAGATGACTTGTGTAACGCCATTCACCTCGGCGGCCGCGGGGTTGGACCACTGGCCTTCCAGGATTTTGTCGCCGGGGGCGGAACTCTGCCACTTGACTTCGCCGGTCTTCTTGTCCACCGCGATAAAGCTCGGCGCTTTGGGCGCGGGCAGGTCGCCCTTGGTGGGATGGGTGCCGTTGCTCGTAAGCGTGTACACCAGGTCGCCGACAATCAGGGGCGAACCGTTCGCCATCTGGTTCGGGTAGACTTGCAACTTGCCGATCATGTCGAGCGACCAGACGATTTTGCCCTTGCCCGTCGCCGGGTCGCCCTCGGTCTCGGCACAGACCAGTTCGCAGCGGTTGCTGACGTAGTAAAGGCGCTTGCCCTCGACGACGGGGCTGGAACAGATGCCGGTGTGCGGGGCGTCGTTCTCATCGGTATTGGGCAGCTTTTCGTGAGTCAGCTGCCAGAGGAATTGGCCGTCGCTCTCGCGGAAACACATGAGCACACCCAGGTCGATCGGCTTGCCGTCCGCATCGACGAGCTTGGGGTCGCGGGGGTTTTGGTTGTTGGTGCCGACGAAGATCTTGCCGTCCGCGATCACCGGCCCGGCGTAGGCGTAGTCGCCGAGCTTGGCGGACCACTTGACGTTCTTCTCCTTGCCCTCTTCGACGCTCCACGACGTGGGGACATCTTTCTCGACCGTGTTGACCATATTGCGCTGGTTGGTGCCGCCGAACATGCGCCAGGCGTCTCTTGCCGTTGGCGCTGCCGGTTCCGGTGCGGCGCCGCGTGCCGCGGTGCTGGGCGGCAGGACGACCTTCGCCGGCGGCCCGGAGCAGGCCGCGCCGAACACCGCCACGAGGAGCAGGAGGCCACAACCGATGGTCGCGACGAAACGATGAGCAGGGGTTGAACGCATTCCCGACTTCCTCACGGTGGTGATGGTCAGAGCCGCGACCGTAAGGGAGCGGCAGCTAGGCGAGCGTCGGGGCGTAAGCCCGACGTGGGTTTCACCCCGCACACGTCGGGCTTACGCCCCGACGCTCGCCCGCGTTTCCAGCAGTGATTAACGCGCTGTCCCTTACTTGCCCTTGGGCGCGATCGCCCACAGTTTGCACGGGTTCTCGGTCATGACGTACAGCACGCCGTTGCAGGCGACCGGCGTGGACCGGACGCGCGCGCCGGTGTCGCCGCCACTGCCGTTCATGTCGATCGTATCGACCAGTTCCTTCTTCTTGCCGTGCTTGAACACCCGTATCTTGCCGTCCTCGTTGCCGAGGTAGACGTGGCCGTCCACCCAGGTCGGCGAACTCCAAATCTCCGCACCGGTGTCTTCCTCGTACTGAAGCTCACCGTTAAGGGCATTCAGGCAGTAGAAATGCCCGTCGAAATCCGCCGCGTACACCAGGTCGTCGTGGACGGCGCAGGTACTCATGGTACGGCCGAAGCGGTAGGCACGGCCCGTCGCCGGCTTGGGCGCGATGAAGTCGCCGTAATGCCAGACCAGGCCCGAATCCTTGTTGACCGGATCCTTCGGGTCGAAATTGTTTTTGACCGCCGACAGGTCCTTGTCCTTGTTCGTCGGCTTCTTCGTGAGGTCGATGCACCACAGGTGGCCGACGCCCTTTTTGTGTTCGGGGTCCTGGCCGACGCCGATGTACAGCTTGTTCTTCCAGACGACCGGCGTACACACAAAGTCGTTACGGGTGGCCGTGGGTCCGAGGCGGTAGACCGTGCCCTTGGGGTTGCAGTCGAACTTCCAGATCAACGCGCCATTCTTGGGATCGAAGGCACGCATCCAGCCGTCGCCGCCGGGGAATACGATCATTTTCCTGCCGTCCGCCTCGGCCCAGACCGGGTTCGACCACTGGCCGTGCATGAGCAGCTCGCCGTCGTTGACCATCTTCTTGATGTTCACCTTCGCCCCCGCCTTCTGGGCGGCGACGAGGTTCTTGGTCGGGTCGTTGTTCTGCCAGAGCAGTTCGCCGTCCTTCTTGGCCAGGGCGATGAAACTCGGCGCTTCGGGCTGTGGGATGTTGATGTGCTCTTCATCGACGCCGTTGCTGGTGATGATGAAGACCGTGTTGTCAACGACCAGTGGCGAACAGGTTGAGAGGTTGTGCGGGAAGTTGTTCAATTTCTCGATCATGTCGTACTTCCAGACGATCTTGCCATCGCCGGTCTGGGCGCAGACCACCTCACTGCGGTTGCTGACGTAGTAGAGGCGGTCGCCGTCCACGAACGGGCTGGAGCAGATGCCTTCTTCGGGCCAGTCGTTGACGCGGCCGGCCAGGAGCTTGTCGTGGACGTGCTGCCAGAGGAAGTTGCCGGTCTTTTCCTCAAAGCACATCAGGACGCCCTTGTCGCCCTCGATCTTCTTGTCGCGCGGGTTGCTGTTGTTGGTGCCGATGAAGATTTTGCCGCCCGCGAACACCGGACCGCCGTAGGCCTTGGAGCCGAGTTTCTGCGACCATTTGACGTGGCCCGCGGCGCCCTTGGCCACGTCGGCCTGGGTGGGGATGTTGGTTTCCTTGAGGTTGACGAGGTTGCGGGAGAGGCTGCCGCCGAACATCGGCCACTCGTTGCCGGCGGCACTCTTGTCGTCGGCCTTGGCGGTCGCCGCGTCCGGCGCGGACGCCTGAAAGGCGATGACCGCGAGGACGACGGCAAAAACCCCGGCCGTGGCGGCCACCGCCAGCCAGCGGCGAAGTACGCGCTGCATTTCCATGAATCGGATCCTTTATGGAGGCGAAGGCGTTGCTTTAGAGTACCCAACTGCCGCTCGCGGCTTTGCGCAGCGCCCTACTTGTTCGGCAGCACCTTCACGTTATCGTAGTAGATCGGCGTCCCCGGCTTGTCCGGGCCTTCCACGGCCAGAGCGTTGCCGTAGAGCGCCGGGCTGCCCTCCTTGTTGGCGATTGGGTCGGTGACTTCGACCGTCCACTCCTTCGGTTCGTCCTCGTCGCGCGGCCACACCTTGCCGCGCACCACGGCCGTCTCGCCCTGCACCGCGACGGTCAGCTTCATGTGATACCACACGTCCGGCTTCCACTTGAAGACGATCGACTCATCAATGCGCGGTACCGCGTCCCAGGAGACCAGCCGCAGTTGCTGTCCCTTGCCGTACAGGAACAGCGTATAACGGCTGGCGACGACGCCCATGTCGGGCAGGTCGTTGCGGACCTTGCCGCCCATTACGTCGGCCTCAATCGTGTAGTCGGTGAGGGTCGGCACACTCATGTAGGCGCTGGCGCGGGCGACGAGCGGGCTGGGGTTCACCGCCGTCTTTTGCAGGACCTGCTTGCCGTTGAGCATCACGACCTCGAACTTGCCCTGAGTGTTCACCCAGCCGCCGGGGAACCGTTTCTCCGGCACCTTGGAAAAATCGGCAACCAGCGGCAGCGTCGGCGCGACGCGGACGCGCGTCTCGGCGGTCAGGGTGCCCATCGTGGCTACGACACGGCCGAACTGTCCGGGCGGCGGTGCCTTGTCCACGGTCAGCGTCGTCGCCTCGCCGCTCGTTTCGCTCAGCTTGCCCTTCAACGCGGGCGGCGGCGGACTGCCGGGCGGTGCCTTGACGCCTTCGGGCAGCAACGGGCCGGCCAGCGACCACTCGACCTTCGCCGATCCGATCAGACGGCCCTTGTCGTCGAACGCCTGGGCCTTCAACTCGACGCTCTGGCCGGGGAACAGCACCACGTCCGCGGACAAGACTTGCAAGCGGGCGGGCTTGGCGTCGGCGGCAGCTTTCTCGGCGGCCGCCGGCTTCGGCGGCTCCTTCTCCTCGACCGGCTTGGCACCCTTCTTGCCGATGCAGTAGGTGTTGTCGGTGGTCATGAAGTAGACGTGGCCGTTGACCACGGCGGGACTGCCGTTGACTTCGACGCCGCTGGCGAACACCTCTTTGTGCAGCAGCTCGCACTTCTTGTCGCCCGGCTGGAGGATGTAGAAGGCGTTGTCAACCTCGCCGATGTAAATTTTGCCGTCGGCCAGGACCGGCGAACCTTTCGTGCTGCGGCCGTACTTGAACTGCCAGGCCAGGTTGCCGTTGTCGCCGTTGAGGCAGTAGAGGAAGCCGGCCTCGTCGCAGATATAGAGGCGGTCCTTGTCGAAGATCGGCGAGGCGAACTTGGCCTTGATACCGTCGTGTTTCCACACCAGCGCCGGCTTGCCGTCTGTCACCTTGGCGGCGTCAAGGCAGATGACGCTGCCCTGGAGGTCGCCGGCCGCGTTGACGTCGCCGTGGCCAATGTAGACGCGGTCGCCCGTGACCACCGGCGAGATGTTGACCTCGGCCTCGCTGAAGACGTAGCTCCAAACCTTTTCGCCGGTGCGGACCTTGAAGGCGTGGACGCCGCCATCGCCGCCGCCGCCGATGACCAGGCGCTCGCCGGCGACCGTGGCGACGACGGGCACGGAAGCGTAGGTGTTTTTGACCCGAAAGCCGGTGGACGCCCACCAGACCACGGCACCGTTGTGCTTGTTGAAGGCCACGAAGCGCGTGCGGCCGATGGCCTGATCGCCCCAGCTGGCGTTGGCCATGCTGAAGATCAACAGGTCGCCGTCAACGACCGGGCTGGAGATGCGGCCGCCGTAACCGGAAACGCGGCCGTACTCTTCGGTGAGTGAGCGTTCCCAGATCGTTTTGCCGTCCCGGTCGAAACAGGTCAAAAAGCCCTGGGTGCCGTGCGCGTAGACGTTCCCGGTTGCCGGGTCGCCGGCCATCGTCGTCCAGCCGAGCCGGTCGCCCACGACGGCGGTGAAGAACACGTTGTACTTGTGTTCCCACAGCAGTTTGCCGGTCTTTTCATCCAGGCAGACGGCGCGCTCTTGCAGGTGCAGGTCGTCCTCGCCCGTCCGCGTGAGGAAGTAGAGCCGGCCGTTTTGGACGACCGGCGTGGTGATGCCGCCGATGTCCGACCGCCAGACGAGGTTTTCACCTTTCTGGGGATCGGACGACCAGGCGGCCGGCAGATCCTTGTCCGGGGCGGTGCCGTTCTGGTGCGGGCCGCGCCAGTGGCTCCAGTCGGCGGCGCGCGCGTCCGTGGCCGTGCAGCCGAGGAGGACCAGGAGGAGAGGAAAGGTGAACTGGTGCATGGATCGGCTCTAGGGTCTGCCGCTTGCGGATTTGCAAAGCCGCAAGCGGCGAGCAGGGGAGATCGACAAACCGACGTTGGCTGTTTTACCAGTTTGCCGGGGCGCTTTCACGTCCGGGCACCAGTTTTTTCAACGACGCGGCGGGCTTTCATTTCAAAGCGGGGCAAGGTGCCGGGCGGGACCGCCCGCAGTTCGGCGCGGAACAGCAGCTCGGTATGGATGGCGTGCTCAATGCGGGGCACAACGGCCCCGGCGTCGGCGGACAACTCCACGTCAATGCGGAGAGAAGGCAGGCTTTGGGATCGGTCCACTTCGATCCGGTATTCGACCACTTCGGCAAAGCGGTGCAGGATGGTTTGCAGGGCGCTGGGGTACACGTTGTTGCCGCGGATCACGATCATGTCGTCCACCCGCCCGCGGATGCCGCCCCCGAACCGCACGAAACAGCAGCCGCACGGGCACGGCTGGGGATCGACGCAAACCAGGTCGCCCGTCCGGTAGCGCAATAGCGGGCTGCCCAACCGCCCGAAGTTCGTCAGCACCAGTTCGCCCGGCGTCCCCGGCGGCACCGGTTGGCCGTGCGCCGGGTCGATCACTTCCGGCAGGAACGCGGTCTCCACTAGATGTAGACCGCCGGGGTTGGCCGCGCATTCAATTGCGGCGGGTCCAATCTCGGTCATGCCGCTGTGGTCGAAGACGCGCGCGCCCCACGCCGTCTCCATGCGCTGCCGGGTTGCCGGCACGTTGCCCCCCGGTTCGCCGGCCACGATCAGGGCGCGGACGCCGGACCCGGCGAGATCAATGCCCTCGTCGCGGGCAACTTCGGCCAGGCGCAGCGCATACGTCGGCGTACAGAGGACGACGGTGGCCGCGTTGTCCAGCAGAAAGCGTAGGCGGGCGCTGCTGCTCATGCCGCCGCCGGGCAGGCACAGGTAGCCGAGGCGCGACGCCGCCTCGAACGCGGTCCAGAAGCCGAGGAAGGGGCCGAACGAGAAGGCGAAGAAAAGGCGGTCGTCCGTCCGCAGGCCGACGAGCCGGTACATCACGTCCCAATTGTCGAGCGCCCACGCCCAGCTTGCCGGCGTGTCGAGCCAGCGCAGAGGTTGGCCGGAGGTGCCGGAGGTTTGGTGGAAGCGCGAATAACGCCCCAACGGGTAGGTGAGGTCGGTGCCGAAGGGCGGGTTCTCGGCCTGGTCGGCGAGTAACTCGGCCTTGGTGGTGAAAGGCAGCCGGGCGAGGTCGGCGACGGAGCGCAGGTCGGCGGCGGCGAGGCCGGCGGCGGCGAATTTGCGAGCGTAGAACGGGTTGTGCGGCAGGAGCGCGGCGATCAGGGCGGCCAGGCGGTCATTCTGAAGCCGGAGCAAATCCGGCCGTGCCAGCCGTTCGGGTTCCGCGTTGCCCATGAACCTCGACCCCCACCCCGCTGCCTGGCGGTCGCGGCTCCGACCACGCGGGACGCGCGACCGCTACTTCACCTTGTAGCAGAACAGCAACTCCTGGTCGCGCAGGTACAGACGCCCGTTCGCGACAACCGGGTGCGTCCAGACCTTGCCGTTGGACTTGCGTTGCTCGGACTGCTTTGGCAGTGCAAACCGGGAGATTTCCTTGAAAGCTTGCGGCGTCGCCTCGACCAGCGCCACCTCGCCCTCCTCCTCCGTCAGGCAGTACAATTTCCCGTCGGCGCAGGTGACCGACCCGGAGGCGAGATCCCGCGTTGCCCACTTTTCTTCCCCGGTTTTGATATCGAGGCACCGCCAGTCGGCATACTGGTTTGCCCCATAAACGTAGCCGTCGAGGAACACGATGTCGCCATGCACGTTGGACAGGTTGTTCTTGCCGTACACCTTGGTCGCCTTGAACTTTTTGTCCGCGGCTTCCAACTTAATAAGGTCGGGGCCGTTTTTCCACGCCGTGATGAAGACGTGGTTGTCGTGATAGATCGGTGTCGGGGCCACAATGTCATCGTACTTCTTCGCGCGTTTGTAGCGCCACAGCAGGCTGCCGGTTGCCGCATCGACGCCGACGGCACCGTCCGGCGTCATGGCGATATACTGGCGGACGCCACCGACCTCGGCGACGACCGGCGAGGAGTAGGTGGCCTGATCCGGCACCTCCTTGCTCTGCCAGACCGTTTTGCCCGTCTTTTTGTTCAACGCAAGCAACAACCCCTGCGAACCTCCTGGCGTGCAGACGACCTGATCGCCATCGACCAGCGGCGAACCGGCGTATCCCCAGCCCATTTTTGCCGGGCCACCGCCGATGGGGTTGACCTCGCCGCCAAACTCCTTCGGCATATCGTGCTGCCAAACGAGTGTGCCTTTTTTCGTAACGTCCACGCAAACGACGATCCCCTGGCTGCCCACGGCGTAAAGGTAATTGCCATCGACCGAGGGTGCCGCGTTCGGCCCGTTGATCCAGGTGTTGCCCTTGAATTCATAGACAGGCCCCATCTTCGTGGACCACACTTCTTTGCCGTTGCCCGCGTCGAGGGCGATGACGTATTCCTCGCTTTTCCGCGCGCCGAGGACGTACACGCGGTCCCCCACCACGGCGGGGCTGGAGAAACCGGTGCCGGCGGCGTCGGAAGTCCAGGCCAGGTCCGGCCCCTTCTCCGGCCACTTCGCGAGCAGCCCTTTTTCCTTGGAGACGTTGGTGCGATCCGGGCCGTTCCATTGCGGCCAATCGTCTCCGCGCGCCAGCAACGGCAACGCCAGGAGCGCCAGGGCCAGACCGATCGGCCGGTACGTTCGCATGAGCCACCCGTGGGTTAAGAAGCTGCGCGTTAATTCCTGCTCAAAATCCAAATCCAGGCGAGCGTCGGGGCGTAAGCCCGACGTGGATT
>JBBRLG010000005.1:0-40895 GCA_038231495.1 Gemmatales bacterium | reverse complement strand
GTGTCGGAATTGGCTGACAGCTGACAGCTAACAGCTAACAGCTATTTATGTTCCCCTCTTCCGACACCCGACACCCGACACCCGACACCCGACACCCGATCCCTCCCGACACCCGACACCCGACGTGCTAAGATAGACGGGTAAAGGTAGTGCGGTTTTGGGGCGCAGGTGGTGCCGTGTACGCCGGGGAATGATGACCGGCGTACACGGCCCCCTCCTCCCGGCGAGCGAACAACCTTGCCGGGCGCTCGCACGACGGCAATTCTCCCCGCCAAAAGTGGTGAAAGACTCTGACCTGAATAGACCGGCTACTCAAATAAAACCCAACTCATTCCAAGTGACTCCACATCCTCCGCCCAATCCCAGATGCCCGCCGTCTTTTCAACGTGTTCGCGCGCCGTCTGCCACGCCGGCCCCGGATCGGGCAGCGGCACCTCGGCTTGCATCGTTTCAACGATAGAGGCCCCTAACGCCGCGGGTAGGGCCTCGTCGTCGATTTGGCCGTCCGACCTCACGAACACCGGGGTAAACTGGAAAAGGCACTCGTCATCGCCTTCGCGCGTGATGCGCTGCCGCAAGACGAAGATAAACAGGTATCCCGATCGTCCTGCGAACTTCGGCTCCATGAGCGTGCGCCGGGCCGTTAAACCACCGAAATCGTAGGAACCGACGTATTCGAGCAGCGCGTCCACGAACGGATGGCCCAGGGCCAGGAACTCCGCGTCGGGGCGCTCAATCGCCGTCTTGCGGTCGAAGGTGGCATTGCGATAGCGCTCGGGAATGCCCTTGGCTTTCAAAACATCGGGAACCAGAAACTCCAAAAACGGTCCCTTGCGCAGCACCTGTCGGCGATGCTTGGCCAGGAAACGCTCGGTGAATTTCTGTAAATCCGAAAGCGTCAATGCCGAGGCAAGCTCGCGCCGGTAGTTGTCGAACGAATAGCTGGAGACGTCGCGGAAGAGACTTTGCGTGGCGATCTCGTAAGCTTTTTTGGTAACCGTTCACTCCCCCCCTTACGAAGGGGGGGTAGGGGGGGTTAAGAGAGCGCCATGACCGAGTACATTAATCGTTCTTACCCCCCCTACCCCCCTTCGCAAGGGGGGAGCAGTTGATGCCGGTGAACGGTTACCTTTTTTGGCGCGCTCGACCGCCTCGACGATTTCCTCCTTGGTCTGCTTGTTCAGATTCCCGTCCACCATGGCTCGCTGATAAATCTCCGCCGGATCGATTTCGCTTTCGAGTTGGCCGTTCAGCGCGCCCTTGATCTCCTCCGGATCCTCGCCCGTCACCTTGGCCAGCGCCTTCGCCGCCCGGTCCAGGCGGTCCTCGATATACGACTGCACCAGCTCCTCGATGGTTGCCTTGTTGAACAAGTTGTAGACTTGCACGACCTTCTGCTGGCCGTAGCGATAAACCCGGCCCACGCGCTGCTCGACGCGCATGGGGTTCCAGGGCAAGTCGTAGTTCACACAGATGTGGCAAAACTGAAGATTGATGCCTTCGCCGCCCGCTTCCGTGGACACCAGGAAGCGCACGCGCGGGTGATCGCGGAAGAGGCGCTGGCTGGTCCGCTTCGTGCTCGGCGCTTCGAGCGCCCCGTCAGCGGCGAACGGCGCCCAGATCGCCTCGGCGTCTTGTTCGTTTTCCTCGCGCCGTTCCAGCTTCATGCCGCCGTGGATGACGACGACCGCTCCCCGGCCGTATTTCCCTTCCAGTTCCATAACCAGGTGCCGCTGCGTCTCGCGGTACTCGGTGAAGATCAACACTTTCTCTTCCCGGCCGCGCGGGCTTTCTGTTTCGATATGGGCGATCAAGGCCAGCAGTTCGCCGAGTTTCTTGTCGCGCTTGACCGTGCGGGCCAAGAGCGCTTCAAGCGTGCTGATCTCTTCTTGAAGGATGTCGCAATCTTCCCAGAGGAGACGGCGTTCGTCGTTCTCGCCCTCGAAGCGGTCGTCGATCAACTCCGGGTCCTCCGGAGGTTCCGGCAGGTCGGCCAGCGTGCCGCGCAGCCGTTGCAGCCGTTTGTCCAGCGCGGAGCGAATGGCGGCCGTCGAGCTGGCGTTGAGCTTTTGAAACGTCGTCAACAGGAAGCCGGCCGCGCGCTTGCGGGCCGGGTCGTGAACGCGCTCCAACAGCTGGTAGCCTTCGCGGATGTACTCGGCGACGGCCGTGTAAAAAGCTTCCTCATCGGGGTACATTTTACATTGGAGCCGGCGCGTTTGCCGACCCTTGAAGACCTTCCGGCCCTGCGCGTCAGTAACGTCTTTCTTGGGCGTGCGGATGACCAGTTCCGTGAACTTCTTGCCGCCGCTGGCGCCGCTGTAGAGGTCGGCTTCCTCCAACCCGCCGAAGTCGATTTCGTCATCAAGCAGGGCCAGCAGATTTTTGAAACGGCTATGGTTCTCCTCGCCCTGGTGCGGCGTCGCCGTGAGCAGGAGCAAGGCCTCGCAATAATCGTTCTTGCGCAGCTCCTCGGCCAGCTTGTAGTTTTGCGTCTTATCGACCTTGCGCGTGCTGTAGTTGACCGCGCTGAGCCGGTGGGCCTCGTCGAAGATGATGAGGTCCCACTTGCGGCTTTCCAGGAGGAACCGCTTGTGCTCGGGCCGTTTGAGCCGGTCGATGGAGGCGATGGCGGCGGCCTTGTAGGTCCAGATGCGGGGGTTGATCGCCAAGAAGTCGCGGCCGAAAATCTCGAAGGTGAACCCGAACTTGTCCTGCAACTCTTCCTGCCACTGGGCGGTGAGTCCGGCGGGGGTGATAATCAACGTCCGTTTCGCCTGGCCGCGCTGGTGCAGTGCTTGCCAGATCATGCCGGCTTCGATGGTCTTGCCCAACCCGACCTCATCGGCCAGCAAAAAGCGGCGCTTCGGGCTGGACACCACGCGGTGGGCGGTGAAAATCTGATGCGGCAGAATCTCGGTGCGGGCGTTGGCCAGTTGTCCGCCCTTGTTGCCCGTCAAGAACCGGGCCGCCTGCATTTTCATCTCGAAGCGCCACGCCTCGTCCCACTGCCCGCGCTTGGCCCGGTCCAGCGGCGAATCGACGCGCTCCGTCTCCTCCACCTTCAGCAGCTTGTTTTCGGATCGGTACGGAGGCTCCATGAAGACGGACGGGTTGAACTCGATTTTGACGATGCCGTTCTTCACCTTTTGCACGCGGCCGACGCCGTAGTGCTTGTACATTTCCCTCGGGCTGCGGACGAGATCGCCGTCGGCATAGTCAGAAGGTACGGCAAGTGCATCCATTTGTCGTTCGGCTTCGGATCTATTCATTATCTATTCCAGGCGAATCCGGTAGGATTCCTTCATACAGCCGACTTAATCGAAGGATGGATCTGATAGCATTTTTATTGTCCACAGCGATGCCGCGCAGCCGCCGCAATGGTCACAAATCGCAAAGCCAACTACAAAGTGATGCGACCTGATCGTCGATCGTCAAATTGGCGGCGTTGGCAAGTAGGCCTGATTCTAACAACTCCCAAATCTCATGTGCCATGTTTTCCGCGATGGCGGCACCCACGAAGAAAAGTGCAGGTGAGCAGGTTGCTTTGGCGAACGACTGGCGAACGCGGGTCAACGCCGTGTGAGCGGTTTTCCAGTGTTCATCAGCTCCCGCCGGATCAACTCCGCCTTTTAATTCGCCGAGTGCGACATACTGCGCTGCATCGCGAAACGCACCCGCTTGAAATGCTTCATGGGAACAGTCGAGTAAGCAAAGGTCCACATTATTCCTGACGGTCGGTACATGTAAATTGTATATCAATGTTCTTGGTTGGCGGCCTTTATCCCATGTAATTCCGCGCAAATCCGATTCCAAACCGGCAGTCCCGGTTGGCGGTATCTCAGCCCACGCGCCGGTGGCAGCATGGAGCCACCGGAAGTGCCGCCCCGCGTTGGTAAGGGAAGCCGTCAAAGCACGGGAGAGCTTTCGTTGTGCGAGGACGCCACCGACGTTTCGCATCGATCCGCCCAGCGTGTCTCCGCGTGTCAACAAAAACCGGTAAACCAACTCTTCGACAAAGGCACTACCGGCAGGTTCCAAGAACTCCGCAATCAGATTTTCGATCGCAACGTCTTTGTCCGATTCAAGAAAGTGGCCGGCGGCCTTGTCGGAAACCCCTGCGGCCGTGAGCAGGGCTGCCTGAATTCGATCGATGTCACGCAGGGACGGTGGCGTTTTCACCTGAGCCGCATTGACCTTCAAATCCCTGCCTTCGGCAACGAATCGGGTCGCCCGGCGGTTCCGCTCCAAGGCGAGCGAAATAAAGCCCGCTCGCGTGTTTTCGGAAGTCGTGACGAGACCTCGCGCACCATTGAGGTGCCTGCGAAAAGCCTTCAATTCTTTCGCCATATGTAAATGCACTTTCTTAATCTATCACGACCGTGCGCACCCATTTGTTGGCTGCTATTGCCTTTGCCGGTGGGTAGCTCAAGAATCTTCTCGACCGCGAACCCCAACTTCTCTGCCATGTCGGAAAGGATCAGATCCACTGAGACACTGGCACCAGCATAGCGCACATTGTCATTCACCATCAGCAGAAGCCCGCGCGGTTTAAGCACTCGCGCGGATTCCGCGATGATGCACGCCATTTCGTAGAAATAGCCCCGTACCATCCTTGGGATACCTGTGTTGTTTAGCTCGCCACTTTGCTTTAGGCCTTCTAAGTACGTTAGGATAGTCTGCAATAAGTCTTGGCTGTTCGCGGCCTCGACAGCCCTTTTCCAGTTCGGGTTCATCGCGAGCAAATCTTTCGCCCGATTCTCCACGGTACAACTCAACATTTGCTGTCGCAAATCCACCAATTGTCTTTCGCCGATTTCCAAAAGCGCTAGCTCCAACGCATAAGTCCGGGTGTAATCGTAACGATTGCAGTAAGGCGGCGAAGTGATTATCGCGGAGTAACTCCCTGCCGCAAGGGTGGGAAGCAAATCCAGGCATGATCCCGTCAGGAGTTTTATCCTTCCCGCAGGGTTGTCAGGGAACAAGTCGGCTGGCGCTTGTTTGCAGCTGTCGTCAGTGATCTCCGAAAGTTTTTTCGCGATCGCCTCGTCAAATGGTACGACCCGTCCCTTATTGAAGGGCTTTGCGCCTTGCCGCCGGCCGGACCGATGATCCCAGCGGAGATATTGCCCGTCCTTGCGCGTGTAGCTGACCGATTCAAGTACACAAAGCAGCGCGAATCTCAACACGCCCTGAACGTTCAAATCTTCCGATTGAATCGCGCTCAGGTACCGTTCGATTACTGCAAGCGTATCCACCGGATACGCTCCTTGCGTGATTCGCAAAGACGGCAGCGGAATTCTCCAACTCGTATGATTCCAGGGTTGGCCGTTTTTCCACCCCGTTAGGATGGCGAGATCCGTCTCCTCGAAATCCTGAAGGCTGAGTCGGGTGCGAATGATCTGCTGTCCGATCGGAAGCAGTTCAATGCCATCCGCATTCAAGCCTTGAGAGCTTGCCGAAAAAAGCGTTGTGCCCATTCCCGCAAAGGGATCGAGGATCGGGCCTTCGACTATTCCTTGGGTGCATAACAGATGTTCCACCAACGCAGCAGAAAAGGCCTCCTTGTATTTGTACCAACGATACGCGGCTCTTTCTTTATTTGCTTGAAAGCTAACGAGTTGCCTTGTCAGTGAGGGTTGAACCTCCAACCGCTTGCTGAATCTCCTGTTCAAGTCAGCATCCACGGCATTGATTCGTGCCAGTTCCCTCAGATTCATCGTGCCAGAATTCGGAGCCGAGTCGGTCATTGCGCATCATTCCCTTGTCTGGAGCCTCCGGCCTTACCCGGCAACACCGTCCCGAAGGAAGTATACAGAAAAACAGATCGGTGTCTCGCCACAATAGATATCGATGACCTTCTTCGTGCCAGGCGAGTCGGCCTTGTTGGCGTTCGGCAGCACGAAACTGCAAGTGCCGCACATCGACGACCTTCTTCGTGCCGGTCGAGTCGGCCTTGGGTCCAACGCGGTCGCTTGGACTTTTGGGGTTCTTGTACTCAATGATGACGCGCGAGTAGACGGAATCGGCCAGACCCTGGGCCACCGTGAACTCGTACCTGGCGTCCAGCTTGATTCCCGCTTCTTTCTGGATGAAGGCGAGCTGCTTCTCGACCTCCATTTTGATTTCCTCTTCATTGTCCGCAAGCGTGGCGGCATTGCGCACAAGCTCGGCGAACTCGGCCGCTTTGCCGGAAATCAACTCATCGAGCGATTGGGAGTTGGACATCGGGGGTCTCGTGGTGCCTTTGCAAGCCATTGTACTGTAAGGGCGCGGCGAGCGGTATTCAAGGAGAAGTGAAGGGCGAAGCGGAAACCGAGACGCGCCCCCGACCGACGTGCTTTCTATGCCGAAAAGGTGCAAAAAACACGGTGCGGGTGTACGGCTCCCGTCCGTAGATTTTCCGTTGGCAAGGGTGGAATGGAGTTTTTGCTGATGCGTAAGCACCGACCAGCAAAGGACTTGTGTAAGGCACTCGGAAGTGGCTTGCGAAACGGTGGAGGGATCCTTGCCGCAGGCGCAGCCGTTGCCAAGGGTGGGTCGGACCAGCCGTGGCGTCATCCAAAGGGGTCGGCGGAAATTTTTTCACCGCGAATTCCGGTAAAGCACCCGATGAGGGAAACTTGCCCGTGCCCCTTTCCAAGATGACGTAATCGTACAACGTCATTCCCAGTACAATTGGGGGCGGTATCATCGCCGATTCCTTCTTTATCCTTCTATTCAATCACTGCGACAGCCCGCAATCAAGTCCGATCCTGATACCACGAAATTCGCTGCGGTTCGGTCCCCGGCACACAGGCGTAGCCGCTGAAATCCGTCACGCCCTCCGCACGCAGAAAATCCTCGTCGAGCAGCGCCTGCCCGGTCATCGCCCCCGGCTCCTTTTGCACCAGGAGCAGGACACAATCGACGAGGATGTCCGGTTTCCGCCACTCCGCCGGCGAACCCAAGCCCCAGTTGATCGACGCCTGAGTCTCAATAATCGTCACCGGCCACAGTGAATTGACGGCTATGGGGTGTTGCCGCACTTCCTCGGCCAGTCCGTGCGTCAACAGCGTCATGCCGAACTTGGAGATGCAATAGGCGATCTTGCCCGGCACCATTTTCAGGTCGATGGGCGGCGACATATTGATAATGTGACCTGCCTTTTGGCGGATCATGGCCGGCAGCACGGCCCGCGCGCAAAGGCACGCCGCCCGCGCGTTGACGCCCATCACCAGGTCGAAGCGCTTCGCCGGCGTGTCAACCAGGTTTTGCCAATGAAGGGCACCGGCGTTGTTCACAAGGATGTCGATGCGGCCGAAGCGGTCGAGAGTCTTGGCGACCAGCGCGTCGATTTGCTCGGCGTCGCGCACGTCAATCGCCACCGGCAACGCGGCAGCGCCGAGTGCTTCGACTTCCTGGGCAACCGTGAAAATGGAGCCGGGCAGCTTCTCGGTGGATACGATGCTTTTGGCCGCGACGACGATGGCACAACCTTCGCGGGCCAGCCCCAACGCCCGCGCGCGACCGATGCCGCGACTGGCTCCGGTTACGATCGCTACCTTGTCCATCAGGATCGCCATGTGCATCCCCCTTTCGACGCCCAAAGCAACTCGCCGCTGAGAACGCGGAGGAAAGTAAAAAGGCACAAGGCACAAGGAAAGGCATTTGCCTTTCCTTGTGCCTTGTGCCTTTTTACTTTTGCCTTTAATCCACGTACGGGTCGGCACCGAGGTCCTTCAACACTTCCTGCCGCTGTTTCTCGTGGACCATCAAATCGACGCGCGAGCGGTAGTGCCGGGCCTCGATGCGGCGCTGGGCGCGGTGGAACAGGCGAATGAAGCCGTCCCAGTCGCGGTTGCCGCCGCGAATGCCGACTTGCTTTAACGCCTCTTGTTTTTCCATGCTCAGGCCTTCGAGCAGTTCGTCCTCCAGCGACAGGAAGAACTGGCCGCTGCCGAGGTCGCCCTGGCGGCCGGCACGGCCAATGAGCTGGCGGTCGATGCGCTTCGCCTCGTGCCGTTCGGTGCCGAGGACGTGCAACCCGCCCGCCGCGATCACCTCCGGCGTCGGCTTGATGTCGGTGCCGCGGCCGGCCATGTTCGTCGCAATCGTCACCTTGCCGACCTCGCCGGCCTGGGCGACGATCTTCGCTTCTTGTTCGTGGTGGCGGGCGTTCAGGACTTGATGCTCGACGTTGAGCTTGCGCAGCCGTTCGGCCAGCTTTTCGGACTTCTCCACCGACCGTGTGCCGATCAGCACCGCCCGGCCCTGGTCCTTGAGGCGCACGATCTCCTCGACCACCGCGTCAAACTTGGCGTCCTCGGTGGGGAATACGCGATCGGGCCATACGGCCCGGCGAATCTTGCGGTTGGTCGGCACACACACCACCCAGATTTTGTAGACGCGCCGCAGCTCCCACCAGTTCTGCGCCGCCGTGCCGGTCATGCCGGACAGCTTCTTGTACAAGCGGAAATAGCTCTGGAACGTGATCTGGGCCGCGTGGTCGGACGGCTTGTTGATCGGCACGTGCTCCTTGGCCTCGACCGCCTGGTGCAGCCCTTCACGCCAGTGGCGGTCCGGCATCCGGCGGCCGGTGAACTCGTCGATGATGATGATCTTTTTCGTCTTGTCGTCCACCATGTAATGCTGGTCGCGGCGGAAGCGGTAGTGGGCGTGCAGCGCCTGCTCGATGTGCTCGTGCAGCTTGTCCATCGCGTGCGAGTGCGTGCCCGTCGGCGGGTTGCCGTAGCGGGCCAGCTGCTTGCCTTCCGTCGTCAGTTCGAGCTTTTGCTTCTTCATGTCGAAGTTGAAGTGCTGCTCGAACTTCATCTCCTGGGCCAGCTGGTCGGCCCAGTGGAAAACGATCTGTTCGTCCTCCGTGGCCAGCCGGGTCTGCGAGGCGATGATGAGCGGCGTCCGCGCCTCGTCGATGAAGATGTTGTCGGCCTCGTCCACCAGGGCGAAGTTGTGTTCGGCCCGCTGCACGAAGTTGTCCTGTGCCGACGGTGCCTGGCCGCCGCGCAGCCACGGCCCCCAGAACGGCGTCTCCTGCCCCTTGGAACCGGAAACTTTCAAGCGGTCGCGCAGGAAGTCGAAGCCGAACTCCGACGCGGTGCCGTAGGTGATGTCGGCCCGGTACGCGGCGACCCGGTCCTGTTCGCCCATCTGCTGTTGCAGGGTGCCGATCGACAGGCCGAGCGCTTGATACACCGGTGCCATCCACTCGGCGTCACGGCGGGCCAGGTAGTCGTTGACCGTGGTGACGTGGACGCCTTTGCCCTCCAGCGCGTTGAGCACGGTCGGTAGGACTGCGCACAGGGTCTTGCCTTCACCGGTCGCCAGTTCGGCCAGCGCCCCCTGGTGCATGACGACGCCCGCAGCCAGTTGCACGTCGAAGGGCCGTAAGCCAAGGAAGCGACGCGCCGCCACGCACGCGAGGCCGAAGGCTTCGGGCAACAGCTTGTCGAGGGACTCGCCGCCGCGCGCCCGACCGCGCAAGCGCAGGCCGCTGGTTTTGAGTTCGGGGTCGGCGAGGCGCTCGAATTCGGTTTCCCAGTGGCGGATGCGCGGCACCTGAAGGGCGGCGTGGGCCAGGCGGCGCTGCCAGGGCAGGCCGGTCATGGCAAGAAACTGGTTCCACACCCGAAACCCCAGGCGGTTGCGCGGCCGCAAGACTTGGGCCGGCGGGGCGTCGGAGGGTGCCGCGTGGACGGGTGTACTCACGGTGGTCAAGGTCAAAGCTCCCGCGAAGGCGACGGGCGGAATTTCACTGAAAGCGACTATTTCAGTTTATCACAAAGCGGGATGGGATCGAAGGGTGAAATGCCGCGCAACGAAAAAAGCCTTTCGGACTCCCGGCTACCTCTCCAAATAGCCGAAAGAACCGAAAGGCTTTCACTCGCGGGGAAATAAACCATCCGGCTCGGTGTACCACCTCTCCCATGGCCAGCGCGAGCCGGATGGCTTCCGTTCGCTCTTTCTCTCTCCCAGAGCAGAACGCACCACGTTAAGCAAACGTCGGACCAAAGCGGATTTTCACGCTTTTCTGATCGCAAATGTCGTGTCATAAGAGTTTAATAAATAATCACTTACGTCGGCGATAGGGATGTGAAAAAAGTAGTCGATGGTCCAGTAGATTGCACAAGTCGCCCAGATTGAAAGCGCTTGTTGCACGGTTTGTGGGCGATTGAATGAGGGGGAGGATAAGGACTGCGGCGAGCCGCATTTGCAGGACTACTTTTGCTTCAATTGACCAAGACTGAGGAGAACGGTCGGGTTCAGGATGCGAGCCATGCGGTTGTAAACTGCGCCCGTCCCCCGGTCCACAAAGGGGGCCAGCTCTTCCGTGAACTGCTTTCGCTTGTACAGTTCAATGGCCACTTTGTTGTCGGGCTGAACGCACAGGCCGAGGACGGGATGAGTCAGTTGGTCGTCAAAAGCACATGCGATCAGGTCGTCCAGAATCAGGGAGGAATAATGGCCGTCCACGTCGCCAGGCGGTTGCTTTTTGAATGGCGTTTGGACCGCATACCAGATAATCAAACTGACGGGAATCTTTGGGTCTTTCTTTCCCTTCCAGCGCCAGCCTTCGCGTGCCTTGTCCAGCGCACCAAACCCGACAAGTCGTCCGTCCGGAGCGGTTAGGCGGTAGAGGTAGACCTTCGCCGGGGGGTCTTTTTTGATAGCCGTCAAAGCGCCGTCTTCACCGAAGGGCCGTTTGAGCCAGTCCGAGACTTCGCGTTGATACGACTTGTCGCCGCAATCGAAGCGCTGAACCTCGTCCCAGTCGGCCGGCGTGAACTCGAACTTTTCCAAGGCACCGGACATGCAGTGACCTTCCGACTCAGTTTGCATTTCGCGAGCCGTTTCCCGTTGGTATTTTGCGGGGCGACGGTTGGCCGGCTTTCCCGTTGGCGTCTAACATCTCCTGCGCTTTCCGGAATAACGCTTCAAAATCTTCTTCCGCCAGTTCGTCATTGCGCAGGGCGACCGGCAACGGCAGTTTCGAGTGGTTCGCTAATTCGCCATTCTCATCGACGGTCGTGGCCTGGGGCGTGGCATCCATTTCGAGGTCGGTTCGGTTCTGCTCGGGGTCCATGACGATCTCCCGCGAAGGGTTTGGTCCCGCCTTGTGCGGGCAATTCACTCTTCGCATTTTACCCCGGCTCCCGAAAGAGTGCCAGCACGATCCGGAAGAGGTGGCACAGCCGCAAGTGGCGACTGGGGGTTTTTCTCGACTTGCCGGCGCGACCCGACCGAAGCAAAGAAGGGAAGTAACCGTTCACCGGGTGCGGATAGTGGACATGATTGGACAGCAACGGCAGGAGAGAATCCAGGGGGGGGTGTGTCAGGGGGTCGGGAAACGAACTTCCCCAAGAGAATACCCGATAAGCACTTGCGGAAGTATAGTTCGTTTCCTTTGCTCTCAAGCCACGCGAAACGAATGGGTCGTCGCGGAAAGGATAGCGCGCCAGGTCTACGGTTGGCTGGTTTTCAACAACGCGGTGAACGGTTACGAAGGGCATTTGACCTCGTCCGGCGAAACGCCTACGATAAACGCGACCGCCCCCTCCCGTTCGGGCGTCCCCTTCCTGCTCCCGTGCCGCCATACATCAGGAGACCGAGCATGGCCACCGACATTCGGCTCAAAGAAGGTTTGCCCGAAATCACCGAAGCGGTCGTCGCCACCTACACCGAGTGCAGCCGGACCAGCCACCTCGGCCACAAGCCGCTGCCCAGCCGCGAGGTCGTCGTCGGGGTTCTTGCCGACATTACCGACATCCTCTTTCCGGGCTACTTCCACCGGCAGAATTTGCACATCGGTAACGTCGAGTACCACGTCGGCGACCTGATCGACGGCCTGCACGACAAGCTCACCCAGCAGATCGGCCGGGCCTTGCGTCACGAGTACAGTTGCAACCACCCCGAAGGCCCCAACGGCATCGACCTCGACGCGCTGGCTCAGCAAAAGGCCATCGACTTCTTGAAACGGCTGCCGGAAATCCGTGTCGTGTTGGAACAAGACGCCCAGGCCGCCTTCGAGGGCGACCCGGCGGCGAAGAGCCAACACGAGATCATTTTCTGCTACCCCGGCCTGGAAGCGGTTGCCGTGTACCGCCTCGCCCACGAGCTGTTTCTCCTGGGCGTGCCGTTGATCCCGCGCATGATGACGGAGTTCGCCCATTCCAAAACCGGCATCGACATCCACCCCGGTGCTCGCATTGGCCCGGCGTTCTTCATCGACCACGGCACCGGCGTCGTCATCGGCGAGACCTGCGACATCGGCACGAACGTCAAGTTGTACCAGGGCGTGACGCTGGGGGCGTTGTCGTTCCCGCGCGACGCCGCCGGCAACATCATCCGCGACATGAAACGCCACCCGACGCTGGAAGATGACGTGGTCGTGTACGCCAACGCGACGATCCTGGGCGGCGCGACGGTGATCGGCCATCACGCCGTCATCGGTTCGAGCGTGTGGCTGACGCAGAGCGTCGCGCCCTACACGGTGGTGTCGCTGGACAAGCCGTCACTGCGCATGCGCGGGCCGGACCAGCAGGACTTCGCGCTGAATTATCAGATCTAGCCTTTGCCGCTTGCGGCTGAGCGCTCAGCCGCAAGCGGCAAAACCCTTGTCGGTTCTCCATGCTAACCGAGGTTCTCCCCGTTGACCCGGCTTCGATCGCTCGCGCCGCGGCGGTGCTGCGCGCCGGCGGCCTCGTCGCCTTCCCGACCGAGACGGTTTACGGCCTCGGCGCGAACGCCCTCGACTCCGGAGCGGTCGCACGCATCTTCGCGGCGAAAGGCCGGCCGCCCACCAACCCGGTCATCGTCCACGTCGCGGCAAAGTCGCAAGTCGGCCAAGTCGTCGCCGCCTGGCCGCAGCTGGCCGAGATACTGGCCCAACGTTTCTGGCCCGGTCCCCTGACGCTCGTGCTGCCGAAACGGGCGGAGGTCCCCGACGTTGTGACGGCAGGAGGGCCGACGGTGGCCGTGCGCATTCCCGCCCATGCCGCGGCACTGTCTCTCTTGCGTGCCGCGGGCGTGCCGGTCGCGGCGCCGAGCGCCAACCGGTCGAATCGACTGTCGCCGACGTGCGCGGCCCACGTCTTGCGCGACCTCGACGGGCACCTCGATCTGCTATTGGACGGCGGACCCACGCTCGGCGGCATCGAATCGACGGTCGTGGATGTAACGACAACGCCGCCGCGTCTCCTACGCCCCGGTTTGTTGTCGGCCGGCGACCTTGAGGCGGTCGTCGGTTCTTTGCAGCGCCCGGGGACGAGCGTAACCGAACGCGCGTTGCCGTCGCCGGGGATGTTGCCCCGCCATTACGCGCCACGGACGCCCTTGATCTGCGTCGAGGGGGACGGGCAAACGGTGTTCGACGCCTTGCTCGCTTCGGGCCTGCGCGTCGGCCTGTTGCGGTTCGGCGGAGACGGCACAACCGGCGTTGCCACGCGCACCCTCGCGAACGATCCCGCCGCGGCCGCGGCCCAACTTTATGCAGTTCTTCACGAGCTGGACGACCGTAACCTTGAGCGCATCGTCGTGGCTCTGCCGCCGGACGCCGACGGCTGGCTCGCCATCCGCGACCGCCTTCATCGGGCTTCGTCCTGAAGTGATTTTTCTTCTACCTACATTGTGGAGCCTTCTTCCGCCGATATAGATTGGTGGTTCACCAATTGTAACCGTTCACCGGCAACTTCCCCCCCCCTTACGAAGGGGGGGTAGGGGGGGGTAAGAACGATTGCAGTATGCGGGCATCGCGCTATTTCCACCCCCCCTACCCCCCTTCGTAAGGGGGGGAGTGAACGGTTACCACCAATTGTCCCGACCCTTCACGCGAGGTCACGTTTCATGGGCTTCTTCTCCGGCCGGGCAACCTTCGTCCGCTACCGCGTCATTGGCCCGTCGCCCGGCCTGTTCGGGCCGGCACACCTGGAACGCCTCGACAACCACGCCATCGGCAAGCAGCGCGTCGCCAACGCCGATGGCGTCGAAGTCGGCTGGTCCGGCGGCGACCACATCCTCGACACCTCGTTCGACCTGGCGAAAAATGTCGTCAACGACGCGCTGCACTTCTGCATCCGCACCGACACGCAGAAGGTTCCGGCCGACCTGCTGCGCGCCTACGCGCAGGTCGAACTGAAGGCGTTGGCCGCGACGAATCCGAGCGGCATCCCCAGCGCCCGCCAGAAGCGCGAGGCGCGCGAGACGGCACGCGAACGGCTCGAAGACGAGGCCAAGGACGGTCGCTTCCTCAAGCGGCGTGCGTACCCCCTCCTCTGGGACGCGCAAACGAACGAGGTGCTGGTCGGCACGACGGCGGTAACGGTGATCGACCACGTTCACACGCTGTTTCAGCGTACGTTCGGCCACACGCTGGAAATGCTGGGCGCGGGCCGGCAAGCGTTTCGCCTGGCGGAAGTGCGCCAGCAGACCCGGAACGTCGATGACGCGACCCCGGCCCCGTTCGTGCCGGGCGTGTCGCCCTCGGAAGTGGCCTGGCTGATGGACGAGACGAGCCGCGACTTCCTGGGCAACGAGTACCTGCTGTGGCTGTGGTACGTGCTGGACTCCGAGACCGACACGATCCAGCTGCCCGACGAGACCGAGGTGGCGGTGATGCTGGCGCGGACGCTGGTGCTGGAATGCCCGCGCGGCCAGACGGGCAAGGAGAGCATCACGAGCGACGGCCCGACGCGCCTGCCCGAAGCGCGCCGCGCCATTCAATCCGGCAAGTTGCCGCGCAAGGTGGGCCTGACGGTCGTGCGTCACGATCATCAATACGACCTGACCTTGCAAGCGGAAAACATGGCGGTTAGTGGCGTGCGCCTTCCCGCCCCGGAAGCTGCCGACGAGCGTGCCCGCCTGGAAGAGCGCGTGACGCAATTGCGCCACCTGGTCGAAACGCTGGACTTGCTTTACGAAACCTTCAGCCGGCGCCGCGCGAGCGAGCTTTGGACGAAGGAACTCCTGAAGATGCAGAAATGGTTGCAGTGGGACGATCGGCCGCGGCGGACCGGGACGGCGTAGGGCAGCACATTTCGAGCGACCGATGTCTCTCAGCAAGTTTCGGACGAGCGGTCGTATAGCTGACAATCGATGTCTCGATGTAAACGGTTGCCATGACATCTTCCTAGCCGAACGCCCCCTCAGCAGCAGCCTCACGCGGGACGACCTTATGACTCGAAACACCATGTTCGGGTGGACTGTCTACTTCAGCAACTGGTTCGGCTCGAATCTCTACGATGTCCCCTTTTTCGCCGCTGCCGAGGACGGACTGAAAGACGTCGAGGGTGTCGCACACCTCGCGGACGCGCGGGTCGGTCAGCCGGAAGTGGATGAACCGCCGGATGTCGGGTTCAAAGGCGACGACGAGTTCCTCGGCGGCGGCCGCATCGCCCCATGTGACACGGTCTCCCGACCGTGTCAATCGGCCTGACCGAAGGTCTCCCTGTACCTGCAACGACAAGGCGACCTCCGGTCGGGGCCCCGTGGCGCGGTCGGGTGACCGTGCCACAACTCGGGTCTCTCAACTTGGTTTGCTTGGTACATGCTTTCGCGTGTAAGCCCACATTTGCCGAAAAGTGGATCCCGTTTTGCCCAGCAACTCAGGGCGAAACGCTATCGCGATTCCTTGGAAATCGGCAAATTTGTGGGCCGGCACTACCGGGTCATTCAGGCCCGGCAGTACCACAACGAATGACCGGGATATTCCACCCTTCGGCCGCATCCGCAACAACACAAGGATAACCGGCGGGTCATTTGCGAACACGACGGCGTAAGGCCGGTCTTTGTGAATCGTGGCGGCCGACGTGTCACTTAGGACTGGGAACACCGACGGAAATATGTCTTTTTCAGGGTGGACCACCTGCTCACGCAATGAGCAGAAATGCGGATGGAACAAGAACTCGTAGCCGAAGTAGCTGAACATCAACAAGAACGCGGATTGGTATACGGCTGCCTTCACTTCGGAGGGTTGATGGCGATATTGGGGCATGAGACAAAGCGGTGGATAGTTGGTAGGGTCGCTCATCAACTGGCTATGGTATTCGGGAATTGCATTCAAGACGTTTCGGTTTGACGCCTCCGGTATGCCGTAGACCTTCCAGGCCAGCTCAGCAGGAGAGTAACCATACTCGACGGTAATATCACCAAATGGCAAGGACAGCCTCCCTTTTCGGTGACCTACGCCTGCAAGGCAGTCGTCAGTGCGCAAACGTTCCACCAAGTGAGTTTCCAGCGCGTGCCCATTGGTGTGGTTGCAACGGTCGCAGCAAAGGGTTGTCAGCCTGCCGCCGAGTTTCTGGGGGATGACGTGGGCAAGGGTCACCTCGGGCTCAGGGCCTTGAAGAGCCTCGCGTGTCAGTCCGTCCATGCACAAAGGGCAAACGAAAATATCCGGAGGTTGAGCGCCAAAGAAGGCGAGATTCCGGCTATAGAGATCGAAGAGGCGCTGGCGCCGGGCTGCGTACTTAGAGCCCATGTGTTGATGCTCCTTGTTATTGGCACTTTGTACAGAAAAGGCCGCCACCAATTTAGACCCACATAAATGACAAGGGTTCAGGCTTTGTGGCAGTTACCGTGGTTTTTGCAGGTTCAGGGCCAGCAACGCGGCGCGAATGTCCTCGTCGCTCTTGTCGAGTTGCCAGCCGTAGGCGGCGAAGACGGCGGCGTCGAGTTTCTTGTGGGCGAGGTCGAGCCACGTCGGACGCTCGTTGTAGAGGTTCGTCAGCGTTCGCGACTTGAGCTTCTCGGCGTGTTCCTCATCTTTGGGAACGCTGCGCGGGTAACGCACGGTGCCGATACCGCGGCCATCCGCGTCGTGAACGTAACGCGCCCACGGACCGCTGGTCGAACCTGGAAACTCTAGCACTTCCTGCCGCGTCCATTCGCGCGGGTTTAGCCAGTTGTTCCGCAAGGTGTCCAGTTCCTTCGCGGCAGCACTGATCGCGGTTTTCTGCTCGTCGGTCGCAGTCGGGAAGGGGAAAGTTTCAAAGCAGGTTGTCGGCGTGTACCGAAAACCGCTTTCTCGTTCGCGAAGCTGGGTTCCCTTGGCTCTGGCCCAGACTTCGTGGATCCGTGAATGAAGAACTCCAAAGAACCAGTCCTCTTCACTCGCGAACGCTCTCGTTTGATGGTCTGCCAGGAAGACCGCATCAAGCCAAGAGAATATCCGGTGCTTTGAGACTTCAGGGGTAACAATGAACCGCCAAAGAGGTTGAAGCACATGGCGAAGGCCAGGGCGGGGTTCGCCATGTATCCACCACTTGTGGGCCAGTCGGGTTCTGCGGTTGCCTTCTCGGACCGACTTGACATTGGACTCAACGTATTTCCATGGCAGTTCAAACAGGGATGCTTCCGTTACTGAGCTATCACAACCAAAATCAATGATCCATCCGGTTTCACCACGTTGCAGGATGTCGCGAGCGGTGAGGCGCGGGCGCAGGACGATGCTGTTCGGCGCCCCGTGTGGATTTGGCGCACTCGCCATCTCCAGAGCGCGCGATTCCTCGATGTCAAACGGGCCCGCCTTCATTACCCCCAAAAAGCAAAGGTTTGCGTTCGCGGATAGGACGTGCGCTTTGTTCACATCGACACCGGCACCAGTCGTCAGATTACTGTGGATCGACTGAACGGCGTCTCCGTTCAGCCGACACGAGTTTTCCTCGCGGTTGTCAAACCCAACCATGCTCACATGAACCGTTGCCCCGTCAAGAATCCAATCGCGATCCGCAAAGGCCCAAAAGATGTTACCGGTTTCCTTGATCCGACTCAGGCACTCCCGGTTTGCGCCGCCCCGGATACCCTGCGTCGCGAGTAACCCCGCTCGCTTACATCTGCCGGCTTGAATTGCCGCCCTTGCTTTCTCGAACCAGTAACAACAGAGGTCGGATTGGTTCGGAAGTCGGTCTGCATAAAGCTTGCGAACGGCTTTGACATAGGCGTCTCCGAGTTCTCCCCTCATTTTCTTGTCGCCGAGAAACGGCGGGTTGCCGACGATGAATTCCGCCGCCGGCCATTCCGGTTCTTTGGGGTTCGCCGGGTCGGTCAAATCCAAGATCGCGTCCATGCGGTTGATATTCTCCATCGGCTCCAACACCGGGTTGGTGGGCGCGAGGAAACCGTTGTGGTGCATCCATTGCAAATAGCCGATCCAGATGACGACCTGTGCGAGCTGCTGGGCATACGGGTTGATTTCCAGGCCCGCGAGTTGTCGAGGTCGAACCAGGGGGAACCAGCTCAGGTCGCGTTGCGACGCATAGGTAATGACCTGCTTTTCCAGGTCGAGCAACAGGTTTATGGCGACGTAGAGGAAATTGCCCGAACCGCAAGCCGGGTCCAGGACCGTCACCTGTTCCAGACGGTGGCCGAAGTCGGTGAGCAGCTTGTCGTGTTCCTTGCGGGGTTTCGATTCCTTGCCGCGCGATCCCTGGCTTTTCTCGGCGGCGGCTTGTTTGATCTTCGGCCGCAATTTCTCACACTTCGCCTTCACTTCCTCCCATTCGCGCCGCAGCGGGGCCATGACGACCGGCTCCAGGAGCGTTTCGATGTCCGCCCGGCTGGTGTAATGCGCCCCGATTTGCGAACGCTTGTCCGGGTCCAGAGTCCGCTCGAACAGGGTGCCGAAGATCGACGGCTCGACGTTGCTCCAGTCCGAATCGTTGACGCGGATCAGTTCCTCGATCTCGTGCGGCGTCAGGTCGATCACGTCGGCGTCGGCAAACAGGCCGCCGTTGAAATGCGCGATCACGTGCTCCCCGAAATCTTCGCCCTTCGCCATCGCCGTGAAGAGCGACCGGAGCCGGCGCGACAGGGCGGCGGGTTCGTTCCGCGAGGTGGCGAGCACTTTGCCGAAGAGCTTGCCCGACAACAGGTCGATGTCCTCGGCGAACATGCAGAACATGAGTTTCATGAGGAAGTGCGCCGCGGCGGGCGCGGGGATGTTGCGGGCGCGCATCCCGTCGGCGAGCTTGGCGAAACGGACGGCCAGCACTTCCGTGATTTCTTGTGTCGTTTGGCGCGGTTTGAGCGCGTCGGGGTCGGTGAACACCTTGCGCAACACGTCGATGTTGGCCGGTTCGCCCAGCGCATCCAGGTTGAATTCGTGGACGGCCTTGATGGTGCCGGTGAAGTTGGTGTGGACCTCAAAGCGGTCGAGGTCGCAAACGACAAGCAACGGCGGGTTTTCCAGGTCTTCGCGGTAGCGGAGCAATTGTTGATAGGCTTCGACCAGGTTCTTGTGCTTGCCCTTGTACTCCCAGGCGAATTTGCCGCGCAGCCACACGTCGGCCCAACCCCTGCCGCCGCCGGTTTTCGTTACGCCGCGCTCGAACGTGTACCAGGCGCCGTCCGGGTCGGCCTGGGCCGGCTTCGGCTGTGCCAGCATGTCGCACAGGTCGAGGAAGTGTTGGTGGGCCGCACTCCGTTCGGAAAGGTTGGCGCGCTTCCATTTCGCGATGAACTCTTGCGGCGTAATGGGGTTGGCCATGCTCGACTTTCGTTGCGTTGGGTAGGAACGGTAAGCGGAAGTGATTATACGGTGCTACCAATCCCAAACGTCTGTTTTCCGTTGGCAAGGGTGGCTTTTTTGGTGGCAAGGGTGCATCGTGGCAAGGGTGGAAATCGGGCATGGTTCAAACTCGGGTGGCAAAGGAAGCAACCGTTGTTCAAGGACGTGGCGCTGGGGCGCCATGCGGAACGAATGCTTTAAGTCTTTGCCCGGCCATAAGTTCCACCTTGGGAAATTCGTTCGGGGGGGTGTGTGGCAGTGTGAATGAAACGAATTCCATTTGTTGCCTCGTGCTTGCGGCTTTTGATCCATGCCGGAAATCGAGAGCGAGAAGTGAAGTAAGTTGTTTTAAGATCTATACTTAGGAAAACCATCCCTCAGCGCTTGGCACCAGGGGGAGGCCCACCCTTGCCGCAGGGAGTTGGCATGGCAAGGGTGGAATCTGGCGTTCAAGGACGCGGAGACTTTCGCCGCCGCCGGTTGCCGCGACCGGCTCGCCTTGCTGTCAATTCGCAGGAGGTCCGCCTAGTTCTGCCAACTGCCTGCGGCGGTCGTTCCACGTCTCGGCATCCAATTCGTGGACGTTGCCATCGTCGTCCAGTTCCATGCCCGTTAGCGTCTGCACCCACAGCACCATTTGCTCCACCGAACCTTCGACGGGTGCCGGCCACGGCCAGAGTCGGGCCGTTCCGTCCATACACCCCGTTAGCAAGGTTCTGCCGTCCGGGCTAAAGGCGACGGCGTTTACACCCTTGCCGTGGGTCAAGGGCGGCCCTAGCGGCTGCCCAGTAGTTGCGTCCCAGAGGCGGGCGGTCGTGTCGTCACTGCCCGTCAGAATGACCTTGCCGTCCGGGCTGAAGGCAACGGCGGAGACCCGGTCGTGATGAGGAAGGGGTCTGCCGGTCGGCTCGCCCGTGGCCGTCCGCCACAGCCGTGCGGTCCGATCCCAACACGCCGTGACCAGGGTTTTGCCGTCGGGGCTAAAGGCGACGCCCCACACCGACGATTGGTGCCGCAGCGGCGGGTCGATGGGCCGACCCGAGGCGACGTGCCACCGCTGGACGTTCGTGTCGTAGCCCGCCGTCACGACCGATGTGCCGTCCGGGCTGAAGGCGACGCCCCAGACCGCCTTCGCGTGCAGGAGCGGCGGGCCGCACGGCGCGCCCGTCGCCGCGTCCCACAATTTGGCCGTGGTGTCGTGGCTGCCGGTCAACACGGTGCGGCCGTCCGGGCTGAAAACCGCGGCGAAAATCCGGGCTTGATGGCGAAATACCGGGCCGGTCGGCTTGCCCGAAGCGGTGTCCCACAGCCGCGCCGTCTTGTCCCAGCTGCACGTCAACAGGGTTTTGCCGTCGGGGCTGAAGGCCACCCCATCGACCTTGCCCTCGTGGAACAAAGGACATCCCCGCGGCTCGCCGGTCGCCGCGTCCCAGCACCGGGCCGCGCCGTCGTAACACGCCGTCGCGACCGTCGTGCCGTCGGGACTGAATACGACGCCCGCGACTTCGTCGTCGTGCGGCAGGATGAGGGGGCTGACTTGACCCGTCGCCGCATTCCAGAGCCGGGCCGTCCCGTCCGCACTCGTGGTCAGGAAGCTATTGCCGTCAGGACTGAACGCCACCGCCAGGACGCGGTCGTGGTGCGCGAAGGCCGGCCCGAGCGGTTCGCCCGTGGCCGCGTCCCAGAGCCGGGCGGTCTTGTCCCAACTGCCCGTCAGGATCGTCTTGCCGTCCGGGCTGTAGGCCACGGCCTGGATGTGGTCGAGATGTTGCAGCGGGCGGCCGACGGCCTGTCCCGTTGCCACGTCCCAGACCTGGGCCGTCCGGTCGAGGCTCCCCGTCAAGACCTTCTTACCGTCCGGGCTAAAAGCCACCGCCGCAACTTGGTCCTGATGTTGGAGCGGGGACACCTTGAGCGGCCGACCCGTCGCGCCGTCCCAGAGCCGGGCCGTGCCGTCCGCACCGGCCGTCACGATCGTCTTGCCGTCGCGGCTAAAGACCGCCGTAAAGATCTTGGACTGATGATTCATCGGTTGGCCGACCGGGTCGCTGGTAGCGGCGTCCCAAAGCCGGGCCGTCCCGTCGTAGGAACCTGTCAGAATGATCCGGCCCGTGGGGTTAAAGGTCGCAGATCGAACCGTATTGTCGTGACACAACGGTTGCCCCACGGGCCGACCGGTGGCCACGTCCCAGCGCCGGGCCGTCTTGTCGTAGCTCCCGGTTATCACCGTCTTGCCGTCGGGACTGAATTCGACCCAGCCGACCCACGAGTCGTGGACCAACGGCGGACCGAGAGCCTGGCCGGTGGTTGCGTCCCAGAGCTGGGCCGTACTATCTTTACTGGCCGTCGCCGCCGTCTTGCCGTCCGGGCTAAAAGCCAGGTGCATAACGCGGTCGCGGTGTCGCAGGGGGAGGCCGATGGGCCGGCCCGTCCGGGCGTCCCAGAGCCGTGCCGTTTTGTCATGGCTCCCCGTCAATATGGTGTGGCTGTCCGGGCTGAAGATCGCAACCGTGATGGCGTCGTCATGGTGTAGAATAGCGCGCAGGGGTCGCAGCTGGCCGCGCCAGGCGGCCAGGTTCGTCCGCAGGGAAGCAGCCAGCTCGGGCGCTTCCGCTGGGGCGATCTCCAGGCTGCGCGCCAGCAGCAACATGCCGCCCGTAACGTCTCCTTGCTCGCAGCGCGTCTGGCCCTGATTTGAGACCAGGCGGGCCGACAGGCCGGTGAACCGCCGGCGCTGGCGGTCGGTTTCTTGTAAGTCGCGAACCAGGCCATCCGCTTGCTCCTTGGCGGCCTTGGTTTGCTTCTGTTCTTGGCGCAGATCTTCGGCGGTCTGAGCCTGGTAGAAGGCGAAGCTCACGGACAGGACGACCGCCGCGGCCATGGCCAGTGCCGTCAAACCGGTCAGGAGGGACAGCACCGGATTGCGCCGCCGCCAGCGCCACAGGCGCTCCGCCGCGCCGGCGGGCCGCGCCCGGATCGGCCGATCCGCCAGAAAACGTCCCAGGTCGTCGGCCAAAGCTGCCGCGCTTGCGTAGCGCTTCGACGGCTCTTTCTCCAAACATTTCAGGCAGATTGTTTCCAGGTCCGCCGGAACCTTCGGCTGCAAACGCCGCGGCGGCACCGGGTCCGCCGACAGAACCTGGGTCAGCACGTCCCACGGAGTTTCTGCCTGAAACGGAGGTCGCCCGGTCAGCATCTCGTACAAGATCGCTCCCAGGGCGTAAACGTCCGCCGCCGGGCCGACGGTCCCCGGCTTGGCCGCCGCCTGCTCCGGTGCCATGTAGCCGGGCGTCCCCAGGAGGTCGCCGGTCCGGGTCTGGTTGGAGTCGCCTTCCAGCCTACGGGCGAGGCCGAAGTCGGTGATTTTCGGCAGACCGTCGCCTGTCAGCAAAACATTCGCCGGCTTGAGGTCGCGGTGGATGATGCCGTGCTGGTGGGCAACGTGAACGGCCCGTGCCACGATTTCGACCAACTCGGCGGCCGGCCGCGCGGGTTGAGGCGTGTGGTCCAGCTTCTTTGCCAGACTGCCGCCCTCCATGAATTCCAGCGAAAAGTAGGGCAGCCCGTTGTGTTCGCCGACCTCGTAAATCTGCACGATGTTGGGGTGGCGCAGGGCCGCCGCCGCTTCGGCCTCGGCGCGGAAGCGAGCCACCTCCGTGGCGGTCGCCCACGCGCCGGCCAGGATCATCTTGATCGCCACGTCGCGGTTCAGACCGGCCTGCCGCGCCTTGAAGACCACGCCCATGCCGCCGCGGGCAATCTCGCCGAGAATTTCGTAACCGGGAATCGCGAGCAAACCCGCCGCTTGCGGCTTTGCAGTCGAAAGCGTGCCGTTGGCGTCTTGCCCACGACGTTCCTGGGGAGTCGGGTGGTCGCCGAAGTGTCGCCGGACGTGCTGCTCCTGCTCCAACAACCGCTGCCGAACGTCCGTCCGGTTAAGCTGGGGGAACCGCACCAGGTACGCCTCCAGCCCGGCCTGAGGGCCGCCGGCGGGTTCTCCGGGAATGGTTCCCGCGGTTTTCCACGCAAACTCCATCTCGATGGCGACCAGTTCTTCCAGCGTGCCGAGGTAATCGGGGTGGCCGTCAACGGGAAGGAAGCGTTCGATCGGCTCGGGCCGCCCGGCCCGCCAGGCGGACTCGAACCGACGCCGGGCGTCTTCATCGACCGGCTGGCAAAAGGTCGGATTCGAGGACATGAGGGAAGGCTCCTTGAAACCAACGGTTAAGCGCTTACCTCCCGAAATGCGAGCCGTTAGGCATTACTGTGCCCACGCGCATTTTCCGCGTAACCGCTCTTTTCAGCATTGTCACACCGATCAGAACAAGTTTACCAAATTCCCAGAACTTCCGAGCAGGGTCGGCTTGAAACCGCGGCGGCAGAAAACTTATCATCTCTTTCATTACAGTTCATCACCCTAGCGAGGACACCACCATGCGCACCCGGAAACATGCCGCCCCTTGCCTTGAAATCCTCGAAAACCGCCTGGTTCCCGCCAGCATCCGTTTCGACGGCAGCAACCTGTTCATTACTAACCCCAACATCACCGCCGGTGCGACCGCCCTCACCATCACCCAGTTGCCCACCGGGGCGTTTCAGGTCAAGGACAACGGTGCCAACAACGGCACTTTCCTCGTGACCGGCAATCTGTCCGTGACCGGCACCGCCGCCAGCGACAAGGTGACGGTTACTCTCGACAAGGGGGCCGGTGGCACCGCCGCCTTGCTCGGCAACCTCAACGTCCGCACCGGCAACGGAACCGATGTCGTGACCCTGACTACCAACGGCAACGGCGGCCGGATTGCCGGCAACCTCAACCTCAGCTTCGGTAACGGCGGCGACAAGCTTTTTGCAGACCCGGCCGACACCAAGGGGCTGGCCATCAGCGGCTCGGTCCAAATCCAGGGCGGCACCGGCGGTGCCAATAATTTCGTCGAATTCGGTGGGAAAACGGCGGCCGGGCAGACTACCTTCGTCGGCGGCGACGTTTCGATCGCGGGCATCAACAACGTTCGGTTCGGTGCTTTCGCGACGAACGGCGGCCAGACGTTCGCCGGCAACGTCAACATCCAGCTGACGCGCAACACCGCGGCGTTCACCGACTCCGTCACCGCGGGCGCGTTCAACAACTTCGTGTTGCTCAGCGTTTCCTCCAACGTCTTGGGCAACCTCACGGTCCAGGGCAACACCGGCAGCAATTTCGTGCTGGCCGATTCCAACGTGGGCGGCTCGATGCTGCTGAATCTGGGCAACGGCAACAACGTCGTGGAGTTGAACCGCGGCAACCCCGCCGGCGCGGTGCAGGTGTTCGGCAAGGATTTCATTCTTACGGCGGGCAACGGCAACAACACCCTGCTCATCGACCCCGTGGCCGCGCTCCTCAACATCGGGAACAACTTGATCGTCAATTTCGGCAACGGCAACAACACCTACAGCCTACCGCCCTCGTTGAACGTCGCCGGCAACGCCTTGCTCACCGCGGGCAACGGCAACAACGTGATCCCGTTCGACGGCACCGTGTTGGGCAACGAGGTGTTCAACCTCGGCAACGGCACGGACTCCGCCACCCTGTCCACCGCGCCCGGCGGTTCGGTGATTTGGAACAGCGGCAACGGCACCGACGCCCTGACGTTGACCGGCGCCGGCTTCTACGACATCCGCGCCCGGTTCGGCAACAGTGACGACACGTTCACCCTCAATAACGCGGCGGCCGTGCTAACCGGCTCGGTGGACCTCGGCGGCCGTTTGACCGCCAACGTGTTCAACCAGATCGCCGGCACCATTGTCGGACCGTTCGTGATTCAGAACGTGCCGTGACGCGCTTGCAAACGGTGTAACACGCTCGCGCCCGAGCCAAGGAGGGCACCTCGACTCTTGTGGCCGGCGGATGCCTCTGGTACGCTAACGAGTCTATGGACGACATGGCTCCCGCGCGCCCGTCCGCACCGGTCCTGGACGAGGCGACCTTACTGGCACGCATGCAGGCCGGTGACGACGAGGCGTTCGAGGCGTGCGTCCGCACCTATTGCGGCCGGCTCCTGGTGGTTGCCCGCCGTATTTTGCCAAATGAAGAGGACGCGCGCGACGCCGTGCAGGACGCCTTCCTGGCGGCGTTCAAACAAATCGACCGCTTCGAGGAGCGCTCCAAACTCGGCACCTGGCTGCACCGCATTGGGGTCAATGCGGCCCTCGGCCGTTTGCGCAAGCTGCACAAGCACCCGGAGCAACCGATCGAAAGCCTCCTGCCTCACTTCGGGGAAGGCGAACATCAATTTGACCCGCCCGCGCCCTGGCAAGCGACCTCGGACGCGATCCTCCAGGGAAAGGAGTCGCGCGAACTGGTCACGCGCTGCATTAACCGCCTGCCGGATGCCTACCGCACGGTGGTACTCTTGCGCGACATCGAAGGTATCGATACGGACGAAACGGCCCGGTTGCTCGGCACCAGCCCGGGGGTCATCAAGACGCGGTTGCACCGCGCCCGCCAAGCTCTCCGCACCCTCCTCGACCCCTATTTCCGGAGGGACGACCTGTAATGAATTGCCGCGAATTCACCGAGTTTTTGCACGAATACCTGTTCGGCGACCTGCCGGTCGGCGAGAGGGCCGAGTTTGAGATGCACCTCGCCGAATGCCCGTGGTGCGTCGCTTACCTGGATAGTTACCAAGCAACCCTGCAACTGGTCCAAGTCGCCCGGACGGCCGAGGACGACGTGTCGCCGACAGACGCCCCTGAGGAACTGGTCCGGGCGATCCTCCGTGCCCGCCCGCGCATTTCTTGACGCCGTTCCAGGCCATTGACGCCACAACCCTTTGCCAACCGACGTTCTCTGCTCGCGCGAAAAAGACGAATTCGCTTGTAACCTGCCGCCGCCATTTCCATCCAACAAGGTAAGACCCCACGTCGGTCCACGGGTGGGCCAAACTCCCCGACACCGGTTGTCGCGGGAACCCACACCGGCGCGGCGGGGTTGCGTAGTCCCCTTTGCAAAACGAGGAGTTCCGACATGCGCAAGCTTTGGATTGGGATCGCGGTTGTCGTCCTGGCCGTCGGCCTAAGTTTTGGCGTTTCCGGTTGCAGCCCGGCACCGTCCACGGCCAACAAGATGGGCGGCGACAAGATGGGCGACAAAATGGGTGACAACAAGATGGGCGACAAAATGGGTGACAAAATGGACAGCGGCAAAGTGGCCGACAAGATGGGCGAGAAAAAGGACAAGTAGGAAGCACGGCAATCGATCGGCACCGGGCGCTCCGACGCGGCGCCCGGCGGCCGATGGGAGGGGGTGCCATGAATCGCCTGGAACCGAAACACCCGCGCGCCGTGCGCTGGATGCACTGGGTCAACGTCCCGGTGCTGACGGTGATGATCTGGAGCGGCCTGCTGATTTACTGGGCCAACGACGTTTATGCGCTGCGGGTCGGTGGCGTGACGCTTTTGCACTTCTTTCCGAACTGGTTTTACGACGCACTGAAGCTCAGGAACGGACTCGCCACCGGCATGGCATACCACTTCACCTTCATGTGGTTCTTCGCGCTGAACGGCCTATGCTACGTCCTATACACCATCGTTTCCGGTGAATGGCGGCACCTGCTTCCCAACCGCCGCACGCCGCTGGAGGCGTGGCACGTCGTGCTGCACGACCTCAAACTCCGCAAGTTGCCGCCCCCGCGGGACAAATTCAACGGCGCTCAACGGCTCGCCTATACCGGCGTCATCGTGATGGGTGCGTGCTCGCTCTTGACCGGGTTGGCAATTTACAAGCCGACGCAACTCGGGTGGCTTACGACCCTGCTGGGCGGCTACGAATGGGCCAGGGCAGAGCATTTCGCGCTCCCGATCGGCTACGTCCTGTTCTTTGTCGTCCACGTTGGCCAGGTGGTAAAAGCAGGTTGGAACAATTTCCGGGCGATGGCCACCGGCTACGAGCTGGTGCCGGTGCAGGAGACGATTCATGGCCGACCCTAAAAATGCGCCGTTGACGGGCGAAGCGGCGGAACGGCGAATGCGAATGTTAAGCCGGCGCAGCTTTCTCACCGGCGGCCTGGCGGCGGTGGCCGGCATTGGGGCATGGACCTGGCTGACGACAGCGGCCCACGAACAAGGGATACCGTGGCCGCTGCGGCGCATGCTGCGTTTCAACCAACGGCTCGGCGAGGGGTTCGCCTCCCTGCACAACCTTGCTCCCACTTTCGCCGCCGAGTCGGTGCAAAACCCGCCGCGAACCAACGGGGAAATCGGGCTGGATGGCGCAGTGGACGCGGCGGCCTGGTGCTTGCGCATCCAACACGCGGGCCGGGCTGCGGAACAGTCCCTCACTCTGGCGGCGCTCCGGGCGTTGCCGCGGGCGGACCTGGTGACGGAGTTGAAATGCGTCGAGGGTTGGAGTCAGGTGATGCGTTTCGGGGGCGTGACCTTCCACGATTTCCTGACCCGGTTCGGCCTGGGGACGCGGAGCGGCCGCGCACCCGACCCGGACGGCGACTCGGCGGACCTGTACCGCTACGTTTACCTGGCGACGCCGGACGAGAGTTACTACGTCGGCCTGGACCTGGCCGCCGCGCTGCACCCGCAAACCCTGCTATGCGATACGATGAACGGGCAGGCGCTGAACCGGGAACACGGCGCGCCTTTGCGAATCTACCTGGCAGCGAAGTACGGCTAGCAAGAGCCTGAAGCGCGTTAGCCTGATTCGCTTCCAGGACGAACAGCCCGCCGATTACTGGGGCGAACGGGGTTACGACTGGTACGCCGGGCTGTAAACGAAAAACGACGAACCAAGCCCCCACGAGGGATAATGCTGCGCAAGCTCCTTTTGGCCGCGGCCGTCCTCTCCCTGGCAGGCGCCGGGGTCTTCGCCTTCTGGCGGCCGTGGGGACACGCCGAGTCACCTCCGCCCAAAGACACGACCGCCAGTCCGGAATTACCGAACGAGTCCTTCTACGCCGCGCCGGCTTTCGCGCCGCAGACGGAGTGGCTGCAGAGTGAGCCGCTGACGTGGACTGGCCTGCGCGGCAAAGTGGTCGTCGTTCATTTCTGGACGTTCGGCTGCATCAACTGCAAGCATAACTACCCGGCCTACAAGGGGTGGCACGAAAAATACGGCGGCAAGGGTGTAACCGTGATCGGCGTTCACACGCCGGAATTCGATTACGAGGCCGACGCCAAACAAGTCCAGGCGCAGGCCAACAAGAACGGCCTGAAATTCCCCATTGCGCTCGACCGAGGCGGACAGAATTGGCAGAAGTGGGAAAACCGCTACTGGCCCACCATTTACTTGGTCGACAAAAAAGGCAAGGTGCGCTACCGGTGGGAGGGCGAGCTTGAGTCCGCGGAAGTAAATGGCCGGGCGCTTCTGGGTCGCCAGATCGACGAAATGCTCGCCGAAAAATAGCGCGGCCACACGGCTTGCATACCGGGTCGGCACGGGGTAAAGTCGCAAAGTGTCGTCGGGCCGGGCGTCCGGCCTTCCGACGGCATTGTGAGGAACCTGGTGCGAGGTTTAGCATGAAACGCATTCTTGCCGCCAAGTGGTGGACCGTCTTGCCCGTTTTCCTTCTGGGCGGCCTGGCGTCGGGCCTGGCCGATCCGCAACTCGGCCGCCTCGTCCAGCAACTCGGCGTCAAGCCAGGCCTTGCGACGGCGGCGAGCGTCAACCTCCTGCTGCCACTGCTGGCGATTTCCTTGTGCGTCGTCCACCCACGCCTGATAACGGCCTGGCTCGGCGCCGTTGGCATGACGGCGGCCTACATTCTGGGCCTGGCGATCAACTACTTGCCGGCTCCGCAATGGGACGCCGTCACGTTCCTTCAGGCCGTGCCGCCCGTGCTGGTGGCCGCCTGCCTTGGCTACGCGGTCCTTGGCACCGTGGCCGCGCTCATCACCCGGCACGTGCGGGTTGCGAAATGAAGCGCCCGGCTCACCCCGGAATCCAGATGCTCTTGGCCTGCACCACTTCGGTCCCCGACGGCAGTACGAGCGGTTCAGACGACTTCGTGAAGAAGGCCAACCCCTTGTAGCTCGTCAAGTATTGATAATTCGTCGAGAAGAAGCCGCCGGTCGCGTGGACGACCAGGGCATCTTTCTGCCGCTGCACGATGGCGAGGAAATCCGCCGGCGGTACGGTGACGAGGACGCCACTCGCCTTGATGGCTTGCGCGATTGCCGCTGCCGCCGCCGCTGCCGCCGCTCCCGCTCCCGCACTCATAACGGACTCCTTATTGTCATTGGTTCGATAGCGCCTCTTATGCCTTCCCTCTGCGTGAACCTCCGTATTTTGTCCGCACGGCCCACCCAAGTCAAGTAGCCGCACCCAGACGCTGATTGCCCCGCGCCGCCGCGTTTGCTAACCTGCACTCTCGGCAATGTCGTCCCCACGCGAGGTAAACCCCCGATGAGCCAGGCAGCCGTCCGATTGGAAATCCGCGACGATCACATCGCCGTGCTCACGCTCGACCAGCCCGGCAGCCGCGCCAACACGCTCGGCCAGGCCGTCATCGGCGAACTCGAAGCCGCCGCGGCCCAACTCGCCGAACGCAACGACCTGCAAGGCTTGATACTTATCAGCGGCAAGCCCGGCATGTTCATCGCCGGGGCGGATTTGAAGGAACTCGGCGGCGCGAAGCCCGACCCGGCCCTAACCCGCAAGCTCGTCCAGCGCGGCCTCGACCTGGTGGCCGCGTTCGAGAAGTTGCCGTTCCCGACCGTGGCGGCCATCGACGGCGCCTGCATGGGCGGCGGCCTGGAACTGGCCTTCGGCTTCGACTACCGCCTCGCCAGCACGCACGCCAAGACCGAACTTGGATTGCCGGAGGTCAAGATCGGCCTGATCCCCGGTTGGGGCGGCACCCAGCGCTTGACCCGGCTGATCGGCCCGGCGCTGGCTGCCGAGATGATCTGCGCCGGCGACGCCGCCAACGCGAAACGTGCCCTGCAACTGGGCATGGTCTTCGACGTGGTGCCCGCCGAACGTCTGCTCGACGAGGCCGTGCGCCTGTTGAAAGAGGTCGCACCCGCCGGCGATTGGCAAGCGGCGCGCCAACGCAAGCAGCAACCCGTCGGCCTCAGCGAAGAACAACTCGGCTTCTCGGCGGCCGTGATCCGCGCCCAGGTACACGCCAAAACCCAGGGCAAGTACCCCGCCCCGCTCGCAGCCCTTGAAGCGATCGCCAGGGGTTGCAACCTGCCGTTGGAAGACGGCCTCAAGGTCGAGACGGAGAAATTTGCGCCACTCGTCGGCAGTCCGATCTCGCGCAACCTGATCGCCGTCTTTTTCATGAGTCAGCGGTTGCAGAAAGACCCCGGCGTCGCCGACCTGTCCGCGCAGCCGCGACAAGTCAACCAGGTCGGCGTCGTCGGCGCGGGCATCATGGGGGCCGGGATTGCGGGCGCTCACGTTCGCCGTGGTATCCCGGCTTTGGTCATCGACGCCGTGCCGGCCGCTTTGGAAAAAGGCGTCGGCAACGTCGCCAAAGGTTTGCAGGGCCGCGTCGGCATCGGCCGTATGACGCTCGACGAGGCGACGGCGGCGCTGGCCCGACTCAGCACGTCGCTAACGACGCAGAGCCTGGCCGACCGCGACGTGGTGATCGAGGCCATCGTCGAGAACGAGGCGGCCAAGGTAAAGCTCTACGGGGAGGTGCAAAAAGTCCTGCCGCCTGGCGCGATCCTGGCGTCCAACACTTCGACCATATCCATCACGCGCATGGCCCAGGGTGTCAAAAACCCGGAGAACTTCGCGGGGCTGCACTTCTTCAACCCCGTGGACCGGATGCAGTTGGTCGAGGTCATCCGCGGCGACAAGACGAGCGACGCGACGGTCGCCACGCTCGTCGCCCTGGCCAAGCGCATCGGCAAGACGCCGATCGTGGTGCGCGACTGTCCCGGCTTCCTCGTCAACCGCATCCTGTTCCCCTACATGAACGAAGCGCTGGCGCTGCTGGAAGAGGGCGCGGCGCCGCGCGCCATCGACAAGGCGGCGACGGCGTTCGGCATGCCAATGGGGCCGATCGCGCTGCACGACCTGGTCGGCCTGGACACGTCGCTGTACGCGGGCAAAGTGATCAACACGGCGTTCGCGGACCGGGCCGTCTCGACCCGCATCCTTGAGGAACTGGTCGGCGCGGGCCGCCTCGGCCAGAAGTCGGGTGCGGGCTTCTATAGCTATGCGAAAGGTTCCAAGGGCAGCGACGACCCGGCGTTCGAGGCTATTTGGTCGAAGGTGCGCAAGGGCCAGCGCGAATTCACGGCGGAGGAGATTACCGACCGCCTGTTCCTGCCGATGTTGACGGAGGCGAGCCGGGTGCTGACGGAAGGCATCGTCCGCGACCCGGCCGACGTGGACATGGGGTTGATCCTGGGCGTCGGCTTCCCGACGTTCCAGGGCGGCATCCTGCGCTGGGCCGACGGCCAGGGGTTGGCAATGGTGCTGGAAAAATTGAAGAAGTACGAGCACCTGGGGCCGCGCTTCCAGCCGACGGAGCAGATGAATAAACTGGCGGCCGAGGGCAAAGGTTTCTACCGCGAGTGACAAGAAATATAACCGCGGCATACACGGAAAACACGGAAAAAAGACAGGAAATAAATGCTACTTCGTAACCGTTCACCGGCATCAACTGCTCCCCCCTTACGAAGGGGGGGTAGGGGGGTAAGAACGATTAAAGTACTCGGTCATGGCGCTCTTTTCACCCCCCCTACCCCCCCTTCGTAAGGGGGGGAGTGAACGGTTACGCTACTTCTTCCGTCTTTTTTCCGTGTATTCCGTGGTTTCATTGCAGGGGAAGGATTCTCACATGGCCAGCTATCGCGGCCACCTAATTTTCGCCTCGGTCCTCGGCGGTGTCTACGGCGCGGCGGGGTTGGGGCGTTTCGATTTCGACTGGGGGCCGGTGGGCCTGGCCGCGGGCGTTACCACTGTTGGCGGCCTGTTGCCCGACCTCGATAGCGACAGCGGCGTACCGGTCCGCGAGCTGTTCAACATCGCTGCCGCGGTCGTGCCGTTAATGCTCTTTCACCGGCTGGAACACCATACCAAGCTCACGCCGGAACAGGCGCTCGCCGTCCTCGGCATGGTGTACGTCGTGATCCGCTACGGCCTGTCACGCCTTTTCAAGCGCTTCACGGTCCACCGCGGCATGTTTCACAGCATCCCGGCAATGTTCGTCGCCGGCCTGGCAACGTACCTGGTCTATCACAGCGACAACTTCTGGCAGCGCGTCTACCTGGCCGGCGGCGTCATGCTCGGCTTTCTGTCGCACCTCGTCCTCGACGAGCTTTACAGCGTGGATTTCATGGGACTGCGCATCCCGCTCAACAAGTACGCGGGCAGCGCGCTGAAATTCTTTTCGCCGTCGTGGCCGGCGACCGCCGCGACGTACGGCATCCTGATGGCGTTGGGCGTGGCGGGGTGGTATGACTTTTTGCGGAGCTATCCCACCGAATGAGACGGCGAAGAACCGCAACGCCGCAAGCGGCAATACGGATCAGGTGTGGACGGCGTCGAACAGGACGATGCCGAACGGGCCGAACGAGATGACCGGCAACCAGGCCGCGAGGGCCGGCAGGATGATGTCGTTGTCCCCCAGCATCTTGCACGAATACTGGGCGCCGAAGAACACCATGCACAGCACCAAACACAGGCCCGAACTGATGATGACGTTGCGGTTCTGGTCGCGCAAGATCACCGACAGGCCGAGAAAAACGAGCAGCACGCCCATGATGGGCCGGGTCAGCCGTTGGTGGAATAGCACTGCCATCGGCGTCAGCTTGGGCGAGTCGGAGTTCTCCAACTCGTCGTACAGCTTCCACGTCGAGACGCGCGTGAACCACGTCGATGACTCGCGCGTCAGGTTTTCAAAATCCACGTCGCGGGTGTACAGGTAGTAACGGCCGGTATCGACCACCTGCAACGTCTTGTTGTCGTCCCACGTTTCAACGTTTTCGGGGTAGGTCGTCGTCCCCCGCAATTCCCAGCGGCCCTGGCGCGGTCCGAGGGGCGTGTAGCGGGCTTCCTGGGCCTCCAACCGCAGCATGGTGCCCGTGATCTTCTCCGGCACCACCACGCAGAAATCGGTCACGACCAGGCCGTTGCGCTTCGCCTCCTTGCCGCGGTAGTACAGGCCGTTACTGTCGAAGTTGCCGTGAACCATCCGCGGCTTGTCGCCCGTGGGGTCGTCGCGCGGGTACAGGAGGCGGTCGGCAATCCGCGGGATGACGAACTCCTGGTTGAGCACCGCCAGCGTCAACATGAAGCACGCGCAGCCCAGCACTGGGGCCACGATGCGCCGCGTCGAGATGCCCGCCGACAGCAACGGCACCTGCTCGTTGTTGCGCTGCATCAGCGCCACCGTGAACATCGCCGCCAGCAGCACGATCACTTCGCACAGCCGGTCGAAGATCTGAAACGTGTTGTAGCCGTAGTAGCTGGCGATGTTCTGGACCGTCGTGAACAACGGCTGGCCCGGCTTGGCGAACGAGTCGAGGTTGGTGAACAGATCGACGACGACGTACAGGCTCAACAGGCTCGTCAGGCACACGAAATAGGCCTTGAAGTAACCGCGAATCATTTGCCGGTCGATGATCTTGAGCATGCGTCGTCCGTCTCCCAATGCCCTTCACTGGCCGTTGGCCGGCGTGCCGTGGCTGGTCGTCTCGGCCGGTCGGGCGACGGGCGTACCGTGGCGCAGGCCGGGACGGTAACTGAGTACGTATTGTGCGATGTAATCGTTGGAGCAAGTGCTCACCCAATCGCCGAAGCCGTGCGCCCGCAACTCCCGGTACGCCTCCGCGTGCGACCAACCCTGGTACTCCATACGGTAGACCGCGGCCAGCACGCCGGTACGGTGCAGGCCGGCCTTGCAATGAATTAGCACCGGATAAACGCTCTCATCGTCGAGCAGGTCGAGGAACTGGTCGATGGCCGCGGGGCGGTGTTCGGGGATTTCCCAGCGCGAGATCAGGTCCGGGGCCAGGTGCACGAAACGGACCTTGAGCCGGTTACACAGCGCGCTCTCTTCGATCGTGCGCCCGTCCCAAAACGTGAGGTGTACGTCGGGGTCGGGAAAGTCGTCCTGCACGTTGATGATGGTCTTGATGTGCAAGGTGCGCACGGTGTCGGCAAAGCCCTCCGCCGTCATCTGGCCGCTGCGGTACACGCGGTCGGGCACGATGACGCGCAGCCGTTTGCTATGGGCATAGACGCTGCGGTAGTGGACGACGGGGACGACGGCCACGACGACGGCAATACAGATAATCAGGGCAAACCGAAGCGTGCGGGACATGCCTCCCCCTCCCTGGGCAGTCGGCCCCGGTTCCATCCGGGACGCGGCGCGGCTGTCGTGGCCCCGCCGGGGCGCGAGTGTGGCAACTTTGTCCGAAAAACACAAGGGCAGTGAATGCCCTCGCGGATTCCGCGCGGCCTGGGTAAGATAAGCCGCTTGCGGCTGAGCGCTTCCACGGGTTCCCTCATGTCCCTGCTCCACCTCGAACCATTGCCGCCGCGGACCGTCAAGGGCGACGTGCTGCGCTTCATCTGCGACACCAGCGGCATCGAAGGCAAGCACGTCGGCCGCATCGAACTGCGCGGCCGCAGCGCGACCGTCGAGGTGCCCGACAGCTGGGAGGCGCGCCTGCTCAAGGCGCTCGACGGCGCCCTGTTTCAGGAGCGGCGCGTGCGCGTCTGGTCCGGCGGCGCCGTCGAGCGCTTGTCCGGCGAGGATCATTTCCAGCGGTTGGCGCACCTGCTCGAACTGGAATCGCAGGCCGAAGCGCAACAGATTCTCGACCAGGTGCGCAGCCTGCCGGCCGCGATGGCCGAGCGTTCGGGCAAGTGTTTGGTCGATCTCGTGGCCCGCGACGAGTACGGCGGCCTGGGCGGCCGCTACCTCGTCACGCTCGGCAAGCGCGACCGCGCGCCGCTGCCCTGGACACGGTTGCAAGTCGGCACGCCGGTCCTGCTTTCGATCCCGAACGGCGGTGGCCAGGGCTGGCGCGGCGTCGTTTGCGAGCGCACCGAGGCGACCTTGTGCGTCGCGCTGAACGAGCCACCCGAAACCGACGCCGACGCGCCGGTCTACCGCCTCGACCTGGCCGCGGACGAGGCGTCGCGGCTGCGCCAACGGCAGGCACTCGACCGCGCCCGCTCGGCGGCCAAGGACCGCCTGGCGGAGTTGCGTGCCGTCCTGCTCGGCGAACGCGCTCCGGCGTTCCTGCCAGAAATCGAGTACGCCGCGCTCGACGCGAATTTGAATGAATCGCAGCGCGAGGCCGTGCGGCTTGCGCTGGCGGCGCGCGACGTGGCAGTGATCCACGGCCCGCCCGGCACCGGCAAGACGACGACACTCGTCGAATTGATCCGGCAAGCAATCCGCCGTGGCGAGAAGGTGCTCGTCTGCGCGCCGAGCAACCTGGCCGTGGACAACCTGCTCGAACGGCTGCTTACCCACGACGTGAACGCAGTGCGCCTGGGCCACCCGGCCCGCGTGCTGCCGCAATTGCGCGAACACACGCTCGACCTGATGGTCGATAGCCACCCCGACGCGCGCCAGGCGCGCAAGTTCGCCAAGGAGGCGTACGCCCTGTTGCGCCAGGCGAAAAAGTATACGCGCGCCCGCCCGGAACCGGGTACACGCCGCGACATGCGCCAGGAGGCTCGTGCCCTCCTTGCCGACGCCCGACGCCTGGAAAACCAGGCCGTCGAGCGCATCTTGAACGCCGCCCCGGTGCTGTGTTCGACGACGACGGGCCTGGACAGCGAGGTCATCGGCCAACGGCGTTTCGACCTGCTGGTGATCGACGAGGCGTGCCAAACGACGGAACCCGGCTGTTGGATTCCACTGTTGCGCTGCGACCGTGTCGTGCTGGCCGGCGACCCCTGCCAGTTGCCGCCAACGGTCGTCTCGCCGGACGCGGCCAAACTCGGTTTCGGCATAAGTCTGCTCGAACGCCTCGCCGCGCTTTACGGCGACCAACTCACGCGCCGCCTCGACGTGCAGTACCGGATGCACGAGGACATCATGACGTTTTCGTCGCTGGAGTTCTACGACGGCACGCTGCAAGCCGACGCGAGCGTCCGCGGCCACCGCCTGTGCGACCTGCCCGGCGTCGCGACGAACGCCCTGACGGAAACGCCCGTGCAATACATCGACACGGCCGGCGCCGGCTACGACGAGGAGCGCGAACCCGACGGCGAAAGCCGGCTTAACCCGCAAGAGGCGGCGCTGGTGGCGCGCAAGGTCCACGCATTGCTACAAGCGGGCGTCGTCGCGACCGACATCGCCGTGATCGCTCCGTACGCCGCGCAGGTCCGGCGCTTGCGTGAAGTGTTAAAGGTGCCCGGCCTGGAGATTGACAGTGTGGACGGCTTTCAGGGCCGCGAAAAGGAGGCCGTGGTGTTGTCGCTGGTGCGCAGCAACGCGGACGGCGACATTGGCTTCCTGGCCGACGTGCGGCGGACAAACGTAGCGCTGACGCGCGCCCGCCGCAAGCTGCTGGTTATCGGCGACAGCGCGACGTTGGCGACCTTGCCGTTTTACTGCCGGTTGTTCGATTATTTCGAGACGATCGGGGCGCGACAAACGGTGTGGGATGAAGAGATGGTGTGAAGTCGCTGGCGTTGAAGGTCTTTGTTAACCGCCCTGGTATGGTATGCTGGAGGTCGGCGTTCAAATCGAGCAATTCAGCTTTGTGAATGAACTCTTTTGGATCGGCGGCTACAGGTCTGAACGGAGAGGACTTCACAACATGAGTGCCGGCATTACCCTGGATTTGCCAGCGAGTGGGGCGGATACCCTCGAAATCGCGCTCGGTGCCGGTGAGGCGCTGGCCAAACAAATTCAGATCGCGGAAGAACTCCGCCAGAAGATAATCGAAATGCCGCGGGCCCTCGTACCCGTTGCGGCGGCATACCCCACGCAAGTGCAGGAGGTATGGCAGCATTGGTGTAAAGTCGGCATGGCCGGCCACGCCGAGGACGTACAGGCGCAGCGGGAGAAACTCCTTTGGTTCGTGAACAGCCGGCTCGACCAACTGCAACGCATTGCCAGTCTCGTCGAGTCCATCTCGCAATTCGCAAGGCGTCCCCTCCCTGAACCCGACCAGTTGCGGGCAATAGGGGAGGAGCTTCGGAGGCTGAAGGCCGCAATCTTCGACAAGTGGGTAACCCTTGAAAACTTGGAAGACCTTTTAGCCGCCCAATTCCCCCTCTCGACCGCGAAGCTTGAAGCGCTTGGGCAGCAGCACCGGCCGGACCCTGCGTGGTACGCTCAGGATACCAAACCCTTCTGACATCGAGGCGTTGCCGTGGCGGTCCTCTCGCGGGGAACCATTGTTTGGGTCGAAATCACCGACCCTCAGGGCCGGAACCCAAAGTGTCGGCCGGCGGTCGTTGTCAGCCCGAATGAAGACATGATGAGGATAATAGTGCAGGGAATTAGGTTGGATTGGGAAGCAGTGGTGGCGAGGGCTGCGTTAAAACTCCAGGGTTTCCGCCCGCATCGCCAGCACGACGGCCCCCACCACCGGCGGCACAAGCAGGACGAGTCGCAGCGATTGAAGATGATTGTCCCGCAACCTCGTTAGCGGCCAAACGAACGTCAGTGCCAGCGTCAGCGGCGCAAGGGCCACCAGCGCAAAGCTTTCCCACGGCACGTCGCTATACGTCTCGGTGTAGCCGGCCAGCATGATTCCGGGCACAAACACGGCGACGGCAGGCATCGCGGCCCCGGCGTCGAGGCCGAACCCCGTCCCGCACCGGACCGGCCTCCCTTGCTGCCGAAGCCGACTCAGGTACAGGCAATGGTATGCAGCCCTGCCGTGCCGATCAATGGGCAACACCACCAACGGAGGGTGTAAATGCGTCCTCACTGCAAGAAGTTCTGCACGACGTAGCTTCCCAGCGCCCGTCCGGACGCCAGGCCGTCTTGGTTGGCCGACTCGAAATGGATGCCGCCGTAAATGCGGCTCTCGCCCGCCTCGTCGGCCGCCTGGGTGAAGCTCGTAAAGGTCCGCTGCGTACGCGGCAGTCCGTCGGCACTCGTCGCGAACGACCGGCTCGGCCCGAACAGGCTCGTCAGCACCGCGTCGGCGGCGCCGCTGAACGTGCTGTGCCCGGAGGTGTACTCCGGGAACGGCGGCGTCGTCAGCAGCGGCGTCCAGTTCGGGTCGGGCGTCGTCTGCGCGTTAACCGTGGGGTCGGCGTTGCGGATCGCGGTGATCGGCCGCCACGAGTTGTAGGTAAACTTGGCGTCCCAGGAGACGATGGCCGCGTCGGCCAGCGCCAGGTCCACCAGGGCGAACGTGCGGGCGTTCTCGCCGAGGGTGTGGCCTTGCTGCCGCGAAACGTCCTGGGCGATCTGGTCCCAGTGGCCCGGCGGCGTCTGCGTGCCGCCGCCGTCGGACCAGAACTCGGCGATCGTGGTTTGCAGGGCCGTGCGCGCGGTACTGTTGACGGAACCGAGCGACTTCGTTGCGTTGAAGTCGGCGGCGTAGGCGGCGCTGGCGAGCGCCGGCGGGCCGGCGGGCCGAAACTGCGAGCCGGCGGTCATGGTGAACGGCGTGACGGCGGGCCACTGCGCGTCCAGCGCGGCGGCCAAGGCCGGCGGCGTCGGCTGCCACTGCCCCGGCGCGGTGCCCGGCGTGTACGTCACCTTCGTTGCGGAGCCATCGTCCCTGCGCCAGGCAAGCACCGCCTTGGCCACGGTCACGCCCAGCGCCGCGCCGTCCGTTTTGCCCACACCGTCGGGAATGCTGGCCAGTGACGCGGCCAGGTCCTGATCGAACGTGGCGGTTTGTGCGGGGAAAAGCCCGACCAGCACCGTGTACGCCGCCTCGACCGCTGCGGCCTCGCGCGACGTGCCGGGCAGGGCCGAGGTTGGCAAGCCTGCCATCGCGTTGGCGGGGTTGTAGAGTTGGTGCAACCCCTCCACCGGCTCGACCGCGTCGTAGACGGCCGCTCCGACCATGGCGAGCGCGCGGGCGGCCTGGGGCGGCGGCGTCTTGTCCGTGCGAATGGCGTCGTAGAGGATGTTGTGCCAGTCGGTGGTCGCGTCGCCGCGCGACTGTGCCAGCAAGGCCGCGTACTCGTCGGAGGCCGAGAATTGAGCCGCGACCTGCTCGTCAGTCGCCCCCGCCTGGACGGCCGCCGCCCAGAAACTCATCCCGCCCGCGTCTCCCGCGCGCTGCAAGAACTGGTGGTAGTAACCGGCAACCAGGTTCTGCACCCCCTCGCTGCTGCCGACGACCTGCCCCGCCACGGTCGCGCGTGAAACGCCCTGAGACAATTCCTGCACGAAGAACGTCCGTCCGACCGCATCGAGGGGGCGGCCCAGCACGTCCGGGAAGAGCGCGGCGAGGAAGCCGGACCGGGTGCCGCCGGCCTTCTGGAAATATTCGTCCGAGCCGAGGATGCCCGCCTTGATCTGCTCGTCGGTCGCGCCGGTCTTCAAGGCGTTGAGCCAGAAATTCCGCCCTTCCCCATCAACCGCGCGGCCCAGGTAGAAGTGATAGAGGGTGCCGACGAGCTTGGACTGGTATTCCGCGCCGGCCGTAAAGGCGAGGGCCACCTGGCCGCGCGTGCCACCCTGGGCCATCACGTTTTGCCAGTAGGCGAAGCCGCCGTCGTCGGGCGTCCGTTGGAGCAAGTCGTTGTAAGCGCGATCGACGAAGACCTGGTTGAAAGGCCGAGTGACGCCGGGCAGGTCGCCGGAAGGCACGAGGCGCGGTTCAAGTTCTTCGAGCGACGGCCGGGAACGCCGACCAGGGAAGGAGGAGTGGCGCATGCGGTGCCTCAATTGCGGAGTAGAGCGCTGGGTGGTTTTCACGGAGCAATAAAGTTGAGCGAAACCGTACAAAAGGCGTAAACGTTAGCCGTGTCGCGTACCGGATAAGTGTACCCCATAATACCCGGCACGGCGACCCGTTCGTCACCGTTCACTGATTGCGACTCTTCCGTGCAGGCAGCGGGTAGGGAAAATGCCGGTACGGCGTAGGAGGCCGAGTACCCCTTGCCGCGTCCAGGCAACAAGTCGGCAACGGGGATGGTCGCGACCGTGGCCCCATCAAGGGGTCCACCTGCCTGACGGCGGACGACAAGGCACTTTATTGCGCCGCCGCTCAAATGGTGCCGTGTACGGCTCTGTCGATGGATGCTTATCGATGTAAGCCACGCCAATCACATATGGCGAGGGTGCCCCCTCCCTTTCGTAAACCCTTTCCCAGCGTCTAACGGAACCCCTTTGCCAATCAGTTCTTACGCATCCACGACCGTCCCCATTCGGGCCTGGTTCAAACCAGGGTAACAAGATTCCACGCGGAGAGGTCCGCTCTTGCGATTCTCTAAAGTGTCTGTCTCCCCCATACTGGTGTCTGCCAAAACCCCAGATTCATGGAGGAAACAGAC
>JBBRLG010000004.1:0-41077 GCA_038231495.1 Gemmatales bacterium | reverse complement strand
GGTCTTTCCCCACCTCTTTTTCTGGCTGTTTCCTACCCGGGGGCCCCGTGTTGGGTCCCTCGCCTGTTGTTTTATCATCTGCTGGTCGTCTGCGCCCCCGGGCCCCCAAAAAAGCGAGCGACTCCAAGCCGGCATTTTCTTTTCAGTTGACGGCACCGCGCCTCATCCCCCATAATGAACCCGTAATCACAAAACCTCTCCTCCCGGCCCGAAGGCCGGGAGTGGGTTGAAAAAAGTTTTCTCACGAGGTCCGCGGCTTTTCAGGCAGCACACGCGGGTGTCTGGCCGGGCCTGCCGCAGGTACCGCACCGATCTTGCGACGACACGAAAAAGCGAAGAGTTCCGCATGACACTTGTTGGATTGCTGTGCGTGAGTCTGGTCCTGGGTGGGTTGCTCTTTCGTCGGGAAATCCGAACGGCCTTGAGGGAACGGAACCGGAAGATGTTCGGCGTCCGCGCTCGCGCGCGGCGGCCGCACTCCCCGGTTCGCCTTCCCCGCTCCGCCGCCGGCACCCGACGGGAACACCTCCTGCCCCCGCCGCGGGTGGTCACCCGCGCGGGGCCAGGCCCCTGTCCGCCATTCGCGGGCTAGGGTCTTGATGCCGTTGTCGATCCGTTTCGGTCGTTGACCAACCGTCCGCCCGCGCCCGTCCCGGGTGCGGCCGTGCGCCGGTGCCTGCTCGTCCGTCCGCCGCCCTGCGTCCCCCGGTCCCCGGCGCGGTTTCGCCGCGCCGGCCGGGTTTGGACGCCTGCCGTCCGTCTGCGAATTGCCGCGGCCACCTCGGGAAGGAGTTGGCCCTATGGTGGAGCCGCTGACTTGTATTCTCATCAGCAGTTTCGCCGCCTTGGTTGGTGCGGTTCTCGGCTACGCGGTCGTCCGCGTGTTCGATCGCTCCCGGCTCAAATCCGTTCAATCCCAGGTCGAGGCGATCGCCGCGGCGGCGCGGGACGAAGCCGAAAAAGTGAAGAAGGAGGCGGAGCTTCGCGCCAAGGACGACATGTACCAAAAGCGCGAAGAGTTCAACCGCGAGACCGAGTTGGCCCGCGGCGAGTTGCGCGAACAGCAAACCCGGCTCGACAAGCGCGAGGACAGTCTCGAAGAAAAGAACCAGCTCCTCCTGAAGAAGGCCCGCAGCCTGGAAGGCAACCAGCGCAAGATCAGCGAGCGCAAAGCCGAGTTGGAAAAGCGCACCGAACAGGCCGACCTTCTCATCAAACAGCAGACCCAAAAACTGCACGAAATCAGCAGCTTGAACCGGGCGGAGGCCGAGGCGGTGCTCATGCAACGGCTGGAGCGCGAACTGTCCGATTCCATCGCCGGCCGGCTGCAACGGCACGAAGAACAACTCCGGCTGGTCAGCGAGGAAAAGGCCCGCAAAATCCTGGCGACCGCCATCCACCGCTACGCCGCCGAGCATACCGCCGACACGACGGTTAGCACGGTGGACATCCCCAGCGACGACATGAAGGGCCGCATCATCGGCCGCGAAGGACGCAACATCCGCACCTTCGAGAAGTGTACCGGCGTGGACGTGATCGTGGACGACACGCCGGGCGTGGTGATCGTCAGCGCGTTCGACAACATCCGCCGGGAGACTGCCCGCCTGGCGCTGACGAAGCTCATTCAAGACGGTCGCATCCACCCGTCGCGCATCGAGGAAGTCGTCGCCGAAACCCAGGCCGAGATGGAAAAGCACATTCAGGAAGTCGGCCAGCAGGCGGTGGTCGAGGCGAACATCGGCAACCTGCACGAGAAGCTGGTGCAGCTGCTGGGCCGGCTCAAGTTCCGCACGAGCTACAGCCAAAACGTCCTGCAACATAGCCTGGAAGTCGCCTTCCTGTCCGGCATGATGGCCGACGAGTTGGGTCTGGACGGCCGGCTCGCGCGGCGGTGCGGCCTCCTGCACGACATCGGCAAGGCGGCGGATCACGAGATGGAAGGCGGCCATCCCAAGATCGGTGCCGAGTTGGCCAAGCGTCACGGCGAGACGAGTGCCGACGTGCTGCACGCGATCGTCGGCCACCACGACGACGTGACGATCGACCACATCTACACGGTGCTGGTGGCCAGTGCCGATGCGATCAGCGCGGCCCGCCCCGGCGCTCGCCGTGAGACGTTGGAAAAATACGTCAAGCGTCTGGAGGAGTTGGAAGCGGTGGCGTCCGGCTTCCCCGGCGTCGAACACGCCTATGCGATTCAGGCCGGCCGCGAGGTGCGCGTGATCGCCAACTCGTCGCAGACGTCCGACAGCGAGGCGATCAAGGTGTGCCACGACATCGCCCGCGCCATCGAGGAGCAGTTACACTACCCCGGCGAGATCAAGGTGACGGTCGTGCGCGAGACGCGCGCCGTTGAATACGCGAAATAAAACTCGTCTGTCGGAGCCGCGACCGTAAGGGAGCGGTGAGCTGAATCGCTCCCTTACGGTCGCGGCTCCGACAGACGGTTGCGGCTCCGAAATCCGTAAGGACGATAATGCGCATCCTTTTCATCGGCGACATCGTCGGCACGGTCGGCGTCAATTTCGTCAAGCGCGTGCTGCCGGTGCTGATCCCACGGGAGCGGATCGACCTCGTCATCGCCAACGCGGAAAATGCCGCCGGCGGTTCGGGCCTCACCGAGCCGCTGTACAAACGGCTGCGCGCGGCCGGCGTCGATCTCGTGACGCTTGGCGACCACATTTACAAGAAGCAGGAAATCATTCCGACGCTGGAACAGGAAGAGCGCATTTGCAAGCCGGCAAACTTTCCGCCTGACGCGCCGGGTCGCGAATTTGCTCTAGCCTCCGCGCGCGACGGCACGCCGGTGGCGGCGTTCTGTGTGCTGGGCCGGACGTTCATGCGCTCCGTGGACTGCCCGTTCCGCGCCGCCGACCGCGTGCTGAAGGATTTGGAAGGCAAGGCGCGCGTCGTCGTCGTGGACGCGCACGCGGAGGCGACGGCGGACAAATACCTGCTCGGTCATCACCTCAAGGGCCGGGTCAGTGCGGTGCTGGGCACGCACACGCACGTGCCGACCGCCGACGAGCAAATCCTGGAAGGCGGCACTGCGTTCATCAGCGACGTGGGCATGACGGGGCCGTACGACAGCGTCCTGGGCCGGCGCATCGACCGCGTGCTGCTGACGACGGTCACGTTCATCCCCAGGGCGTTCGACGTGGCGACCGGCGACCCGCGGCTGGGCGGCGCGATCGTGGAGGTGGACCCGACGACGGGCCGGGCAGAGTCGATCCGGCGCGTCATGATCGACGAAAAGCACCTCGCCGCGATGCAACCCCCGCCGCTGCCGGAAGTGAAACCCCTTTTTTGACCGCGAAACTAAAGAGCCAACCGGGCCGGCGCGGCTCTTGTCGAGACCGTCACGGCGGTGCAGGGTTTTCGCTCAGCAAATACGCCAGCAGGTCGCGCAGCTCGTCCGCCGTCTTGACGATGCCCGCCGGCATCGGCGACGTGTCGAGCATTTTGCGACTCTCCACGTCGCTTTTCAGGATCGTCTTCCGCGTCGCGTCCGGCAACAGGAGTTCGATCTTGTCGTTCGTCTCACTGACGACGAGGCCGTTGAGGGAAAGTCCCTTTTTCGTCTCGATGAGCGAGGCGCGGAACACCGGCGACACCTGCTTGCTCGGCAGCAGGATCGATTCGACCAGGTACGGCACCGTGAAGCGCTTCCGCGCGTCGCCGAGGCTCGGCCCGCCGGTGGTCAGCGCGTCGGCGGTGACGGCGTGGCACTTGGCGCAGCCGAGCGCGCCGAAGAGTTGCCGGCCCTTCTTCGCGTCGCCCTGGGCCGCGGCCTTCGCCCAGTCCACGTCGAGGAACTCTTTCGGCACCTCCTTCTGCTCCGGCCCCGACGCGGTTTTCAGGCGTTCGGCCAGCGTCGCGATGGTGAGCTTCTCCGGCAGCGTGGCGACGACGTTGCCGCGGGCGCGATAGTGCAGATACAAGCCGCCCTCGCCGCCGTCACTGTGGACGCGCACCAGCAGGTCATTGCTGCCGGGCTGTAGTTCGAGCAGCACGGCGTCCTGAAACGGCAATGCGGCCCGCATCGTCTGGTTCAACCAGACTTCCTTGCCGTTTTGCCAGATTTTCACGCCGTCGCTGGAGCCGAGCAGCAGCTGAATTTTCTCGCGGTTGACGCTCTCCAACCGCAAGTAGGCGTAGCAGGAGGACGACTCCTGTTTGCCCAGGACTTTCGCGAAAGAAAACAAGGTATCGCGCCCCGCTTCCTTCCAGGTCCGCTTGGCCCCCTCGACTTCGTAGGTCGCTGCCAGGTCAATAGCGCCCTGTTCCGGTGCATGAATTACATCGAGCCCCTTCTTACCGTCGGGAAACGGGCCGACCACCCACACTTTCTTGATGTCCTTCATGGGGGCGGTTGCCAGGCGAGCCTCGGCGCTCTCCTTGCGGATTTTGGCGACGGCCGGTTCGCTGCGCGCGTCGTTGAGCAGGAAGAGGAAGAACGCCGCTTGGAGTCGCACGGCTTCGTCGGCGTCGGACAGCTTGCCGGAAAGAAGCGCAAAGAGCTTCTCTTGCTCCTCGCTAGGTTTGCCGGCCTTCCAGTGTTCCGCGACGGTGAAGTTGCCGAGACGACCGTGGTCGCGCAGGTCGATCTTGGCGTCGGCGAACTGGATGACGTACGCCTCCTTGGACGGGAGCTTTTCAAGGGGCAAATGATCCGCGATCGGCTTTGTTGCAGGCGGGACCGTTAGCCGGGCACCGGCCGCAAGGACGCCGGCCAGGCGAGTCGCCGGGTCTTTGTCTTCGCTCAGCTTGGCGATGGAGGCGAGCGGTGCTTTCTCGGCGAGCAGAGTCGTCGCCGTCTGCCGCAAGTAGGTGTCTTTGTCGCGGGCCAGGGTTACGACCTCTTCGGGCAAGTCGCCGTCGAGGTCGAAGAAAGCCGTCAACGCCGCCAGCCGCACCTGCGCGTCCTCGTCGCGGAGTAATTTGAGCAGCGCCTGGCGTTTCACCTCGTTGGGAAGGGCCGTCGCTTCGCCAAGGGCGCGGCAGGCTTGCAACCGTAATAACGGGTCTTTATAGTCCGCCATCACCGGGTGCTTGGCCGCCGCGCTCAGCCATATCAGGTGTGGCGTTTCGACCGCAATCTCTTTCGCCGTCTTTAAGCGCTTCGCCGCTTCCGCCAGCAGGTCGCCGCCGCGGCGCATTATTTCGACGTGGGCCGCCTCGCGCCGCGACCAGTCGGCGTGGCCCAATTCCGCGAATAGCTTTTCCGGCTTGGCCGTCGTCGCCTCGTACGGTTCAAAAGGGTGCCAGTCCGTGTCGTCGGCGCGGGTAATCATCACGAGATCGCTCTTGTAAGTCGGCGAAGCGTCGTTGTGGTCCATGTAAGCGATGGTGACGAAGAGCCGGCCGCCGCGCCCGACCGCGACGCCGACGGGTCGCGCCTCTCTGCGGCCGACGAGCAACGGCAACTCTGCCGTCTTGAAGCTCGCGCCGCGGTGTTGCAGCGGGTAGCGCGTCACTTCGCGCGTACACCAGCGGGCGACCAGCAGGTTGTCGCGGTACTTCGCGGGCAAGTAGGTGTCGTGGTAGTACGCCTGGCCGACGGGAACGAAGCGGCCCAGCCCGTCGGTCATGGTTTCGAGGAGGTCGGCACGGTCGGGCGTCTTGGAGACCAGCCAGCCGCGCGGCCAGCTGAAATAGGCGTGCGGCGTGACGTGCAGCAGTCGGCCCGGAACGTAGTCGGACGGGATCGACTCGTGGTCGTTGTCGTTGGTGAACAGGTTCCAGGAGCGGTCGAACGCCAGGCCGACGCTGTTGCGCGTGCCGCGGGCGACGACGCGAAAGTTGCTGCCGTCGGGTCGACAGCGGAAGACGCCGCCGACGCCGGTGTACGGTGTTTTGGTGTCGTCGGGTTGGCTGAAGAAGGTCCAGTGCATCCAGTGGTCGGCGCGGTTGAAATCGCCGTAGGACGCGATGGGGTCGCCCATCGACAGGTACAGGTCGCCCTCCGGCCCCCACGCCAGGCCGTGGAAGCATTGGTGGACGTGGCCCATCGGCACGCCCCAGAGGAGGCGTTTCGGCTTCAACCCCTCGCGCTTCGTTATGGCATCGGGGATTACGTACAGAGCGCTGACCGTGATGACGTAGAGGTCGTTGCCGCGGACGGCGATGTCGTAGACCCAGGTGTGGTTGGGGAATTTGTAGAGCGACTGGCGTGGCTTGTAACCGCCCTTATTGTCGGGTTCGTAGACGAACAGTTCTTCGCGGCCGCCGACGAACAGACGGCCCATCGTATCGGCGCGGACCGCGAGGTACGATTCGGTGGGCACGGAGTCAAGGCGGACGAGCTTCAACTCCGGGTCGGGCAGCGAGTAGTCCAGTTCGGCCGCAGCGAACCACGGAAACGCGAACAAGGCTACGACGGACAGACAATAGGCTCGCATGTGTCGGCTCCCCACACGGAATGAAACCACGGAATACACGGAAAACACGGAAAAAAGACAGGAAAATAACAGAGAACTTAGCGGGCGATGCGTTCGTGTTCCACCTTGGGGTAATGACCGAAATTGATCAACAAGCCAAGCTGATGTCCAGTTGCCTTGAGATAGTTGTGCAGTTGGGCGCGGTGTTCCGGAGCCAACTTCGTTACCGCCTTTAGTTCGACGATGATGCCCGCAAAGCAGATGAAGTCGGGTATGTAAATCTGCCGAAGGACCTTCCCTTTGTAGCTCAGTTGCAGCTCGACCTGCCGCCGAAAGGGAATGCCCTGGAACTCAAATTCCAGTTCAAGGCATTCCTGGTACACCGCTTCCAGGAAGCCGCAGCCTTTCTCTTTGTACACTTCAAAGACTGCTCCAAGGATGGCATAAGTCTCATTTTCGGCAATCAAGGTCATGGTCCACCTCTCATTGCTTGTTTTTTTCCTGTCTTTTTTCCGTGTTTTCCGTGTATTCCGTGGTTTCACGCATTTATTTCACCGGCCAGTCTTTCGACTCGGTGCGGGCCGTTTTCAGGTACGCTTCGATCTTCTCTACCACTGCGGGCTGTTTATCTGCGACGTTCATCATTTCGCCGGGGTCGTTCTTCAAGTCGTAAAGCTCCAGCGGTCCCTTCGGCTTGAGGCGCACCGCCTTCCAATCGCCCATGCGCACCGCCTGCTTCGTGCCGCCTTCGTGGAACTCCCAGTAGAGGAAGTCGTGCTTCTCCTGGTCGTGACCGGCCGCCTTCGCGCCCAGGAGCGTCGGTGCCAGCGACATGCCGTCGATCCCCTTCGGCGTCTTCGCCCCGGCGAGTTCGGTCGCCGTCGGCAGAAAATCCCAAAACGCGCAGACGTGGTCGCTGACGCCACCGGGCTTGATCTTGCCCGGCCAGCGGGCGAGCAGCGGCACGCGGATGCCGCCCTCGTACAGGTCGCGCTTGATGCCGCGCAGGTCGCCGGACGAGTTGAAAAACTTCGGGTCGTAACCGCCTTCCTTGTGCGGCCCGTTGTCACTGCTGAAAAAGACGATCGTGTCGTCGTCCAGCTTCAGCTCTTGCAAGCGCTTCAGCAGCGTGCCGACGTCGCGGTCCATGCGCGTAATCATGGCGGCACCGTTCTTCTCCGGCTGCGACCACTTCTTGTCGGTGTACGGCGCGTCGTCGGGCACCTCCATGCCGTTGCCGTCCGCTTTTGTGCGCTCGTTGTTGGCGTGCGGGACCGTGTACGCCAGGTAGAGGAAGAACGGCTTTTCCTTGTGCTTGTCGATGAACGCCAGCGCCTCGGCGGTGAACAGGTCGGGCGCGTATTGCGCACGCTTGACGGAGACGCCGGGCTTGTCGCCGATCTCGTTGCCCTTGAGAAAAACCTTGTCCTCGTTCTTCCAGAGGTAATCGGGATAATAATTGTGCGCATGCACTTGATTGAGGAAGCCGTAGAAGTAGTCGAACCCCTGACGGTTGGGGACGCCGGTTGTTCCCGGCTCGCCCAGGCCCCATTTGCCGACCAGGCCCGTCGCGTAACCACTGTCTTTGAGCAGCTTGGCGACCGTCACGTCGTCGGGCCGTAGCGGCACGTTGCTGTTCCCGCGAACGAGGCCGTGGCCGGTGTGGTAGCCGGTCATCAGACTGCAGCGCGACGGGGCGCAAACGGTGCTGCCGGCGTAGCACTGGGTAAAACGCATGCCATCCGCCGCCAGGCGGTCGAGGTTCGGCGTTTGAATTTTTTTCTGGCCGTAGCAACCCAGGTCGCCGTAACCCAGATCGTCGGCGAGGATGAAGATGACGTTCGGCTTGCGCGGCTCGGCGGCACGGCTGGACGCCGGCAGCAGCATCAGGCACACGGGGACGAGGAGCAGTGGCAACAGGCGGGTCAGGTACGCTCGGCAGTTCATAAGGTTCCTCCTGGGGGCTGGGCTGCAGCTTACCGCAGGCGGAATGGGAAGTCCAACGGAACTCATTGCGCACGCGCGCAGGCCGCCTTCGGCTCGAATGTTTTCCTTGCATTTCTCCTACCCCCCCTCTATCGTGCGGCTACTTCGGCAGGAATGGCCGGAGCACGCACCGGGCCGCCGGCGACGGATTTTCACCCCGATAAGGAGGTTTTACGATGCTCCGCGATTGGTTCCAACGCTACCTGGCCGCACGCCAGCGCCGCCGCCCGGTAAAGGTCCGCCCGCCGGTGTGGGGCCGGTTGCGGTTGGAGAATTTGGAGGACCGTTGCGTGCCGACCCTGACGGCCACCGCCACGCCCCTCTCCGGCGTCGAAGGCCAGCCGTTGTCGAGCGTCGTCGGCAGCTTCACGGACACCGACACGACCGTGCCGCTCACCAGCCTGGCGGCGACGATCAACTGGGGCGACGGCGCCACGACGCCGGCCAGCATCCAACAGAGCGGACCGGGCAGCACGTTTTATTTCGTCAACGGCACCCACACCTATGCCGAGGAGACCAACGGCGTCCCGTTCACGACCACCCTGACCGTCACCGACACGAAAAACGGCCAGGTGAGCACCGGGAATAGCAACGCCACCGTCAACGATGCGCAACTGTCGCCGGGCAACCCCGTCACGCCGGGCACGCCGGCCACGTTCACCGGCGTCGGCACCGTCAACGTCGGCACGGCAATCGGTTCGTTCAAGGCGGCGGTCGGCGGCAGCGACAACGGCGGCGTCGCGCAGCCGGTCACGGGCGGCTTGCGCACCATCAACTGGGACGCCGTCAAGCTCGACGGCACCGACTTCGGCGGCGGGGCCAACACCACCGTCATCAACAAGGGTAACACCGTCGGCATCCCGCTCAACCGCTTCCAGGCGCGCGGCGTTTACTTCGACGCGGTCTACGCGGTCAGCGGCGACGGCTTCGTGGATGTGAACCCGAACGTCGGCGGCCCCAACCCGACGCTGTTCCCCGCGTTCACCCCCAAAAATACATTCGCGATGTTCAACGACAACAGCATCGACTTCAAATTCGTGGTCCCCAGCGTCAACAACACCGCCGTCGCCCCGGCGGCGTCGCGCGGCTTCGGCGCCGTCTTCCTCAACGTCCAGCTGGCGAATACGACCAGCATCGAGTACTTCAACGGCAACACGAGTTTGGGAAAGTTCTTCGTGCCGGCCGGCACCCAGGGCCAGCCGGAGTTCTTCGGCGTGCTCTACAACTTGCCCATTGTCACGGGGGTGACGCTGACCCTCGGCTCCGACGTCCTGTTCTCGTTCAACGGCGCGACCTCCAACGCCGGCGGTGCGAAGGACAACGCGGCCTCGGGGCACAACCTCGTCGTGACCGACGACTTCTTCTACGCCGAGCCGGTGCCGATCACCAACGCCAACAACGTCATCTCCGGCGGCCAGGCGACGCGCAACGCCCAGCCGATCTTGACCGCGCTGCCCAACCAGGCCTTCACCGGCGTGGTGGCGACGTTCAGCGACGCCAACCCGAACGCGGCATCGACCGACTACACCGCGGTCATCAACTGGGGCGACGGCCACCTGAGTAACGGCAAGATCGCCGCCAACAACAAGGGCGGCTTCGACGTGACCGGCACGAACAGCTTTTTCAGCCCCGGCCTGTACGCGCTGTCGGTGGGCGTGACCGACTTCGCCGCCGGGGCCAAGACGCTGACGGTCGCGAACACGGCCCTGGTCGGCACGGCCAACCAGCGGCTGGTGTCGCAGCTGTACCTCGACCTGCTGCAACGGCCAGTCGATCCGGCGGGCCTGTCGTTCTGGGGCAACCAGCTCGACGCCGGCACCCCGGCGCAGGCCGTGGCCCAGAGCATTATGGGCAGCCCGGAGTTCGTCAACCAGGAAGTGAACATCCTGTTCAACCACTACCTGAAGCGCACGGCGGCCGCGAGCGACCTCGCCTTCTTCAGCGGCTTTTTCAAGGCCGGCGGCACGCTGGAGCAGGCGGCGACCGATGTCGTCACATCGCCGGAGTACGCGGCGCTGAACAACAATTCGGCCAACGCGATTATCGCGTCGCTGTACCGGGACGGGCTGGGTCGGTCGCCGTCCTCGGCGGAATTGACGATGAACGCATCGCTGACGGTGACGCAGTTGGCGAACAACATCTTCGGCAGCCCGGAATACCAGGGGCACACGATCGACGTGTTCTTCCAGGACTTCCTACGGCGGCGGGCCGACGCTGCGGGCGTGTCGTTCTACAGCGCCGTCTACCCGGCCGGCACGGTCAACGGCGTGCAGCCCGACGTGGCGATCATCTCGTCGCTGGTCGGTTCCCCGGAGTACAACGACAAGGTGCAGGCCAACCCGCTGTTCCAGCCGGTGCTGCCGGCCGACCCGTTGAAATCGAGCCTGTCGTAACCGGTCTGGCCGCTTGCGGCTTGCCGCTTGCCGCTGGCGGCGTTGCGCGTTCGCGCAAAGCCGCCAGCGGCAAACCCCTGGGGAATAGGATGACCACGCACCTGGCCGAGCGCGACACGAAACGAATCGCCTGGGACCACCGGCACTTGCTCGGCCTCGAAGAGTTGACCCGCGCCGAGATCGAAACGATCCTCGACCTGGCGGAAGAGTTCAGCGACGCCGGCCTGCGCCGCAGCGCGGCGCGCGGCGACCTCAAAGGCAAGGTCGTGGTCAACCTGTTTTTTGAGCCGTCCACGCGGACGCGCACCAGTTTCGGCCTGGCCGCCAAGCGCCTCGGGGCCGACGTGATCGACTTCACGTCCAGCGGTTCGAGCGTCAGCAAGGGCGAAACGTTCATCGACACGGCCAAGAACATCGAGGCCCTGGGCATCGACGTGGTGGTCGTGCGCCACTCGGTGCCGGGTGCGCCGCACCTGCTGTCGCACCACCTGAAGGCGGGCATCGTCAACGCCGGCGACGGGGCGCACGAACACCCGACGCAGGGTCTGCTGGACATGTTCACGATCCGCAGCGTGAAGGGCCGCATCGAAGGCCTGACGGTCGGCCTGGTCGGCGACATCGCGCACAGCCGGGTCGCGCGCAGCAACATTCACGGCTTGCTCAAGCTCGGTGCTCGCGTGATCGTGTGCGGCCCGCCGACGCTGGTGCCGCAAAGCATCACGCGCCTGGGCGTGGAGGTGGCCTACAAGCTGGACGACATCCTGCCGTTGTGCGACGTGGTGAATGTGTTGCGCATCCAGTTCGAGCGCCAGCGCAGCGGCCTGTTCCCGTCGATCCAGGAATACTTCCGTCTGTTCGGCGTGACCCGCGAGCGCATGAACCGCGCCAAACCGGACTTGTTGTTGCTGGCACCGGGACCGATCAACCGCGGCGTGGAGTTGACGCCGGAAGTCGCGGACGGGCCGCACAGCGCGATTTTGCAGCAGGTGACCAACGGCCTCGCGGTGCGCATGGCCGTGCTGTATTTGGTGTGCGGGCAACCGGGTGCTCTGTCCGTCGTGCCCTGATAGTTGGGAAGGTCCGAGTACTATCCATTGCCGGCTTGTGCCTTTGCTGCCCCTTCCGCCTGCGCGAGTGCGACCAGCGCCGCCACGACGCCGTCGCTGGTGTAAGCCGCCGCCTCCGCCGCCACCGGCAGGTTCAATTCCTTGAGCGCGGCACTCGTTACCGGACTGATACTCACCAGGCGAAGCGCACCGCCGCGGATCAGGGCTTGCGTCGCTGCGTCGAGTCGGCCCAGCAATGCGCGGGCGCTGTTTGAACTGGTCAACGTCACATAGTCCAGCGGCCCGCCGCGCAGCACTTCGCAAAGATCGACCGCCGCCGCGTCCACCTGGGAATACACCGCGACCTGTTCCACGTCGGCCACCGCCGTCAGTTCCTCCCGCAAGATGTCGCGGCCGCGGTCGGCGCGCGCGAGCAGCACCCGCTGCCCCTGCACCCGTTCCTTCAGCGCGGCGGCCAGGCTTTCCGAGCGGTATTCCGGAGGCACCAGGTCGGGTTCCAGGTGATAGGTGCGCAAGGTGTCGGCGGTCGCCGGCCCGATGGCGGCGATTTGCAGGCCGCCGAGGGCACGCAGGTCGCGGCCGAGGTGGCGCAACCGGCGGACGAAAGCGTGGACCCCGTTGGCGCTCGTGAATACCAGCCATTGATACGTCGCCAGCCGTCCGACCGCGCGGTCCACGGCGGACCAGTCGGTCAACGCGCGCACTTCGACGGCCGGCATCAGGACGACGTTCGCACCGAGGACTTCGAGCCGGCGCACGAGGTCCGCGGCCTGGTGGCGCGGCCGGGTGACGAGGACGCGCTTGCCAAACAGCGGCCGGCGCTCGAACCACGCCAGGTCGGACCGCAGCGCCACGACCGAGCCGATGACCAGGAGCGCCGGTGCCTGCAACCCGGCCCGTTTCACGGCGTCGGGCAAGTCGCGCAGGGGGGCGGTGACTGTGTGTTGGCTGCCGGTGGTGGCGGCGTGGACCGCGGCGGCCGGCATCTCCGGGTCGAGGCCGTTGTCGATCAGGGTCTGGGCAATCCAGAGCAGCCGGGCCAGGCCCATGTAAACGACGAGGGTGCCGGGGAAGCGGGCCAGCGCCGCCCAGTCGACGTTGGGCTGTGCCCGGTCGGGTTTTTCGTGGCCGGTGACGATGGCGACGGCGCTGGAATGTAAACGGTGGGTGAGCGGAATGCCCGCGTAAGCCGCCGCGCCGAGGGCCGCGGTCACACCGGGCACGATCTCGAAGGAGATGCCGGCGGCGTGCAGTACCTGCCCTTCCTCGCCGCCGCGGCCGAAGAGCAACGGGTCGCCGCCCTTGAGGCGGACGACGCGCAAACCTTGCCGGGCGGCGTCGATCATGAGGGCATGGACGTGCGGAATGCGTTCGGGGTGGTGGTCGGCCAGCTCGTTGACGCAGACGCGCCGGGCGGTTGCGGGTGCGTAGTCCAGCAACTGCACCGGCACCAGGTAGTCGTAAAGCACCAGGTCGGCGCGGGCGAGGCACTCGACGGCGCGGACGGTCAACAAGCCGGGATTGCCGGGACCGGCACCGACGAGTGCGACCAGGGGTTCCGCCGAGATGTCTGGCATCGACAACCTGCCGCTTGCGGCTTTGCGCGGATTTCTTGGTCTACAATGGGCGTTCAGGTGGTAGGAGAGTACCGACAACGATTATAGTGGCGGCGGCAAGCGCGAACAACCGTTCGGCGGCGCGACGCGGTCGCGTTCCTTGCCGCGGCGCAGCAGATCATCACATGGGCCGACGGGAGGTTTTGAGATGTCCAGAAAATGCCAGAATCTGTGCGACCCGGTTCTGAAGAGCATTCATGATGCTCTTGAAAGCTATGACGAGGTCCACTCGAAAGCGCGGATCGACATTAACCGACAGAATTCCGTGGCCGTGCGCATCCGCATTATCGACCCCGACTTCCGTGGCAAGGACCTCGTTGACCGGGACTCAGAAATATGGGACATTTTGAGCCGCTTGTCGGAAGACGTCCAATCCCAAATCACCCTGCTGCTGCTCCTGACCCCGCAAGAAGCAAAGAAGTCTTTCGCCAACGTTGAATTCGAGCATCCCCTGGAGTCGCAATTGTAACCCGGTGAACGTCCCCGCGCCAAAACGCGACAACCGCACGTTGCCCGGAAAAAAACTGTATGCGCCGCGGCGGCCGGCGTCTCTAGTAAGGTAGGCAACGCCCCGGAGGAACGCACCATCCATGTCCGCCAACCGACTCGATTCCGTGCTGCATTACGTCCGCAAAGTCGTCGGCGCGCAGGCCGAACAAGGCTCCGACGCCGACTTGCTGCAGCGCTTCGTCCGCCACCGCGATGAGACAGCTTTTGAGCTGCTCCTGTGGCGGCACGCGGCGATGGTGTTGCGCGTCTGCCAGGGCGTCCTGCGCGACAGCCATGCCGCAGAGGACGCCTTTCAGGCGACGTTCCTCGCTTTGGCACGCAAAGCCGCAAGCATTAGCCGGAGCGAATCGCTCGCCGCGTGGCTTTATCAGGTGGCGTACCGCGCCGCCGTCCGGGCGCGGCTCAACGCCGTTGAACGCCGGGCGCTCGAAACCCGCCGCCGCGAACGCGCTCCGGTTGCAAGTTCGGGCGACGAATTGGCCGACCGCGATTGGGTGCCGGTCGTCCACGAGGAAGTGAATCGGCTGGCGGCCAAGTACCGATCGCCGTTGATCCTTTGCTATCTCGAAGGCAAGACCCACGCGGAGGCGGCCCAGCAACTCGGCTGGGCCAAGGGCACCGTCTCCGGCCGGCTGGCCCGCGCGCGGGAAATGCTCAAGAAACGACTCGTACGCCGGGGCATCCTGTTCCCGGCGTCGATAATCGCCGTCGCGCTGGCCGCGACAAAAACGTCCGCCGTGCCGCCCGTGTTGGTGGCGGCCACCATCAAGGCGGCCGTCGCCTTTGCCGCGGGAAACGTCGCCGCTGCGGGCGTCTCAACTGGGGTGATCCATCTGACTCACGGAGTCCTGACCGCCATGTGCGCTACCAAACTGAAAGCCACCTCCGCCGCCGTCCTGGCCTTTCTGCTCATCTTCGCCGGCACCGGGGCGCTGCTGCGCATCGGCTTCGTCGGCATGACGGCCCAGGGTGCGACCGCTTCGCACCGGGTGCCGCAGTATACGCTGCAGCCACCGCCACCCGTTTTCGACCCCGTGTCGGCGGACGCGGAGGAAGAACCGCAGGGTCCGGGGTCAGCGGGCGGTGCCGGCCTTCCGGGCGGCGAGCCGCCGCCCGGCGGTCCGACCTTGCCGGACAGGCCGGGTGTCGATGGACCTGGCGGATTCCCGGGCGCGCCGGGCGGACCGGGCGGACCGGGCGGATTTCCCGGCGGGCCGGGTGGCTTGTCGGGCCCTGCCGGCGGATCGTCGGGAGGCCCTCCTCCGGCGGCGAAGGACCACCCCGGCAACCGCAAGCGCATCGACAGTATCAATAACCTCAAACAGATCGCCCTGGCCCTCCACAACTACCACGACACCTATGGTTTTCTGCCGACGGACATCTTGGACGAACAGGGTCAACCGCTCCTCAGCTGGCGGGTCGGCATCTTGCCGTACATCGAACAAGAGGCTCTTTACAAGGAGTTCAAGCTCGACGAACGGTGGGATAGCGCCCACAACTCGAAGCTACTAGGCAAGATGCCGGCTATTTACCGAATTGACGTTGAGGAGGCGAAAGGTCCCCTCATACCAGGCGGGCCCACCATGCCCGGCGGCAGCAGACCGATGGGAATTGGCAGTGGACCCATGATGCCGGGCGGGCCCACCATGCCCGGCGGCAGCAGACCGATGGGAAATGGCAGTGGACCCATGATCCCGGGCGGGCCGGCCGCCGTTAGTGCGATCAGCACCTACTACCAAGGCTTTGCCGGCAAAGGCGCGGCATTCGACCGGTTGGCAGGACAGCTACGATTGGCGGACTTTGCCGACGGCACCGCCAACACGATCCTGGTCGTCGAAGCCGGTGCGCCTGTCCCGTGGAGTAAGCCGCAGGATCTTCCCTTCTCCGCGAAGAAGCCGCTGCCCGCGCTCGGCGTCTTCGCCGACGTGATCCACGCCGCCTTCGCGGACGGCTCGGTCCATAACCTCCGCAAGGACTTCGACCCGGCCGAGATGCGCAAGGCCATCATCCGCAACGACAGCGAGGTCATCGACTTCGACAAGTTAGAACTGCCGGCGCGGATGGGACCGGGCGGCAAGAATGGCGGCCCGGCTGGAATGTTTGGCGGGCCGCCCGGAATGAAACTTGGCGGGCCGGCCGGAATGGCCGGCGTGCCGGCCGGAATGCCGGGCGGGCCAGGTGGGCCTCCGCATAACTTCGACCTGAATCGCTTGCAGGCCGAGAATGCCAAGCTCGAACAGCTGCTGCAACGGACCGCCGAGGAGATGAATGCGCTGCGGCAGGAAGTGAATCAGGTCAAAGAGCAGTACGCCGTGCGCCGCGAGCAGGGCGAAGCGAAAAAGCTGCTGGCGGAGCGCGAGAAGATGCGGCAGCAACTCGAAGCGGCCAACGTCGAACTGAAAGCAATGCGCGATGAACTGCAACAGTTGAAGCGCGGTTTGGATAAGCCCTGAGCCGCGGGTTGCACGCCACGGCAAGCGCACGTTGTCGGCCCCGGAAGCATCCGCCAGGGATGTTTCCGGGGCCGCTTGTATTCTCCCCTGCCGCCCGTCCCTGCTTGCAACGCCGTGCCGTCCTTGATACTTTGGAGGCTAATACCCGGCTCTCCCGGTCCCCAATGGCTCCCCATGGCCCTGACCCTGGAACAATACGCGACGTACCTCGAGTCGCGCGACCTGCCCTGGCCCGCGCCGCCCACGGTGGAGCGACCCAGGGCCAAGCCGCACCTCAAGCGCCTGCCCGAGGTGCGCGCCGTGCTCTGGAACGTCTACGGCACCCTGCTGGCCATCCCCACCGGCGACCTCTTATTCGAGCACCCGCAGCCGCTTATCATGAACGTCGCCCTCGACAAGACGCTGCAAGAATTCAAAATGTGGGCGTCCATGTCGCGCAAGCCCGGCCAGCCCGCCGACTACCTCTTGCAGCTGTACAACCAGGTGCTGCTCGAACAAAAGTCGTTCCCCGGCGGCGGCGAGAAGCACCCGGAAGTCGGGTCCGACCGGTTGTGGGAGGCCCTGATCAAGAAGCTGCTGCACAAGGACTTCAAGTGGGACGCCGGCTTCTTCGGCTCGCTCAATGAATTCAGCCGCAAGGTGGCGTATTTCTTCCATGCCAGTTTGCAGGGAACCGCGTGCTACCCCGGCGCGGCGGCCGCGCTCCGGCACGTCACGGCGAGTGGACTAGTGCAAGGATTCTTGGCCGACGGCCAGTGTTTCACGCCGGCGCAGCTGCAACGCGGCCTGGCGAAACAGGACGATTCCGCCAAGGTGGACGAATTAATCGGTGCCGGCGACCGCTGGCTGTCGTATGAAATCCGTGGGCGGAAGCCGTCCGAGCGGCTGTTCCGCGCGGCCCTGACGGCACTGACCGATCGCGGCCTGGACTCCGGCCAAATCCTGCACGTCGGCTCGCGCATCGCGCAGGACATCCTGCCGGCGAAGCGCCTCGGCATGAAGACGGGTCTGTTCGCCGGCGACAAGGCGTCGCTCCAGGCGACGCCCGAACAGCTCAAGGAAGCGAACCATCGCCCCGACGTGCTGTTGACCGAACTGAGTCAGATCGCCGACGTGGTCGGTTAAGCGGTCTGGTAGAGTGGTGCGGGCGGCGCGGCCGCACCACGGGCCGGGACCGGATACCCCTGTGAAGGAGCGGCCGAACATGCCTCCGGAGCCTCACTTCGATCTGTCGCAGCTCGACTTCGGTCGGGTCCTGGCCGACCAGGCCGCGATCCGGGCCGTCAACCCGCAGCGCTTCGAGATGGAGCAGCTGACCGCGATCCTGCACAGCGACGCCGAGACGCAGATGATCGTCGGCTACAAGGACGTGCGCGACGACGAGTTCTGGGTCCGCGGCCACATGCCGAGCTACCCGATCCTGCCCGGCGTCCTGATGTGCGAGGCGGCGGCGCAATTGTGTTCGTATTACATCGTGACGCAGGGGCTATTGCAGGGCGATTTCATCGGCTTCGGCGGTTTGGAAGAAGTGCGCTTTCGCGGCCTGGTGCGGCCCGGCGACCGGCTCGTGCTGGTCGGTAAGGCCAAGCGCATCCACCGCCGGCAGACGATCTTCAACGTGCAGGGGTTCGTCGCGGACAAGATGGTGTTCGAGGCGGACGTTATCGGCGTGCCGATGACCCGGCAAGGCTCGGCGGTGCCCGGTCAGGAGGGTTGAGTTGCGCCGCACGCCACGTCTGCCGCTGGAAGCGCTGACACCCCGTCTGCTCGAAATCCCCGACCCGCCGGCACCGCTGGACTGGGCCGCCGTCTTCGGCAACGACCGGCCCGTCGAATTGGAGGTCGGCTTCGGCAAGGGCCTGTTCCTCGTCACGTCGGCGTCGGCCCACCCCGAGGTCAACTTCGCCGGCGTCGAAATCGTGCGCAAATACCAACTCTACACCGCCACCCGTTTGCTTAAGCGCGCTTTGACAAACGTCCGCGTGGCGTGTGCCGACGCGCGGCTGTTCCTGCGCGACTGTGTACCGGCGGCGTCGCTGCAAACGGTCCACGTCTATTTCCCGGACCCGTGGTGGAAGACTCGGCACCACAAGCGGCGCGTCTTCACGCCGGAGTTCGCGCAACAGTGTTTGCGCAGCCTGCGTCCCGGCGGCGAGCTGTCGGCGGCGACCGACGTGCAGGAGTATTCGCTCGTGATGGCGGAAGTAATGGCCGCGCTGCCGGACTTCCGCGCGGTGCCGCCGCCGGAACCGGGCACGCCGGCGCACGACCTCGACTACCTGACGAATTTCGAGCGGAAGTTCCGCAAGCAGGGCAAGCCGATCTACCGGCAGAAGTATAGGAAGGGCGCCTGACCGCCGCTTGCGGCTTTGCAAGGCCGCAAGCGGCAAGACCGGTTCCCCTGCTCCCTGCACTTCCGGTAGGATGTCGTAGAGGAAAGGAGACGCGCATGGCAACTGCTACCACGGAATCGCTGGCCGCCCTGTATACCGAAGACGAGACCGCGTGGTTGGAAGTGATGGCCGCCCTGGTCCGTCGCCGGGCGTTTGCCGACCTCGACCTGGAAAACCTGAGCGGGTATCTCAGTGACATGGCCAAACGCGACCGCCGCGAAGTCAAAAGCCGCCTCATCGTCCTTCTCGTTCACCTGTTGAAATGGGAATTTCAGGAGGAAAAGCGCTCGCGCAGCTGGCGAACGACGGTGTTAAATCAGCGTCAGGAATTGGTGGACCTCGCCGGTCGCGGCGTGCTGCGGGCGCACGCGGATGCCGTCCTGGCGGAGGCGTACGAGAACGCCGTCGAATTGGCAGCCTCGGCGACGGACTTGCCCAAGGCCTCGTTTCCGGCGGTTAGTCCTTACACGGTGGAGCAGTTGTTCGCGATCGATTTGCCGGTGGGTGAAGTCGCCTAATACTTCGATGGCCCCTTCTAGCAACGGGTGCAGGATGCCCCTGGCGAACAACAAGAAGTGACCGGAGAATTGCCTGCTTCAGAACCACGAGTCTCTCCTTCATTTTTTCATTCGGGAGGCGACCATGGCCACGGACCCCAAAAAGCGGCAGAAGAAGATGGAACGCCGGGCCGCTAAGCGAAAAGAGAAGAAACACGCGCTGGTCCGTCAGGAGAACGTCGGCCTGGGCGAGCGCATGACCGCCGCCGCGAGGTTTCCGGTCCTCAACTGCTGGATCGGCGACAGCATTGAATCTGACGGTATTGGTTGGATCGCGCTCAGCCGCGAGTTTCCCAACCGCCAGGTGGCCGTCGTCTCCTTCCTGGTGGATCGGTATTGCCTGGGCGTGAAGGACTTCTTCGCGGAAGTGCTGGGTCGCTCGTCCTACGATGACAAGTACGTCCGGAAGATGCTCAGGGACTTGCCCTCGCACGACGCCCCCCCCGCGGACGCGCGCAAATACCTGGAAGAAGCGGTTGCCTACGCCCGGAGCCTGGGCCTGTCCCCGCACGCCGACTACACCAAGGCGATGCGCGTGTTCGGCGACATAGCCGCCGCGGACAGTCAGGCGACGTTCGAGTTCGGCAAGGACGGCAAGCCGTTCTTTGTCTCCGGTCCTAACGATACGCCCGAGCGCTGCCGAAAGATCGTGACGATGCTCACCAATACCTGTGGGCCGGGCAACTTTCACTTTATGATTGGGGGTCCCGATGGCCCCGGATTGGACGACTACGATTCGGAGGATGAGTTTTTGGACGAAGAGGACGACTTGATTGAGCAATGACCGTCGCTTGCGGCGGACCGTTCGCGACTTCGGTTCGGGTTGGTCTGACGCAACGGATTGGGCGCGACTATAATCGCGGGGGAGAGCGAAAACCCTGTAGGAAATCGCCAAAACCTGGAGAAGCCTGGCATGCCGTTGCTGGACCACTTCAACCCGCCGCTGAACCGTACGCACCCTTGGCGCAGCTTCCACGGCGCCTGGGCCGCGGCAATGGCTCGATTGCTCAACCAGGCTATTTTGCCGGCCGGTTATTACGCCCTCCCCCTCGTCGTTGAGTTGCCCGCCGATGGCGCCAAGGTGCGCGTGTACGCCGACGACCGCGATCCTCGCCTCAAGTCAACCATCGAGTTTGTTGGCCCGCGGAACATGGACAGTCCCCAGTGTCGGCAGGCCTTCGCCGTCAAGTGCATCGGCTATCTGCGACAGGGCAGCAGCGTTGTCGTCGTGGACGCCGTCACCTCGCGATGGGGTGATCTAAGGGGTGATCTGAACGCTGCCATTCTGTCTCGCTTGGGAGCCGATGCAAGCGCGGCCGCGCCAAGAGCGGGTCTCGCGGCGATGTCCTACCGAGCCGTTGGCAGGGAGGAGGCAGCACAACAACTCCAAATCTGGCAGGCATCGTTAGCACTGGGCCATCCCTTACCCACCCTGCCCCTGTGGATCGCCGGCGATCTCTCCGTGCCCCTTGACCTGGAAGCCAGCTACCAGGCAACCTGCACGGACCTGCGTATCCGCCAGGTCGGATGATACGGAACAAGCACATGGTCCGACAGATCAACGTTCAACAACTGGCAGTCCATCTCGCCGCCGGGCAACCGGTCTGCCTGGTTGACGTGCGCCAACCCTGGGAACACGACATCGCCGCGCTGCCGAATAGCATCCTGCTTCCGCTTGACGACCTCGCATCCTGGACCGACGAAATCCAACCGCCGGCCGAGGCGCTGCTCGTCGTTTACTGTCATCACGGCGTCCGCAGCCTGTCCGGCGCGGCCATCCTCGAACGAATCGGCTTTGCAAACGTCGTCTCGCTGGCCGGCGGGATTGACGCCTGGTCGCTGCACGTCGATCCCACGGTTCCACGGTACTAATTCCATGTCCGAACTGACCCACTTCGACAAACACGGCGCCAGCCGCATGGTCGATACCAGCGCCAAACCCGAAACCTTGCGCGAAGCCCGCGCCAGTGCCCTGGTGCGCATGGCCCCCGCCACGGCCGCCCTCATCCGCGACCGCAGCCTGGCCAAGGGCGACGTCCTCGAAGTCGCCCGGCTCGCCGGCATCATGGCCGCCAAGCGCACCGGCGACCTTATTCCCCTCTGCCATCCGCTACCCATCACCAGTGCCAGCCTCGACTTCGCCTTTCCCGCCGACGACCTCCTGCGCATCGACGCCACCGTCCGCGTTTTCGGGCGTACGGGCGTCGAGATGGAGGCACTCACCGCCGTCAGTGTCGCCGCCCTGACCGTCTACGACATGTGCAAGGCGGTGGATCGTGTTATGACCATCGAGCGCGTGCGGTTGGAAGAGAAGAGCGGCGGCCGGGGCGGCACTTTCCGGCGGGATGATTGACTCCGTTTCCGCTTCTCGTTAGGATTCAAAGAAGATTGAAACTTCAGAAACCTCTTGTCGGGGACGCCTGCCGGGCCGTCCGCCGGGAGGAACCGGATTCATGAACCAGACCCTGCCGAGGACGGCGCCCGTGGCCGCCCCGCCGTCGCTGGACCTCAACGGGCCGATCGCCGCCGACCTGGAAGAGGTCGAACGCACCCTGGCCCGCGTCCTCCGCAGCCGGTACGACGCCGTCGCCGAGGTCGTCGCCCACGTCCGGCACTACCGCGGCAAGCGGCTGCGGCCCGTCCTGCTGCTCTTGACGGCTCGCGCTTGCGGCCGCGTCACAGTGGCCCACCCCACGCTCGGCGCGGTCGTCGAGATGATCCACACCGCGACGCTCGTTCACGACGACGTTTTGGACAAGGCCACCGTCCGCCGGCATGTGCCGACGGTCAACGCGCGCTGGGGCAATCACACCAGCGTCCTGATGGGCGACTACCTGTTCACGCACGCTTTCCACCTGGCCAGCACGCTCGACGACGTGCGTGCCTGCCGGCTGATCGGCGCGGCGACGAACCGCGTCTGCGAGGGCGAGATGTGTCAGGGGTTGCAGCGCGGCAACTTCGACCTGACCGAGGAAGAATACTTCGACGTGATCGACGGCAAGACGGCCGAATTGATCGCGTGCTGTTGCCAGCTGGGCGCGCTCTTCAGCGGGGCGTCGGCGGAGACGGTGGCCAGCCTGACGCGCTTCGGCCGCTGGGTCGGCCTGGCGTTTCAGATCGCCGACGACGTGCTCGACCTGGTCGGCGAGGAGCAGGCGACCGGCAAATCGCTGGGCACCGACCTCGAACAGCAGAAGATGACGTTGCCGTTGATCCGCCTGTTGGCGCATGGGCCGGAAGGCCTGGCCGACCGGGTGCGGCAAATCCTGCGTTCGTCGGCGGGCAACAAGCGCGAGTTGCTGAAACCCTGTCTGGTGGAGAGCGACGGCATCGACTACGCCCGGCGGCGCGCGGAGGAATTGGCGGTGCGGGCGCGCCGGGAATTGAACTGCTTGCCGCCGTCGCCGTGCCGGTCGATCCTGGAGGCGATTACCGAACGGGTTATTCATCGGAGCACTTAGGATTTGCCGCTTGCGGCTGAGCGCGCCGGCGCTCAGCCGCAAGCGGCAAATGCAACCCTGCCCCTCTTCCTGGCACCTTCTGCCCAGAAACCGGACACTTTTACCCCGCCCATCCCTGCTGCCTTTCAGTTTCTCAATCAGAACCGCTTACCCCTCAAGCGGTTAAGTACACCCCATCTCAACCCCAGTCTCCCGGCACACGATTTGCCTTCATCGATCCTTTTTGGCCGGCCCACGTCGCGCGCACTGTTGAACTCAAGGGAGAAGCATGTTTACCGATTCGGTCCACACCGTCAGCGACCAGGCCGTGACCAAGATGCAGGAGCAACGCCGCTCGCTCGTCGGCCATCTGGTGCGCTCGATGCTCGCCGGCATGTACGTCGCCGCGGCCATCGTCCTCATTTTCAGCATCGGCGGCGCGCTGTCGGAAACGGCCAAACCCGCAGTGCCGCTGATTATGGGCATCTGCTTCGGCGGCGCGCTGACCATGGTCATCTTCGCCGGGTCGGAACTCTTCACCGGCAGCAACCTCGTACTGACCCTGGCCGTCCTGACGCGCAAGGCGAAGTTGACCGACCTGCTCGCCAATTGGAGTTGGACGTGGATCGGCAACCTCGCCGGTAGCGTCTTGATTGCCGTGCTGGTCGTGCGCGCCGGCGTGTTCGACGCCGAGCCGATCAAGACGTTCGTGTTGAACGCGGTGCAGAAAAAGATGACTTACGGCTGGGAGTCGCTGCTGTACCGCGCGATCCTGGCGAACTGGCTGGTGTGCCTGGGCGTGTGGATGTCGGCCCGCATGAAGAACGAGGCGGCCCGCATCATCATGATCTGGTGGTGCATGTTCACATTCATCACCTGCGGCTACGAACACAGCGTCGCCAATATGTGTACGCTGATGCTCGGCCTGTTGTTGCCGCACGAGGGCTTCAACATCACCTGGACCGGCTACGCTTATAACCTCGCCCTTTCATCGTTTGGCAACATCATCGGCGGTGCGGTCTTCGTGGGCATGGCGTACTTCGTGGGCAGTGCCAGGCTGTGGAAGAAGGAGCCGGCGTTAGTCGAGAGAAACGGCATCATGCACGCCCCGATCCCGGCGCTGGCCGAGGTCGAGTAAGGTCGATCCAACTGGAAGTGTCCTTGCCGCTTGCGGCGTTGCGGTTCTCCCCCGCAAAGCCGCAAGCGGCAAAGATTTCCTACCCTATCAAGAGGAGTAGCAGCAGTCCCATTCTACGAGGGGCAACGCATGACCCGTCCGCTCGCAGGCCGCACCGCGGCCCTGGCCGAAGGCCGCCAGCTGGAAGAACTGGCCCAAATGCTGGAAAAAGAGGGCGCGACGGCGTTGCGCTGCCCGCTGGTCAGTATCCTCGACGCGCCGGACGCCGCTCCCGTGCTCGCCTGGCTACGCGACTTGATCGCCGGACGTTTCGGCTACGTCATTGTGATGACCGGCGAGGCATTGCGGCGGCTGCTGGGTTTCGCGGAACGCGAGGGGATTCGGGAAGAAGTCATTGCGGCACTGGGGCGCACCCGGACGATTACACGCGGGCCGAAGCCGGTGCGCGTGATGAAGGAACTCGGCCTCGCGCCGAGCAAGATTGCCGAAACGCCGACGACCGAAGGGGTCATCGCCTCGTTGCGGTCCGAAGCGCTCGCCGGCCAAACCGTTGGCGTGACCCTCTACGGCGTGGACAATCCGGCGCTGGTGCAATTTCTCGAAGGGGCCGGCGCGACGGTGCGGACGGTGCTGTCGTATGTCTACGCCCCCGACGCCGACGCCGGGCGCGTTGTCGATTTAATAAATCGCCTGGCCGCGGGAACGGTGGACGTGCTCTTGTTCACGAGTTCCCCCCAGGTGGACCGGCTCTTTGAAGTCGCGTCCAAACACGGCCTGGACGCGACGTTGAAAGCAGGCTTTGAAAAGACGTGCGTGGCGGCGGTCGGCCCGGTGCTGGCGGATCACATACGCGAGCGCGGCGTTCGCGTGGACGTGTGCCCGGAGCAGGGCTTCGTCATGAAGAACCTCGTGCAACACATCAAGCGCACGCTGGAACAACGTTAAACAGCCTTCCATGAAGGAATTCAAAGTTGTGCCCCGGCTGTCACCGCCGGGGCACAACCGATGCAAGTCATCGCCGGGCCGCGCTCAGCGGCGACTCCACGCGAACAACCAGTCCACAAACGCCGGATCGCTGAGCAGCTGCTGGACCAAGTGGGCGTTGAGTGTCGCACCACGAAACACTTTGTCCAGTGCGGGAATGCTACGTCCAGGCGGAACCGCGACCCGCGTCGCCTGCACCTGGACGGCACCCAGGTTGATGTGCTGATTCACGACCCGGTCGAACCCCACCCCCCGCTGGTCGAAAGCCGGGACGCCGCCGGGGAGGTTGAGCGAGTTGAAATAAAACGTGCTGCCGAGCGGCGTCGTGGCGGGCGGCATCATGGTCGGCGTCAGCCCGCCGTTGTTCTGGAGCGGTCCGAGTTGGATGTTGCCCACGTTGTAACCGGCCGTCGTCACGGCACCGCCGACATCGACGACCGCGGACGACAACAGGTTGAAGGCGCCGTCGACCTGGGCATTGCCGTTCGGGTCGCCGAAGTTGTACACGGCCGACTTGCCGGCGGCACCGATCAGGATGTTGTTGAACAGGTTGAGGTTCGCGCCCTGGTTGCTGGCCGGGGGCGGAGGGTTCTTCTGCAAGCCATCGTCGTTAAGCTCAACAACCGGGCCTTGGCTCGGCTTGGGCAAGCCGGCGTCGTGGCTGGCGTTGTAGACGGCGGTGCCGGCGGCGAAGCCGGCATTCGCCCCCTTGCCCGCGACGGCGTCGTTGCTCGCCACGGTGCAGTTGACCAGGGTCATGTCGCCGTCGAGGTTGAACAACCCGGCGCCGTAGGCGCTGCCGCCGTCGCCGGGGGGATAGTAGAACGATAGGGGAGTGTCGATGGATGACCAGCCGGTTTTGGCGCTGAAGCTGTCGCCCCCCTTGACCGTATTGAGGGCAAAGGTGGAGTTCACCGCCTTCACGACGCCGCCCTGGTTGAACACGGCTCCGCCCAAGCCGGCGCCGCCGCCGCCGCTGCCAATGAAGCCAAGCGATGCGAGACCGGCCACGCAGCCGGCGCCGCCGCCGAAATCGCTGCCCGCGCCGGGGCCGCTGCTGCTATAGCCAGCGCCGCCGCCGCCGCCGAACCCGCCGTTTCCGCCTTGGCCTGAGATAAGCTCCAGAAACGGTTTGTCCTGGGGGTTGATTGGATCAAAAGTGTAGCTGCTGTAGGTTCCGCCCACCCCGCCGCCGCCGCCGAACCCACCGGCCCTGCCGTTGGCGGCGCTTTGTTGCTCCTTCAAGTCAGCTATGAACGCGCCCGTCGCCCCGCCGCCGCCGAACCCCCCGTTGGTTGCAGGCTTGGCCAAAAGCGTGACAGGATAGCCGTAGGCATCTGTTCCCTGCGCATACGCAGGCGCAAGGCCGCCATTGGGCCCGCCGCCGCCGCCGTTGGCGTCCGCACTTCCACCCAGCCCGCCGCCCCCGCCGTAGCCGTACGCACCGTTGACCATCCGGGCATTGCCGCCGACGGCCGAGTTGCCGGTCAGCGTGCAGCCGATCAGGTCGAGTTCACCGACGTTGTAGACTGCCCCGCCGAGGCCGGCGCCGCCGCCGCCGCCGCCGCCGTTGTAGCCCGTGCCGCCCTTCGCCACGCCGTTGGCCAGCGTCAGGTTTTGCAGGTTCAGGATGGCCTTGGGTTCGACCGCGAACAAGCGGAACGCACCGGGGCCGCTAATATCGGTCGGCGAAAACGGCTTCGGCTCGATCGTCTGGCCGCTGCCGATAATGGTCACGGGACCGCTGACGTCCAAGGCGCTCGGCCCGTATTTGTTGCTGTCGATGGTACTGAGGTCGATGTTGGCCCCCTTCAACTGGGGCGCGAACACGATGGTGTCGGCCGTGCCGGGGTTGGCGTTGGCGATGGTGAGCGCCTCGCGCAGGGTGCCGGGGCCGCTGTCGGCGACGCTGGTGACGGTCAGGGTCAGAGCCACTTGGGGCGTCACCGGGATGATGTTGAGCGCCGGGACGGCCCGGTCTTCCAGAGCCTCGATCCCCAGGCGAACCGGCCGGCGAACGGACGGTCGCGGGGACGTAACGCGGAGCCACGAGCGCACTTTCGACGTGACGGACATGCTAACTCTCCTTAATCGGGTTCGCGGTGCGAAATTGAAACTTGAAGGGTCTTTGGAGCGTCCTTCGTAAGACAATGCGAAATGCCGCGGCGAAACCTGCCAATTATTGTGGAAAAGACACCGGCGAGCGGGGTCGCGTCAGGAGCCGCGCGTTAATTAACGCTCGAAACCTCGGCGAGCGTCGGGGCGTTAGCCCGACGTGTGTGGGGCGTAAGCCACGTCGGGCTTACGCCCCGACGCTCGCCTTTGGATCGTTAATTCTCGCGCAGCGCCTTAGCGCCCCGAGTACTCCCGAACCGACTACTCGGGGCGCTGACGCGACCCCACTCGCCCGCTGTGACATTGTCCATGCAGGACTCGAAAACTCAGGGTTGATCTGCCGTAGGAGCCGGCTTGGCCGACTCGACGCGCAGCCGGAGAGGAGCCACTTTCCTTTCCTCCGCCGGCGGCAGGGGCGGGTCCCAATCCAGGCCTACGTCCCGCAATTGCCGGCGAATGGCCCGCAAGTCCCAGACGTGCAAGGCTTCGGTGTCCCGGCCCAAGGCCAGAACCTGACCGCCGTCGGGCGTGATGAGGAGCGAGTACATGAGCGTGCGCTCCGGAGAGGTCAGCCGGACGAGTTCTTTACCGGTCGCCGTTTCGAGCAGGCGCACGACTCCCGGCGAATCGCCGTCGACGGCGATCCAGTTGCCGTCCTCCGAAAAGGCAAAGCCCTGCTGCGCGGATAACGTCGGACCGGCTTCCCAGGACCCGACCGACCATAGGCAACACTGGTGGTCCACGCCGCTCAAGGTGGCCAGCCAGCGACCGTCCGGACTGAAGCCGACCTGGCACAGGCCGCTGACCGGCAGCGTCTTCACCTGTTCGCCCGAAACGACGTCCCAAATCTTCGCCCCCTCCCGGCCCGTCTCGCTGTGGCTGCCGGTCGCGATCCAGCGGCCTTCGGGACTGATGGCGGCATAGCGGACGTCCGCCTGACGCCCCACAAACCTGCGCTTCTGAAACGGGTTCAGGTGCAATACGATCGGCCCCAAACTGTAATTGGGATACACGACGATTTGTCCGTCGGCGGTCTGCCCGGAGGCTTCCCGCGGCGATTTGTCGTACAGCAACTGCGGCGGACCAACGTGGACCAACCCCGGTTTGGCATCGTCCGGTCGCAGGGGCCAGCGTTGCAAACCGTTATCGCCGTAGGTTTGCAAGGCCCCTTCGCGGTCGAAGCCGAGCGGAAACATGTCCGCGGCGGATTTACTGGGGAGGACAGCCAATTCCTTTCCCGTCGCCAGGTCCAGGATGGCGAGACCCCGCATGGCGCGCACGGCCAGCAGCCGGCCTTGAAGGCAAGGGCGCGGCGAGAGGTACGCGTCGTCCTCATTCGGCGGACGCAACTGGCGTAATTCGCGTCCCGGCAAGACGCGCAGCAGCTGGACTTTCCCCCCGCGCCGGGTAGCGGCGAGCAACCGGTCGTCGGGGCCGAAGCGCAGGTGTCCGGTGCGGTTGCCCGCCATTTGCAGCATCTCCCGGCCCGTGTTGGCGTCCCACAAACGGAGGAGGCCTCCTCAACCACCGCTGACGATGCGGTCGCCGGCGCGATTGAAACAGAAGTGAATCCCGCCATCTTTGTGGCCTTGCAGCGACTGCACTTGAGTACGATTTTCCACGTCCCACAGACCGATATTCCGGTCCTGACCGCTGACGCCCAAAACGATGCCGTCGGGGTGCCAGGCCAAATAGGACGCGGGGGCCGTCTTGCCGAACTCCGCCAGCACCGCGCCGGTGTTTACGTCGAGGATGCGCACCCCGGTTTCGGTCCCGATCGCCAGCCGCGGCAGCCGGGGGTGAAACGCCAGCGGTTGCACCCGGCCGGGGGTGGGAATTTCTTTCACCAGCCGGCCGGCCGTCGTGTCGTAGATGCGCACCGAGGCGCCGGGCTGGGCGATGGCCAGTTGGCGGCCGTCCGGACGGAACGAAACGTCGGAAGGGTGCTCGCCGGTCGACTCTTCCAGAATTAACTCCGGCTTGCTGCCGTCGAGCCGCCACAACTTGAGCCGGCCTTCCCCACCACCGCGGTGCGCCAGGTAACGGCCGTCCGGACTCAGGACCACGCCGTTGTAGTCGGGCTTGCCGAAACCGGGGAGTCGGGCGGTTTCGCCGTGATCGGCAACCCGGCGGACGCTGACGTTGCCCTCGTCGTCGGCAACGGCGTAGCGTTCCAGGTTGGCGGCGAAGTCCATTTGCTCGGTCCCCGTGGGCCAGCCGTCCCACTCCGCCGCCACCTCGATGTCGGGCAGGCCCAGGGCGGCCGCGGCCTCGGTGCGCAGCTCCTGGCGCAACTCCTCCGACGGTTCGTGCCGCATCGCCTCGGCCACTTCCGCCAGAGTGCCGCCGCGCTGACCGGCCTGCCCGCCGCGGCGGAGCGCCATGGCCTTCGCGAGATGGGCTCGAATCTTGATCTCGCGCTCGGCGTCGCGGGCGCGCTGTTCCGCCGTCTCCGCGCGCTCCTGATTGGTGCGCGCCAGGTCGCGCTCGTCGCGCAAAGCAAAATTGACGAGACCGGCCCCCAGCACCACCAACAGCAAGACCAGGATGCAGCCCGCCAGCCCCGCCGCGGCCAGGCCGTGTTTATGCCGCCGTGCAAACTTGCGTAACGTGTAACCCAGCGACGGCGGCCGCGCTTCGATCGGCTGGTCGCGCAGGTGCCTCTGGATGTCCTGGAGCAAGCCGTTGGCCGTCTCGTAACGGCGGTTGCGGTCCTTCTCCAGGGCCTTCATCACGATCCAGTCCAACTCGCCCTTGAACAGTTGCCGTAACTGTTTCGCACTACTTTTCCGGTGCAACGACATCGCGGTCGCGGTACCGCCCAGCGTGGTGAGGCGCGTACTCGGCTTGGGCGGCTCCACGTGGCAGATGAGGCGGCGGATTTCGTCGAAGCCCGCGAACTGGAGCCGCTCCCGGTCCAGGGGGGTGGTGCCGGTCAGCAGCTCGTACAGCACCACGCCCAGCGAATAGATGTCGGTGCGCGTGTCGATGTCCAGCCCGCTCATCTCCGCCTGCTCGGGACTCATGTACAACGGCGTGCCGACCAACTGCGCATAGCCGGTGAACAGCGTCTTGTCGGTCAACTGCTGACCCAGCGCCTTGGCAATGCCGAAGTCGATGACTTTCACGACCGGCGTGCCGTCGTGCAGGGTCACGAGGATGTTGGTGGGTTTGACGTCGCGGTGGATGATCCCTTTCTGATGCGCGTGCTGCACGGCCTGGCAGACCTGAACGAACAGTTCCAGGCGCTCGCGCACGGGGAGATTGTTCTGGTCGCAGTAGTCGGTGATCGGCAGGCCGCGAACCAATTCCATCACGAAGAAGGGTTGCCCCGACGCGGTGGCGCCGCCGTCCAGCACCTGGGCGATGTTCGTATGATTCATCAACGCGAGAGCCTGGCGCTCGGCTTCAAAGCGGGCGACAATCGGTCGGGTGTCCGTGCCGGGTTTGAGGACCTTCAGGGCGACGCGGCGGTGCATGGGCTGCTGCTGCTCGGCCATGAAGACCACGCCGAAGCCGCCTTCGCCGATCTGCTCCAGCAGCTTGTAAGGACCAATAATGGTGCCGGGGCCAACGCCGCCGGGCGGCACCGTCACCGTCTCGGCGGGGACGGCGGCGTTGGGTTTGTGCGCAATGGTGCCGAGCCGTTCGTGGGCGGCCAGGAGAGCTTCGACGCCCGCCCGCAGCCGTTGATTGCCGCCGCACACCCGGTGCAAATGGGCACGCCGCTCCGCGGGCGTTTCCATTTCGATGCAATCGAGAAAGACCGACTGTTCGGACAATGCCGGTTCGGCCATAGGTTTCCGCCTAACGAGTCGGTGGAGCGACCTTCGGATAACAATGGAAACGTCGCGGATGATCCTGCCAACTTTTTTCGGGATTCTTCGGAAGGCGTTACACGGCCGCATCGCCTCCGTCCGTCCGATCGAGTTCGCGGCGCAACCACGCCCGCGCGAAGGCCCACGATCGGAAGGCCGAGCGTTCGGAAAGCCCCAGGCACTCGGCCGCTTCTTGCAGGGTACAGCCGGCGAAGACGCGCAGCTCGACGAGCCGCGCCATTTCCGGATGGTCTTTGGCCAAACGCGACAGCACTTCATCGACCGCCAGGAGCGAGTCGGCGGTCGAGGCCACGGCCAATTCGGTTTCGAGCAACTCGTGGCGTTGCCAGTCGCCGCCGTGTTTGCCACTGCGTTTGCGGCGGGCCTGGTCGATGAGAATGCGGCGCATCGCCTCGGCGGCGGCGGCGAAGAAATGGCCGCGGCTTTGCCACTCCTGGGCGTGGCTGCTGTCCACCAGGCGCACGTAGGCCTCGTGAACCAGCGCCGTGGCCTGGAGCGTCTGCCCCGGCGATTCCTGGGCCAGTCGGTGGCTCGCCAACTTGCGCAGCTCGTCGTACACCAACGGCAACAACTCCGCGGCGCCGCGCGTGTCGCCCTGGTTAATGGCAGTCAGGATCCGAGAGACGTCGTTCATTACCGGCGATTGTAACCGTCCGGGAGACGCCTCGCAAGGAGCGGAAACAGGTACAAACCACATGGCGAGCCGGGAGCGTCAGCGACCGGAGTTTGGCATTCACTCCGGTCGCGGGGTGCCATGCTTTCGTACGAGAAAGCATGCTTTGGGGTACCAAAGCATGGCACCCAACCGTAGTACTCTGGGCGAGCCGGTCGTGCAAGTTACCGGCTCGCCGGCTTCAGCTTACACCTCGATTAACTCCTCCGACTGCGGCACGTCAAGGTCGTCTACCACGCGGCGCGGCATGTACTTGCACATCAGGATGCCGATCTCGTAGAGAATCCACATCGGCCCGACGAGCATCATCATGCTGTACAGGTCTGGCGACACCGACAACAGGCCGCCCACGACCGCCAGGATGAAGATCGCCATCTTGCGATGCTTCTTGTAGAACGCGACATCCACCAACCCGACGCGCTCGATGAAGAACATGACCACCGGCGTCTGGAACGCAGCCCCGAAGATGACCGGCATCATGATCGCGAAACTGAGCCAGTCGTTGAGCCGCAGTTCCGCGTCAACATTCATCGACTCGTTCCAGCTGAGCAAGTATTTAATGCCCATCGGCATCACGACGAACTCGCACAGCGCGACGCCGGCCAGGAACAGGCCGAGGCTGACCGGCAGGTAGAGGTGGACGTAGCGGCGTTCGTGCGGATACAGGCCGGCCGCTACGAACATCCAAATCTGGTAAAAGATCCACGGGCTGGCGATCACGAAGCCGGTGTACATGCTCACCTTGAGGTAGACCATGAACACTTCAGTCACGCTCAGCGACGACAGCCGCGGCGGGTGCGCCAGCTTGGACGCGCCCTCGGTGATGATGTACAGGTCCGAGGGGCGCATACCGACTTGCACGGGCTGTTTCTCGTCCGACACTCCTTCTTGGACCGGCAGGCCCAGCAATTTGCGCAAGGCGGCCGGACTCATATAGATTTTCACTTCGGGGGGCGCGTCGTCGGGCGGCAGGCCTTCCGCCTCCCTCCGCATTCTGTTCACTTCGCGCATCTTCTGATCGAGGGCGTCTTGATCTTTCATTGTCTTGAGCAGGCGTTTGTTGTACAGGTCTTTCATGCCGTCTTCGACGGGCGCCTTAATGAAGTCCAGCACGTATTCCGACACGAAGAAGCCGGCGATCATGGCGATGAAGAAGCCGATGAGCGCCTTGATCATATAGCGGCGCAACTCTTCGATGTGGTCGCCGAGGGACATGCGCGTGTGGTGGAACAGGTCTTCCGAATCCTCCCGGCGGTTGGCGACGGCGTTGACCGCGCCGGCCGGCGAGGGGAGACCGTTGCCGAAATTGCTGCCGAAACTCATGGTCACACCTCGCTGGCGGTACGAAGAAAGCGGTTCCAGCGCACGGCTCTAAGCCGCGCGGGTACTGCGTCGTGTCGGACGGAGTAATAAACAGAACCGGGGGGTGAAAGCGGCCACAACGAAACCCTCTGATAAACGGGGCAAGCCGTTCAGGTTGTACAGAGGTTTCTGGGCCACGCAGTCCGGGTGGACGGAGAAGCGGAAACCGGCGGGTCGGAATGGCGAGCGCGATTCCGTAGGTTCCACTTTACGCGGTTTGCCGGGGATTGCAACGGTATTTCGGCGGCAGTCGGGTGTCGCTAGAAGAGGGATTCAAAATAGCTGTTAGCTGTCAGCTATTAGCTGTCAGCTCAAGATCGACGAGTGATGGCCGCTTGCGGCTGAGCGCTACGAACCGCTCAGCCGCAAGCGGCATTGGCAGTTCACTTCCGCCGCTGCGGCTCGACCTCCGGGTTGACCCACGCGGGCAGCCGCTGGCCGTGTAATCCCGCCAGCAGGTTCTTCGCGCAGATGTCGGCCATCGCGTCGCGCGTGCCGACCGTGGCGCTGGCGATGTGCGGCGCGACGACCAGGTTCGGCTGCCGTAAGAGCGGGCTGTCCGCCGCGGGCGGCTCCGGGTCGGTCACGTCCAGACCCGCGGCGAAGATCGTGCCCGCCTGCAGCGCCGCGATCAGGTCCGCCTCGTTGACGATCGGGCCGCGGGCCGTGTTCACGAAGACGGCCGTCGGCTTCATCTTCTGGAACTGCGTGTGGTTGAACAGGCCGTGCGTCCGGTCGTTCAGGTCCGTATGCACCGAGACGAAATCCGACTCGTGCAACAGCGTGTCGAGGTCCACCTGCTGGGCGTCCAGGTCGATTTCCGCCTTCTCGCTGCGGAACGTGTCGTGGTAAAGAACCTTCATGTCCCAGCCGAGATGGCAGCGGCGGGCCAGCGCGTAGCCGATGCGGCCCATGCCGACGACGCCGAGCGTCCGCCCCGTCAGGTCTTGCCCCAAGTGGCCCAACGGCTCCCACGTCTTCCAGTGGCCCGCCTGCGCGTACAGGTGGCCGTCGACCACGCGCCGCGCGGCGGCGATCAGCAGGCAGAACGCCATGTCCGCCGTGGCGTCGGTCAGCACGCCGGGCGTGTTGCCCACGCAGATGCCCCGGTCCGTGGCGGCGCCGACGTCGATGTTGTTGAAGCCGACGGCGAAGTTGCTCACCACCTTGAGGCGCGGGGCGGCGTCGAGCAGGCCGGGGTCGATGCGGTCGGTGAGCAGCGACACCAGGCCGTCACAGGCGGCGACCTTTTGCTTGAGCAGGTCGTAGGACGGCGGCAGCGGGTCGGCCCACACCTCGGCGTCGCACTGGGCCGTGATCTGGTCGAGGCCGTGGGCCGGGATGCGGCGGGTGACGAAAACCTTCGGCTTGCCGGGCATGGTCGGGTCCCTTCGGCGAATGGGTTCAAAGGTCACGGTGCGGCGAACTCGGCCTCCAGGAACTTCTGCACCTCGTCCCACAGGTCCGCCGCCTTCGCGAAATCGACCTGGGCCGGGCGGGGGTCCTTGTCGTACTGCGGCGGCAGTTCCGCCTTCACGTTCGGGTTGAGCGGGATCTGGTGGCTGCCGCCCGTCGCCAGCTTCGCCTCGACTTCGGGGCTGAGCAGGTAATCGACCAGCTTGCGCGCGCCTTCGGGGTTGGGACAGCCCTTGAGAATGGCGACCGTGTTGGGAATGTAGAGGGTGCCCATGCGGCCTGCCTGCGCGTCGCGGTCGGGGAAGATAAGTGCCACGTCGTGGTTGTCGTGGACCTCCTCCATGGCGTCGTCGGTGTCGGTGACGCCGACCGCGACCACGTTGCCCGATGGCGTCCGCCCCTGGCCGACCCACTCCGCCACCTGCTTGTTGCCCGGTGCCAGCTGTACGCCGTTGGCCTTCAACGCCCGGTAATAATCTTTCGCCTTGTCCGCTCCGAGGATTTCAAACAGGCAAGCGGCCTGCGTCGCGGTGGTGCCGTACTGCGGCTGGGCCATGACGACCTTGCCCCGCCAGCGCGGCTGCGTCAGGTCGAACAGGCTGCGCGGCCGGTCTTCTTCCTTCACGAGTTTGGTGTTGACGACGATTACGCGGGCGCGGTTGCCGAACGCGCACCAGGTATGGTCGTCGGCCTTCGCGGACTTGGGGAACGGGGCGGCGGCGGGGCTGTCGTACGGTTCGAGCATGCCCTGGCGTTGCAGGCGAATGGTGCCGAGGATTTCGTTGTTCCAGAACACGTCGCAGCGCGGCCGGGCCTTTTCGCTGACAATCTCGGCGTAGTGCGTGACGGACTTCTTGGCCTCGGTTTCGTACTTCGGGGCGACTTCCAGGCCGGATTGCTGTTTGAACTCGCCGAACAGACCCTCGGCGAACGGCTGGTCCTGGGCACAGTAGACCACCACGCGCGCCTGGGAGCGCGGGCAGCCCGTCAGTGCCAGGAGTGTCACGCCGCACAGCAACCAGCCGAATTGTCGAAGAGCTACGGTTTTGCATTTCACCGGACAATTCTCCGTGGGTGCGGGGGAGGGGACTTGGGTCTGTTGTATGCCGATCTTGGCCGGCGGACAATCTGCCGAGGCGTACCCTCCTTGTGACCCCCGCCGACGCCTGCTAAGATACACTTCCCCCTGGGCGTCTCGACCGGTAACGATTCTCGACAGAAGGAAATCCCATGGCGGACACCAAGACCATTCTCCTCGTCGATGACGACGTGGAACTCAGCGACGGCCTCCGGGCCGTGCTGGAGCGACAGGGCTACCGCGTCATCCAGGCGCGGGACGGCCAGCAGGGCAAGCAGCAGGTCTACAACCAGCGGCCCGACCTCGTCATCCTCGACATGATGATGCCGCGCATGGGCGGCTACCCGGTCCTGGAACACTTCAAGGGCAAGGCCGACGCCCCGCCGATCATCATGATTACCGCCAACGAAGGCAGCCGCCACAAGGCGTATGCCGAATACCTTGGCGTCATCGACTACATCCGCAAGCCGTTCGCCATGGAACGCCTTCTCGAAGCCGTCGAAAAGGGCATCCACGGCACCCCGCCCGCCGAGGAAGCCAAACCGGCGGAGTAACGGCCTTCGACCTTTCATCCCGGAGGCGCAGGGCGTGAGCGACATCCCCGCGGCGGCCAGTGTTCTGCTGGCCCGAGCGCCGGATTCAATGGAGTTGTTCGTCGTCCGCCGGGCGGCGACGTTGCGCTTCTTCGGCGGCTTTCATGCGTTTCCCGGCGGCAAAGTCAGCCGCACCGACGCCGAGACGGCCGACACCACCGAACCCCTCAACGCCCAAAAAGTCGCGGCCGTCCGGGAGTTGTTCGAGGAAACCGGCGTCCTGCTGGCCCGCGACGCCGACGGGTTGTTTCCGGCCGGAGACGCGACACTTGCCCACCTGCGCGACGAGATGAATGCCGGCCGCATTGCCTTCGCGGAAATCCTCACGCGCCTCCGTCTCACACTCCGGCCGGACGATCTCACCTATGTCGGGTCGCTGATCACGCCCGCCTTCGCTTCGATCCGTTTCGACACGGCGTTTTTCGTCGCGACCTTGCCGACAAACCAGACGGCGGCAATCATCCCCGGCGAACTCGATGCCGGCGAATGGCAAAGTGCGGACGCGATCCTGCAAGCGTGGACGGAGGGCCGCTGGCTCGTCTCGCCGCCGAGCGTGTCGCTGTTGCAGACGATCCGCGGCTGCCCGGTCGCGGAGTTGCCGCGCCGCGCCCGCTCCCTCATGGAGTCGCAGGTCGGAAGCGACATTCCGACGATCTGGTTCAGCCCCGGCGTGCTGATGCTGCCGCTGTTTAGCGACGGCTTGCCGCCCAGCACACACACCAACGCCTACCTCGTTGGCACCGATACCGTTTACCTCATCGACCCCGGTGCCAGTGACGCCCCCGAGCAAAACCGCCTCTTCGCCGCCCTCGACCGCCGACAGCGCGAAACGGGCAAACGACTCGCCGCCGTCGTGTTGACGCACCAACATCCCGACCACATCGGTGCCGCCACGGCCTGCGCCTTGCGCTACCGAGTTCCTGTCCTCGCCCATCCTCTGACCGCCAAGGCCTTATCCGGCAAGGTTGCGGTAACGGGATGGCTGAACGACGGCGACCGGCTTGACCTGGGTCAAGCGCCGGACGGCAGCGGCCCCTGGCACCTGGAAGCGGTCCACACGCCGGGCCACGCCGCGGGGCATTTGGCCTTTTACGAGCCGTATTATCGCTTACTGTTCGCCGGCGACATGATTTCGACGCTGTCGTCGGTCGTCATCGCGCCGCCCGACGGCGACCTGGCGGTGTACGTGGCTTCGCTGCGGTTGCTGCAACGTTACCCCGCCCGGCTGTTGCTGCCCGCGCACGGCTCGCCAAGCTCGCGCCCCGCGTTCGTGCTGGAAGAAAGCCTAAAACACCGGCAGGAACGGGAAGAACAGCTCGTGAAGGCGCTGACCGGTGAGCCGCGCTCGGTGCCGGAATTGGCGGTCGAGATGTATCGCGGATTGCCGGCAAAGCTCATGCGTTTTGCGGAAATGCAGGTGTTGGCCGGGTTGCAGAAACTCGACCGCGAGGGCAAAGCGCGCACGGCCGACGACGCGCATTGGCGATTGGTCTGAAGCGGGAGAAAATTTGTAACCGTTCACCGGCAACTTCTCCCCCCTTACGAAGGGGGGCGGGGGGGGTAAGAACGGTTCAGTTTAACAGTCCTGGCGCTCTCTCCACCCCCCCTACCCCCCCTTCGTAAGGGGGGGAGTGAACGGTTGCCTTTTGCCTTTTGCCTTTAACGCTGCACGGACTGCACCACCGGCAGGTCCTTGAATTCGACTTTCACTTCCTTGCCCGCCGTCACGTCCACCCGGCGGCTGTCGCGGAACACCTTGCCGTCGCGGACCGTTTCGGTGCGCAGCGTGTAGAAGTAGGTGCGTTCCGGTTGCAACTTCGGCGTGTCGAACGTGACCCGGTCCTGCATGCCCGGATAAGCAACGTCGTCGACGAACAACCGGGTTTCCGCCGGCAGCAGCACCGTCACCGTCGCGGCCGTCATCACGGTGCCGGGCCGGGGGGTCATCACTTCAGGCTTGCGCGAAGGCAGACGGGGTTGTTCAATAGTTTCCCTGGGCACCGCGTAAACGGGGGCCGGGACGACGACCGCGGCGCCGTAGGTGCCGGTGCCGCCGTAACAACCCCAGCAGCCGCCGCAACCGGAACAGCTGTAGAAGTTGTAAGCGTTGTAAGCGAAGGAGCCAGAGCAACTGTAACCCACGCACCCCGAGCCGCCGTAGCAGCCGCCGCAGCCGTAGCAACCATAACAGCCGCCGCAGCCGTAACAGCCGTGGCAACCGCCGCAACTAAAGGCGTTGTAGGTGGCGCCGCCGCAGCCGTGACAGCCGTGACAGCCGAAGTTGTGCCACTCCGGCGTGGCTCCGCCCGTCGTGAGCACGGCGGCCAGAACGATGCTGTACATTCGTTGATCCTCCAAAAGAAAGAAATGCGACCAATCGATTCGATTCGTCGAACCGGCTTGCACGCCAGAACCAAAACTGCAAGCGCAGGCAGTCTCCCCAGAAGTGACGATAAAAAGCAAATGACGGGCCGTCAAAGGCAATATGGGTAATTTTGGAAAGATAGGTGGATATGACAGGCGTTACAACCGGCCACAAAGAAGTGGAGTAACCGTTCACCGGCATCAACTTCTCCCCCCCTTATGAAGGGGGGGTAGGGGGGGTTAAGAACGGAAGTACTTGGTCATGGCGCTCTCTTCACCCCCCCTACCCCCCCTTCGTAAGGGGGGGAGTGAACGGTTACGAAGTGGTTTCAGCGATAGCCGATCGCTTGCAGCAAGTCCGGCGTCAAAACGAAGGGTGCTGCCGGGATCGTTTCCAGGTGAAAGCGGGGCAGCAGTTCGCTTGGCGTAAGGGGTTGCAGGCTTTCAACCCAACCGCAGGACTGGGCCAGCAAACCGACCAGCATTTCGGGCCGAATCCCGGCCTCGCGCAGTGCGGCGAGGCGCGTGTCGCCGTGTCGTTTGGCGAGCCGACGGCCATCCGGCCCGACCACGAGCGGCACATGGGCAAAGCGCGGCGGCGACAGGCCGAGCCGGTCATACAGGATGAGTTGCCGTGGGGTCGAAGGCAGCAAATCGTCGCCGCGAACCACGTCCGTGACGCCCTGGTCGGCGTCATCGACCACCACCGCCAGTTGATACGCTGGCGTACTGACATTACCGGCCCGTTGCGGCGCTTTCCAGACCACGAAGTCGCCGCCGACCTGGTGGAGATCGATACCTGTCGGCCCGCGAAAGCCGTCGTCGAACGCGGGCGTGTCCGGCGGCAGGCGTAAACGCCAGCAAAACGGCACGTCGCCCAATCGTGCGGCGTCGGCAACGGTCCGGCGGGCGCAGGTGCCGGGATACACGGGACCTTCGTGCTCGGCGTGGGGGGCGCTGCTGGCCCGTTCCACGTCGGCGCGGGTGCAGGTGCAAGGATAGACGAGTTCCCGGAGTTGCAAACGCTGCAATGCGACTTCGTAGAGCGGCAAGCGGTCGGTTTGCACGACGGGAGCGCCGTCCCAGTCGAGGCCGAGCCAGCGCAAGTCGGCACACGCCTGCTCGGCGGCCCCCGGCTGAATCCGGGGCGAATCGATGTCCTCGATGCGAAGGACGACGCGCCCGGCCCGGCTGCGTGCCAGCAGCCAGGCGACGAGATAGGTGCGGGCGTTGCCGACGTGCTGCGCCCCGGTGGGCGACGGGGCCAGGCGGCCGACGGGGGGCATTTTCCTGTTGGTTCCTCGGCAGGAAGAGGCAAAGCCGCAAGCGGCGGTCAGGGTTTGGACCCGTCCTTTTTATCGTCCTTGGCCGTCTGGGCGGCGATGAAGTCCAGCATTGCCTGCGGCGCGGCACCCTTGCCGGAGGCGGTGTTCAGGATGATCAGGTAATGGTTCGATTCCTTGATTTCCAAAGTGGTCGCCTTGGTGCCCTTGTCGTTCAGACCCTTGGCGAACGCTTCGGCCTGGTCCTTGTCACAGCCGGGCATGTCCTTGTCGGCGTAGAGGATCAAAAACGGCGGCAGCCCGCCCTTGACGTGGTACAGCGGCGCTGCCTTCCGGTGAACGTCCTCGTCCTTGCCGAAGACCTGGGGAAAAAACTTGTCGGGGATGTCGTACACGCCGCTAATGGGCATCACGCCCTTGATCTTGGCCGTGGACAGACCCTCGGCCTTGAGGTAGGTATCGTCCACCACCAACAGGGCCGACAGGTGGCCGCCCGCCGAGTGGCCGCCGACGAAAAGCGCATCGGGCCGACCGCCGTACTTCTCGATGTTCTTGTACGTCCAGGCGAAGGCGCGGGCCACGTCCTTGACGTGTTCGGGATGTTGGACGCCGGGCGACAGCCGGTAGTTGGTCACGACGACGCCGACGCCGTGCTTGGCGAAATAAGTACCCAGGAAGCTGTAGAGGTTCAGGAAATTCTTGTCGCCGTGGACCCACGCGCCGCCGTGGACGAAGAAAAAGACGGGAAAGCCTTCCTTGTCCTTGGGCAGGTACAGGTCGAGCTTGTGCTTGACCTTGTCGGCGTCGTCGCCTTCGTAATAGGTAACGTCCTTGATCGTCTTGACTTCGTAGGTCTTAGGCTCGTCGTCGGCCCGGACCGTCCCGGCAAACGCGACAACCCCGGCGAGCAGGGCGAGATAGGCGGGCAGACGGTTCAGCATCGGACAGGTCTCCGGGAGAAGAAAAAGACAATTAAATCACGGAATACACGGAAAACACGGAAAAAAGACCGAAAGGCAAGAATTTAGCACGGATGAAACACGGATTATAGCAATTCCATTGTCTCGTCGTTTGCCTTTATCCGCGTTTTCTCCGCGACTGGTTTCCGTGTTTTTTCCGTGTATTCCGTGTATTCCGTGTATTCCGTGGTTTCAGCTCCGCCTCATTATACCGCGGTCGCACGGCGGTTTGCGCCCCTACCTGGTGAAGCTGCTGGACGAAGGAAGAATCCCGTGCCGAACCGTCGGCAAGTACCGCTCCCCCGTGGTCCTGGAGAAAGACTTCTGGGTGTGCTGGCTTTTGGGCATTCTATTCGAGTCGGAGTTCGCAGGTAGCCTGGTATTCAAAGGCGGCACCTCGCGGGTGTGGCAAAACTTTCGGGAGGTCTGCTGTAGGACGGGCTTCCAGCCCGTCCAGAGGACACGGACGGGCTGGAAG
>JBBRLG010000003.1:0-41125 GCA_038231495.1 Gemmatales bacterium | reverse complement strand
TTCGCCGGCGGCGGCGGCGTCAAAGGCAGGCCTTGCAAGACCATCATGCCGTTGGTGCTGCACACGCGGTCGGCCACGGCGTCGCCGGCCCAGGTGCGAATTTGCTCGTAGGCGTCGGCCAACCGCGGCGGTCGGCGGCGCGGCGAGTGGCCGTCCGAGCCGATCAGGTGGACCAGGCCGCGCCGGAACCAATCCTTGAGTTGCCGGCTCCCCATCCAACGCGGCGGGTCCGTCACGCTGCCCGACGACACTTGCATTAGACAACCCAATTCAATTAACTGCTCGATCCGGCCCGCGTCCTGTAACAGTTCCGGGTAGCGTTCCGGGTGCGCCAGGATGGGCCGAATGCCACCTGTGACCAGGCGCTGCACGAGGTACGTCACGTCCACGACGATGCCGTGCGGCATTTCAATCAGGAGGTACTTGCCCTGATCGCCGACGCTCAAAAGCTGGCCTGCCTGGTATTCCGCTTCGAGGTCCGGACGCACCATGACTTCCGCACAGGGCAGGACGGTCAGGGGCAGGTCGGCGACGCGCAGCTGACCGGCGAGGTGTTTGGTCGCCGTGCGAATGCGGTCCGGCGTCACGTCGGGGTAGTGGTCGTTCTGGTGCGCGGTGGCGCAGATGAGGCGAACGCCCTCGTCGTAGACCATGCGGCACATGGCCAGGGCGTCCTCGTCGGTGCGCGGCCCGTCGTCGAGGCCGGCGAGGAGGTGACAGTGGGTATCGACCAGTGGAAGCACGCAGCATTCCTCGTCGCCGCTTGCGGCTGAGCGCGTCGCGCTCAGCCGCAAGCGGCTTTACAACAACCGTCAATGCCACAACGACTCCCGCAGCCAGCGGATCAACCCGCCGGACTCACTTCGGCGTCGGCCCGTCCGGCGCGTCCGCGACGCTTTGCCGTTAGTCCCGTTGGCCCCGTGCGTCCCGTTGACCAGGGCGTCGCCGTCCGGCTCGTGATAATAACTGCTGTTGTCAGCGCCTTCGTAGCTGTAGCCGTAGGCGTAGTTGTAACTATAGCCGTATTGCGACGCGCCATAGCCCTGGTTGGCGCCGCCGTCGATGCCGTTGACCACGACGCCGTAGACGTTCGCGCTAAGGTTCGTCAAAATCTCGCGGGCGCGCTCCGCCGCCAGGCGGCCGTTCTTGGCCACGCGGATCGTCAGCAGCACGCCATCGACGCGCGGCGCCACCACCGAAGGGTCGGACACCGCCAACAAAGGCGGCGTGTCCACGAGGATGATGTCGAACTGCTCGCGGAGTACGTCGAGCAGTTCCAGGAACCGCTTCGAGGTGAGCAACTCCGCCGGATTATTCGGCCGCGGACCGCACGGCAACAGGAACAGGTTGGGCACCGGGCACGGCTTGATCGCGTCCTGCAAGTTGGCGTCCTCGGCGATGACCGACGCCAGGCCGGTCGTCGCGTCGATGCCGAACATCTTGTGCAATCGCGGTCGGCGGAAGTCGGCGTCGATGAGCAGGGTGCGCTTGCCCGACTGTGCGACCGAGACGGCGAGGTTGGTCGCCAGCGTCGTCTTGCCGTCGCCCATGTTCGGGCTGGTGATTTGGATGACCTTGTGGCCCTGGCCCTCCAGTTTGAAGAACAGGGTGGTACGCAGCCCGCGGAACGCCTCGGCATCGACCGATTTGGGCTGGTAGAAGGCGCAGATGGACGGGTCCAGCGGCAACAGCCCCTCCTCGGCCAGTTGCTTTTCCTCCTCGGTCGGGGCGATGCGCGGCACGTGGCCGAGCACCTGCACCTTGAGCCGACGGCGGATGTCTTCGGGGTTGCGGAAGCTCTGGTCGGTCACCTCCGCCAGCCACGCCATGCCGACGCCCAGCAGCAGCCCGCCCATGATCGCCGCCAACAGGATCGGCGGCGCCTTCGGCTCGACCTGGGAGCCGGCCACCGGCTCCGCCATCGTGTCCACCACAATGCCGCCGTGGTCCTTCACCAGGTTCACCTCGTCCATGCGCTTGCGGTACGTGCGGGCCAGTTCGCGCTTGTCGTCCACGTCCTTGCTCAACGTGGTCTCGTCCTGGCCGACGCCGGCCAGCTCGCGCAGTTTTTTGGACTCGCGGTCCACCAGCGCGGTCAGCGCCTGTTCGGACAGTTCAAAATCGATCAACTGCCCCTGGAGCGACTTGAGGTAGGAGTCCACCGCTTCCTTCGACGCGACCTTTTCCTTGGTGTTTGGCCCCTTCGGCACCTGGGGGTGGCGCTCCTCCCACACCTCGCGGGTGGCCTTGATTTTTTCCCGCAGGTTTTGGACCTCCGGGTGCGCCGGGCCGTACGGGACCAGCAGCTGGCGCTCCTCGATAATCATCTTGCTGAGCATGTCGTCCAGCGTGCCACCCTCGAGGTTCGTGTTCAGGAGCCTGTTCGATTCCGCCGTCAGGTCCAGGTACGGCGTCGGGTCGGCCCCTCTGGCGATCGCCGACTTGATCGCTTCGAGGCGAAACTTCGTCTCGTCGCCCCGCACCGCCATGTTCTTGCGCCGCGTTTGCAGGCTCGAAAGGATTTCCACGTCGAGCGACTCGCCGTCCTTGGTGCGAATGATCTTGTTCGTCTCCCGCAGCTTGCGGAGGCCGGAGTTGCCTGCCGCGATCTCTTTTTCCAGCTTCGCGTGCATTTCGAGCAGTTCGTCGAAGCTCTTCTTGTTCGACGCCGTGTGGTCGTTCTTGAGGTAGGCGTCGTAGCTGGCAATGATTTGTTGCAGGACCGTCGCGCAGTCCTCGCTGTTCGGCCCGCGGACCGACATGGTCAGGAAGTTCGTCGGCGTGGAAGTGCTCTGCTGCATGACGCGCGTGACCGTGAAGGAGGCGCGGATGTTGGCCGTCGTGGCCGGCTCGAGCTGCCCGGCGTAGGCCGGTAGCTCGTTGAGCTTCCCGGCCTTGACGGCGGCACTGATGATCCGCTGACTCTTGATCAGCTCCATCTGGGTCGCGAAGTAATCCTCGTAAAGGTTCATCGAAGTTTCGATGCCCTGCACGGGGCCGCTGGGGAAGGTGCGTTCCACCTTGATCTGGGCCGTGGACTCGAAGACGACCGGGCGCTGGAGGAAGTACACCCAGCCGACGAGCAGGCCCAACACCGCGCCGAGGGCGATGAGGGGCTTGCGTTTCCACGCGATCTGTAACAGGCTGACCGAACCCTGGACGGGCGACGGGTCGTAGCGTTCCACTTCGGTCTTTTCCGGAATGCGGGGCATCGGTAAACCTCTGGCGAATACGTTCCCATTGCGGCGTGGTGCCTGCACGGCGAGTCGACTGGTGGGTGGGGAGATTTTTCGCAGAGGTAATCTTAACAAATCGGGGGGTCTGTAACCAACAAGTATTGCTCACAAGGGGCGAAAAGTCTTCGGAAGTTAAGGGATGTGCGGGTGGGGTGGAGTATGCGTTAGATTTGCTTTGTGTCTCTAAACGCAAACACTGGCGAGCCGGGAGCGTAAGCGACCGGAGTGCGTTTCAGTGATAACCTCCGGTCGCTTGCGCCAAATCGACCCTTGCCAAACCGACCCTTGCCACCCACCCTCGCCAGTGTTTACCCCGCCTTTGGCAAGGGTATATCAGCGCCACTGCTTGCTGCTGACGGTCGCTGCGTGCCAAAATTCCACCCTTGCCAAGATTGTTGCGCTTTGGCAAGGGTGGGTGGGGCGTCCGCTGCCGCGCCGGTCAAGCAAAGGAGACTACTCCGCAAGGGATAGCTCTCGGCACGGAGTCAACTGCATAGATTCCTGGCCATTCGCTGACGCTCCAGTCGATGCGGCCGCCAAGTCCCCACGCTTTTCACGGCTTGGCCCGTGGTTTCGTGGCCGGCTTTGCCGCTTGCCGCTTCTTCCGCCACTCGTCGGCCTTGTCTTTTTGGCCGGCCGCCTCGTAGCACTGCACCAGCCGCTCAAGGGCGTCGGCCAGGCGGACCTTACCTTCTTCGGGTGCCTTGTCCTCGCGCTGTTTCATCCCCTCGTAGCCGGCCAACAGCAGCGGCTCCGCCTCCGTAAACTTCTTCTGGTCGAGCAGGCTGACGCCGAGCAGGGACTTGGTGTTGAACGTCTGCCACGCATCGGGCACCTTCTTTTCGCGGATGGCGAGACATTCGCGCAACAGCAACTCCGCTTCCACTGCCTTTTCGGCGTGCAGTAGGCATTGGCCGAGCGAAGCCAGGGTTCCCGCCAGCGCGAGATCGTCAGCCGCTAGCTTGCGGCGCTGGATGGTGAGCGCCTCCTGGTAAAGCCGAATGGCTTCGGGGTATTTTCGCGCAAATTCATAGTGCGATGCAAGGCTGGTCATGGTGATGAGCGTGTCGGGATGCTCTGGCCCCTGCTTGATCTTCTGCAATTCGAGCCTCTCTTCCTCCAGGCTCAGGGCCTGATCCAGCTTACCCGCACCGTGATACATACCAGCGAGGTTTTTCATGGTGGTGAGGATTTCGGTGTCTTCCGACCCTAATTTCGCTTTTCTTAACCGGAGCGTCTCTTCAGACACCCGAATTCCTTCGTCGGTTCTTCCGGCAGCGAAGTAGGCAGTAGCAACCTGATCCCGAGCAGCTAGCGTATTACGGGCGTCAGGCCCCAGCGCCCTTGTGCAGAGAATCAATCGTCTCTCCGATTGCCTGATGCTTGCTTCAACATTCTGGAACATTTACAGGAACGCGAGCCAACCGCGTACACGCTCTTCAGCAAGGGGTTGACCGGCAAAGGCGTCGGCAAAGAGCGGTTCGGCATTGGCTAGCACTTCCCGTACCGTGGGGGAACGCCCTCCCGCTTGCCTCATGCCCGAAGCGACCAGCCCCTGGATGAAGAAGTTAGCAGCGCCCGCATCTGCGGCCGACACCTCGGCTTTTCTTGCCTCCTCTTGGGCTCTTGCTTCATTGGCCCTGGCTGTCTCTTCGTTAGCTTGGGCGAGCTGTTCTGCCCGTGTCGCGCGCACCGCCAGCCAACTGCTAACGGCCACGCCGGCTACCAACAGCATCAAGATGGTTGCCGCCGTCGCCAGCGCCGGCCGGTGCTTGCGGACGAACTTTCGCAGCCGGTAGCCTGCCGACGGCGGACAGGCTTCCACCGCCTCATCCGCCAGATACCGTTCCACATCCCGCGCCAACCCAGTTGCGGTGTCGTAGCGGCGCGAACGGTCTTTCTCCAAACACTTCATCACGATCCAGTCCAACTCGCCACGCACCAGCTTGGCCAGCTTCACCGGGTCGAGCTGGCGCTGCGCCGCCAGGCTCGGCAACGTCCCGCTGCCGCTCAGGCGGGCGCTCGGCCGCTGCGGCTCCTCTTCCTTGATGAGCCGTAGCATCTCGTGCCACGCCGCCTCCTGGAAACGCTGCTTTTCCAGCGGCGTCGTGCCGGTCAGCAGTTCGTACAGGATCACGCCCAGGGCATAAATATCGGTCCGCGTATCCACGTCGAGGTTGTTGAGTTCGGCCTGCTCCGGGCTCATGTACAGCGGCGTGCCCATCATGACGCCGTGGGCCGTGTACAGCGTGTGCTCGGTCAGCGGCTGGTGAATCGCCTTGGCCAGGCCGAAGTCGATCACCTTCGGCACCGGCTTGCCGTCGTACAGGCACACCAGGATGTTGCCCGGTTTCAGGTCGCGGTGGATGATGCCTTTTTGGTGGGCGTGTTGCACCGCCTGGCAGACCGGCACGAACAGCCGAAGCCGCTCCGCGATGCTCAGGCGGGCGTCATCGCAATACTTGGTGAAGGGGATACCCTTGACGTATTCCATGACGAAGAACGGGCGGCCCCTCTCGGTCGTGCCGCCGTCCAGCACTTTGGCAATGTTCGGATGATCCATCAGCGCCAGAGCTTGGCGTTCCGCCTCGAAGCGCGACAGGACCGTCTTCGAGTCCATGCCCGCCTTGATGAGCTTCAAGGCGACCTTGCGGCGGACGGGTTGCGTCTGCTCGGCGACCCAGACCGTACCCATGCCGCCTTCGCCGATCTGCTCCAGCAGCTTGTAGCGGCCGCCGACGACCGTGCCAACAACCTCAGCCGGGCGCGGGTCGCGACGCAGTGCCAAGTTAGCTGACCCGTTCGCCGGTATCTCGTCCACGGTCTGCGGCGGGGCCATTGCCGGCCGGTCGAGGGGTCCGGTCCCCAGGTCGTGCAGCTGAAGCAGTTCTTCCACCTGCCTGCGCAAAGCCGCGTCGTCGCCGCAGGCCTCGGCGAGGTAGGCGGCACGCGCCGCGGAGTCGCGTAACTTGACGGCAACGACGAAGACGGCACTTTCGGTCATGGCGCTACTCCGTGGATTCGGCAATTCCCTCTGCCTCATCATGCGACAACGGCACGGCAAACCCCCGGAACTATTTTCGCTTTTCGCAACCATTCCTTCCCCCCCTTACGAAGGGGGGGTAGGGGGGGGGGGGTAAAGCAGACACCATGATCGTGCTTTAACCCCCCCCCGCCCCCCCTTCGTAAGGGGGGGAGAAGTCGGCGGTGAACGGCTACCGCTTTTCTTCCGGGTCCGTCGCTTCGCCGCGTGCCATCTCGCGCAACAGCCAGGCTTTCGCATACGCCCAGTCGTCCTCGGTGGTCGATGCCGAGATGCCCAGGAGGTCGGCGGCTTCGGGAATCGTGCAGCCGGCGAAATAGCGCAGCTTGACCAGTTCCGCCCTGCGCGGCGCCTTGACGGCCAGCCGTTCCAGGACTTCGTGAAGTGCCAAAATATCGAGCGGATCGAGTGCTGCCGGGGCGGCAATTTCCAGGGCATCAATGGGGTGTCGTTGCAGCGCCCCGCCGTGTTTCAACCGACGCTTGCGGCGGGCCGCTTCGACAAGGATGCGGCGCATCGCCTCGGCCGCGGCGGCGAAGAAGTGGCCGCGACCGTCCCAGTGCTTGTCGGCATCGGTCCCGACGAGCCGGACATAGGCTTCATGGACCAGTGCGGTCGCGTCGAGCGTTTGGCCCGGCTTTTCGCGGGCCATCTGGCCGGCGGCCACGCGCCGCAGTTCGTCGTAGACCAGCGGCAATAACTGATCGGCGGCAGCGGCGTCGCCGTGTGCGAGGTCGGACAGGATGCGGGTGATTTCGTTCACGGACACTTCCCCCAAATGCTTGACCCTGGTGCAGGTTCAAGGGAGGTGTTTTTCCTTTGGAGTGCGGCGCTTTGCCGCCGCTTTATTTGCTGGGCCGGCGGTACAAAACCAAAGAAAGCGGCGGCAAAGCGCCGCACTCCAAAGAGCGACCGGCACTCCGACGGCTACGAAAACAGTCATCCAGGGCGACTTGGGTTGAGAGTCAACCGGTGCCGTCGCACCCAGTGTATCAAGTGCGAAAGGCAAAAGACGTCGGTGTAGCGGACGCCGGGGCGCTGCGTGAGAAATGCCTGCCAGAGTTTCTGGACGCCGATGGGATCGAGGCCGGCGGCGCGGACGCCCTCATTGTCGTTAAAAAGCTCGTCCAGCCGCGGCCGCAACTCCTGGCGGAGCCACTGCTCCCAGGGAAAGACGAATCCCATCTTGGGCCGCTGGAGCATCCGGGCCGGCAACTCCACAGGCAACGCTTGGAGCAAGAGCGCCTTGAGGGGGTGTCGGGCCGTCCGCGCCAATTTGAACGACCCCGGCAAGGCCGCGACCGTTTCCACCAGGACGTGATCCAAAAGCGGCTCGCGCACTTCCAGGGCGTGGGCCATGCTCATCTGGTCGGTGTCGCGCAGCAGCATGTTTGCCAGGTAAAGCGAAAGCTCCAGGTACGACTGGGCGTTGACCGGGTCCAGCCGCGCCGCCGCCGTGGCGAGGTCGGCGCGCACTTCTGGCGGCAGCACGACCCCCCCTTCCCCCCCTTCGCAAGGGGGGGCTGGGGGGGTGGCCGCGCCCTGCGCCCGCACCACTCCCCGCCGGTCCGCCGCCATTACCTGGCGGAAGATCAGGTATTGGTTCAAGGCCGAACCGTCGCCGTGCAAAAGTTGCCCCAACTTGTGCGCGCGCGAACTGCCCGGTGCGATGCGACGCAGTCCGTGGTAAGCCAACCACGCCAGAGGTCGGGCGAACGGCCGCGCCAGGCGGGCGGCGGTGCGGAAGTGCGGATAGCCGGCGAAAAGCTCGTCGCCACCCAGGCCCGACAGCGCCACCTTGACACCGGCCGCGCGCGTCGCCTTGGCGATGTGGTAGCTGTTCAGGCCGTCGATTGATGGTTGGTCGTAGGCGTCGAGCGCCGCGTCGTAGTCCTGCAAGATGCCGTCGGGCCGCAGACACAACTCGGTGTGCTTCGTCGCGAAATGGTTGGCGATGAGCCGCGAATAGGCCGATTCGTCGTAGCGGCTGCCGTCGAAAACGACGGAGAATGTGTGCGGCGTATGGCCCTCGTGGCTGAGGAGGGCGACGAGGCTGCTGGAATCGATGCCGCCGGACAGGAACACGCCGACTGGCACGTCGGACAACATCCGCAGGGAGGCCGCCTCGCGCAGCACCGGCCGCAACCGCTCGACGGCCTCCGCCCGGTCGATAGATGGACTATTACGATCTGCAAACGGGGCAATCCAGTAGCGCCGCCGCTTGGGCGTAAGTTCGGGTACCGGTCGGTCGAGGTCGAAGCACCACGCCTCACCCGGCAACAGGCTACGGACACCGGCGAGCAGCGTCCACGGCGCGGGCACCGCACCGGCGTCGAGGTAGGCGTCGAGGGCCGCGGGGTCGAGTTCGCGCGGCACCAGCCCCGACGCCAGCAGGGTACGCAGCTCCGACGCAAACACCCAGGTGTCGGCGCGCACCCGGCCGGCGTAGAGCGGTTTGACGCCAAGCCGGTCGCGCACCAGCCAGAACTGCCGCCGCCGCCCGTCCAGCAGCGCCAACGCGAACATGCCGCGCAGGGACTGCAGGATTGCGTCGCCGCGGTGGACCCACCCTTGCAGGATGGTTTCGGTGTCCGACGTGGAGCGATACGGCCCGGCGGGAAGGGAGTCGCGGACGGCCAGGTGGTTATAAACCTCGCCGTTGTAGATGATACAGGAGCCGGAAGCGGGATCGTTCATCGGCTGGTGGCCAGCCGCGCTGAGGTCGAGGATGGCCAGGCGCGTGAAGGCCAGGCCGACGCGACAGCCGGGCGACACTTCGACAACCTCGGTGCCGGAGTCGTCGGGGCCGCGGTGGCGCAGCGCGTCGCGCAGGGCCGCCAGCAACGGCACCAGGTCGAGGTCGGGGTTGGTGGTGAGGATGCCCGCGATGCCGCACATGGTTTACCTGAAAACGTTCGCCGCCCTGCTTACTCCGAAATTTTTGCTGCTTCTGTGCCAGGCGTCGGCGGCACGGCGGGTGGCGGGGAGTGGCGTGACTCGTACATTTTCATGCCGATCTCGAACTCGTAGATCGCCATGTAGGCGCTAATCAAAAAACCGGGGTAGCCGTCGAGGAAGCCGCGTCGCCAGAAGTAGGTGTAAAGAAAGCGCGCGAGCGGTTTGAAGGGCAGCCGTAAAAAAAGGTTCTTCAGCCAGCGGCGGCGCTGGAGCGGGTCGCCACGCAGGCTCGGTTTCAAACCCGCATCCTGGCCGAGTCGCTGGCGCAAGCGGTGCTCGGCCTCCCAGGTGCTGTAGCGGTTGTGGCGCTCGATGAAGTGGTGCAGGCTGCGGTAGTCGTAGTGCAGTAGGTCGTTCTTCAAGAAACCCGCCGAACCGTCCAGCAAGACATGCTCGTGGACTTCGTTGTCGCCCGTTTCGAGGTGCCCCGATTCGAGCCGTTCGTAGCGACCCAGCCGGTGCTGGAACAGGCGCAGGTTCCAGCTCGGATACCAGCAGTGCCGGAGCCAGCGCCCCAGGAAATACACCCTGCGGTTCAGGTGAAAGCCCGCACGGCCGTCGGGTTGGGCGACTGCGGCGCGAATTTCCATTTCCAGTTCGGGTGTGGTGCGCTCGTCGCAGTCGAGGATGAGTACCCAGGAGTGCTTGAACGGCAGGTTTTCCAAAGCCCAGTTCTTCTTCTTCGGTCCGCCCCGCCGGTAGTCGAATTGGACGACCCGGGCACCGAGCTGTTCGGCCAGCGCCGCGCTGCGGTCGCGCGAATGACTGTCCACGACCCAGATTTCGTCGCAAAACTGGAGGCTTTGCAGGCAGGCGACGATGTTCGCCTCCTCGTTCAGCATCGGGACCAGTGCGCTAACGGGTGCCTTGGTTTGCGACATTATTAACGGATCGGGTTGGTGGGGGAGTTACGAGACGAAGGTAGTGCTGCTGGAGACGAGCCGCAAGGGCGTTCCAGGAATAGTGCTGCCGCGCCCATTGCCGGGCTGCCGCGGCGGCTTCAGGCGAGGTGTCAGCGAGTTCGCGCAGCCGGTCGCGCCACACACCGGCGGCCAGGGGCAGCACCGTTCCCAGGCCGGCATTGACGACGGCGTCGGCCAGATCGACGTGCGGCGACAGTAGCACGGCAGTCCCGGCCGCGAGTGCTTCGAGGGCCGCGATGCCAAAATTCTCGTGCTCGCTGGGTAGGGCAAACAGGACAGCACCGGCGAGCAGATCGGACTTGTCGGCGCCGGCGACGCTGCCGACGTAGACGACACGCCGTGCCGCGTCCGGGTCGGCGAGGAACCGTTGGGCCAGCGCCGGCCATAAACCTTCCTCGTCCGGTCCCGCCACTACCAACCGATTCGGTTCCGGAGCGCCGCCGAGGAAAGCTGCGAGCAATAGGTCGAGGCGTTTCTTGGCGTGCAACCGGCCGAGAAAGAGCACATACGGCCGGCGCTCCAGGATTGGCCAGCGATCCCAAACGCGCGCGCGCGCCGCCGTGCGCTCCAGGGCGAACTCGTCGGCTTCGATGCCGTTGGGCAGGACGAAGTGCGGGCCGCCGCCCGGCCAACTGTCCGCCGCCTCCTGGGCCGAGGTATAGTGCCACGCCGAGCAGGCACGTTGGACCAAGCCGCCCCACAACGCCAGGTAAGTGCGCTTCAGCCGGCGCGAGCGTTGCAAGCTGTAGGGGTGCAGCAGACCGCACGGGCGTAACACCACCGGTCGCTCGACCGCCAGCGCCTCTAACAGAGTGACGTGGACGGGGTAAGTAAAAACGGAATGGATGTGAACCACGTCGCAGTGCCGAAGGCACTGGCGCACCGCCGCCCGAAACGTCGGGGCGTAGGCAAGGCGGTCCGGCCCGCGGACGGGATGTCGTTCGAGCCGCACGCTGGGGGCAAGGTCTGCCGCGGTCTCGCCGTTGCGGGCACCCTGGTCCGTGGTCAGCACCGTCACGTCGTGGCCCGCCGCGGCCTGGTGTCGGCTCAACGCCTGCACCACGGCGGTGGGTCCACCGCGTTCGCGGGTCAGGCCGGGGATGACGTGCAGGATGCGCATGACAAGGTGCCGGCTCAGGCCGTGGCGAACGACGTACCGAGGACGTCCGGCCACACGGCGGCGTAGACCTGACGCATCTGCCGGGCGAACGAAGCGGGGGCGTAGGCTTGCTCCACCAGTTCCCGTGCCTGGCGACCCATCCGCGCGCGGGCGGCGTCATCGGTCAGCAGGTGGTGCAGCGCGTCGGCGAGTTGCCGTTCGTCGTGCCGTTCGACCAACAACCCGGTCCGACCGGGCAGCACGAACGCCTCCGGGCCGCCGCAACGCGTGCTGACGACGGGCAGGCCGGACGCCATCGCCTCCAACCCGGCAATGCTGAGACCTTCCTGGTCGGACGGGATCGCGAACACGGAAGCCGCGCGGTACAGTTCCGGCAAATCCGCCCCGGTGCAGAAGCTCACAAAGTCGGCACGCCCGCCAAGGCCCAGTTGGTCCGCCAGCCGCCGCAGGGCGTTGAAATCCCCCTCGCCTATCAACAGCAGGCGCGCGTCCGGCAGCGACGGGGCGATGCGTGCGAAGGCACGGAGGAGGAGCGGCGTGTTTTTGCGCGGGTCGTTGGGCCGCGCCGCCGACAGAACCACCGACCGGGCCGGCGGCTGGTCCGCCGGTCGGAAGCGTTCCACGTCCACCGGACACGGCAAACAGGTTGTCCGATCCGCGGCCGCGCCCCGCGCGAGCAGTTCGTCGCGGGTGTAGGGGCTGAGCGCCAGAACCCAGGACGCCCGTTCGAGGACCTGCCGTTCCAGCCGCAGCAGTTCGCGGGCCTGCACGCCGTGCGCCAGGCGGCGGTGGAACGGCGCACGGACCAGCCGGGCGCGCTTGTCGCCTTCCATCGACGTGGCAACCCAGGCGACGTAGCGTTTGCCGTGACGCGCCAGCGGCACGCCCGTCACCGCGTAGCCGCAAACCAGCTGGACCAGGTCGAACTCGTCGAGCAACCGCGCCCAGGTCGGCCCGCTACCCCAACCGGTGAGAGCCTCGATCCGCGGCAGCCGTTTGCCGACGCAATGGGCCGGAACGCCCTGCCAGGATTCGTCGCGCCGGCCCGGACGCCAGCCGCCCCGCAGGACGCGGGCCAGCGTGACGTGTACCGGGTCGTCGGGGGCCGCCGGCGCGTACGCCAGGGCCGGGACCAGACCGGGGGTATTCTGCACCCAGTCGAGGCAGGCGCGGACCAGCGCCAGCACGCCCCCGCCCAGGCTCGGGTCTTGGGTGGCGATCAGGAGACGTTTGGCGTCGATGCGTTAAGCTCCCACGGCGGGTTCGTTCGGTACCGGCTCTGCCGCGGCCGGTTCGGGCGGCGTCACCAGCCGCGAAGCGGACAACACCAACCCCAGGGCGAAGCCGAGGAAGAAACCGATCAGCGGGTCGCCGTACACCTGGAAGGCGACGAGGTACGCCATCGCGTTGGCCAGGAGGAACGCCGCCAGCGCGGCCAGGGGCGTCGAGTCCAATTGAGCAGCCCACACCCGCCGAAAGGCGAGGATGGCCAGGCGGACCAGCACGAAGCCGAACAGGAGCAAGCTGGCGGTGCCGACGATGCCGAGTTCGACCAGAACCTTTTCAAAACCGCCCTCGACCAGGGGAGTGCTTATGCCAGCCCCCTCAAGGTGTTGCGTTCCCTGTGACTTCGTGCCCACGCCGTAGCCGAACGGCCCGACGATGCCGAACAGCCACAGGGGGCCTGTGACGGTGTGACCCGTGATGCGCTCGTCGGCGTTCTTGAAGCCGGATTGGGCCGTCTCCAGGTAGCGTGCGTCGATGAACAGGGTGGAAGTGAACAGGACGATGGCGGTCACGAACAGGAGGTAAAAGAGGATGCCCCCGCGGCGGCGGCTTTCCGAGAGCAACAGCAACAGGCCGGCGAAAATGAAGACGATGAAAAACATCTTGCGCCGACCGCCGAGGAAAACGCAGGCCAGGCCCCAGGCCGTCTGTGCCACCCACACCCCGGCGAACGCCGGCCGGCGCAACAGGAGGTAAATGGACATGATTACCAAGGTGGCCGCGTGCCAGGCCATGATCTCCGGGGCGCGGTAAAACCCGCTCATCATCGCAACCCACTGGGTTTCGTTGTACCAGCGGCGCCACTCCAACGGCAGGGCGCCATCCTTGGTCACCATCCCCAGCCACGGTTCGCTGAACTTGAGTCCCAGGTATTCGAGCGGGACGCCGAGCATCATGATCGAGGTCAGGGCGCCGAAAATAATTAACGGCCGCTCCAGTTCCCGGTAACTCTGCCGGAGGAAAAAGTAGCCGAGAAAGAACGCGGGGATCCAGCCGACGTAAAAGGTCAAGCCAACGGCAATCGCGAACAGCCCCTGGGCGCCGTAGGAGAGCGTCTGGATCGAGCTGACGGCAAGACTGAGGAAGAAAACCTGGGCAATGGTGAGCGATTGCGGGTAGAGGCGGAAAAAGTCGCGGACGACGGCGCGCTCGTTCAGCAAGCCGACGAACATGGCCGCGTAGACCGGCACGAAAGCCATGACGAGGTAGGGCGGCGTCCCCGGGATGACCTTGCGAATCGGGTCCTGGACCATGCCGACGATGACGCACAACAGCAGCCCGGTGCGCCAGTTCTGTAACGCGACCAGGCACGAAACCGTGACCAAGGCCAATAGTGCCAGGCTATACATCGTGAACCTTTGGGGCGGAGCTTTTTCCGCGCACTCCACAATTCAGATCGCGCGTTGCTGCATCTCGCAGTGTCGGGCGGTTGCGCGCTCGCTTTCTTCGCTGGCGTCCAAAGCAACGGCAGGAGACGGCAGGCCCGCGGCGTAGGTTCGCAGCTGCTCGAAGGTCGAGTCGGAAACGTCGCTCCATGCCGCGCTCCACGCCGGTCGTAACGCCTGCACTGCCTCCAACACGGCGCGAATCGGCACTCCCAGGTCCTGCGTCGCCGCGATTCGCCGGGAGGCGTCGCTCATGCGGCGGCGCAGCGGTTCGTCGGCGGCCAACCGTCGGACCGTCGCCGCCAGTGCCGCAACGTCGCCACACGGGTACACCAAACCGTTGACGCCGGGACGCACCGTGTCGGTCGGCCCCACGCAGCCGACCCGGTCCGAGGCCGCCACGACGTTGCCCGCGATGAGTGCTTCGGTGACCGCCAGGGGGTGCGGGTCTTTCTCCGACGGCATGGCGAGGATGTCCACACAATCGACCAGCAGGGGTAATTCGCGTTGATTGACGAAACCCGCGAAATGGACGCGATCGGCCACGCCCAGCACGCGAGCGCGCTCTTCCAACGCCGGCCGCAACTCGCCGTCGCCCACCATCAGGGCATGAACGCCGGGGTTCGTCCGCCGCAATTGGCCCACGGCTTCCACCACATCGCCGGGACGTTTGATGGCAATCATCTTGGCCAAGAACAAGACAACGGTGGCATCGGCCGGAATCCCATACTTGCCGCGTAACTCGTCACGGCCGGGCCGCCCCGGTTCCGCGAGTCGGGCGCGAAAGCGGGCGATGTCCACCGGATAGGCCCCGCGGAACAACTTCTCCGGCGGCACGCCGTAATGCCGATAATAGGCCTCGTTGTTGTCTCCGATAGAGATAAACGCCTGGCAACGGCGGAAAAACCAGCGTACCACCAGTTCTTTAAGCGCCCGCGCGGCCCACGACCGCCGATGCACAAGTTCGGAATCGCCGAAGTACACGACTGCCGAACGCCCCTGCGCCCAGCGGAGCGCCCGCCAACAGCTGCGTTGTCCGTAGCCGTGAACCCACAGCGCGTGCGGTGCGAACTCCCGCAAGCGCTCGCTGATGCGCGGGTTGTCGATCTGGAAAAAGCTGTGATCGCGCGGCCTGCCGTGGCGCGGCAAGAACTCAGATTCATAGCCGTCCAACAGCGGGACGTCCCAGGCGAACGTCTGGCCGAACCCAGGGTCGAGCGTCGGTTGCACTCCCCAGTCGGAACAGTAGAACACCTTGACGCGCAGGCCCGGCGTCCGGCTCATTTCGCGGAACATGGGCGCGTGATGCTGGGTCGGATGCGAGAGGACGGCGCCGAACCGGAAGGTCATTCGTTCTTCCCCTTGCAGCTTCACTCGGCTCGGACAGGCGTCGGTGCGGTACGGCGGTTGTTGGCCGCGGGCGCGACCGGCGTGCCGCCCTGGGACTGGACCATGTCGCGCAAAATTTCGTCCAGCTGCCGCCGCGGCCGCCAGCGGATCAGGTCCCACACCTTGTCAAGCGACGGGATGCGGCGCTGCATGTCTTCAAAGCCCTCGCCGTACGCCTGGCTGTAGGGGATCATCCGCAATTCCGACCGGCTGCCGGTGACTTCTTTGATTCGCGTCGCCAGGTCGAGAATGGTAAGCTCTTCCTGCGAACCGATGTTGACGACCTCGCCAAACGCCCGCGAGCAGTGCATCAGGGCGGCCAGCGCCTCTACCACGTCTAAAACGTGGCCGAAGCAGCGCCGCTGTAAGCCGTCGCCGTGGACTTCGATCGGCTCGTCGGCCAGCGCCCGGCGGATGAAGGTCGGGATCACCATGCCATACTGTCCCGTCTGCCGCGGACCCACGGTGTTAAAGAGCCGTGTAACAATGACGGGCAAGCGCGACTGCTTCCAGTGGGCCAGGGCCAAAAACTCGTCCAGCGCCTTGGCGCAAGCGTAGGCCCAGCGGTGCTTGGTGGTTGGGCCTTCGAGGCGGTCGCCGTCCTCGCGGAACGGCACCGCTTCGGACTTGCCGTACACCTCGGACGTGGACGTGATGAGCACGCGCTTGCGGTAGCGGGCGGCGAACTTCAGCACCGTGTCGGTGCCCTGAAAAATGGTCTCGATGGTCTCGACGGGCCGCTCCATGATGAGCTTGACGCCGACGGCGGAGGCCAGGTGGAAAACGCCGTCACAGCCGCGGACCGCGTCGCCGACCACGTCGGGGTCAAGCACGCTGCCGAAGAGGAACCCGAAGCGCGGGTGGCCGTCGAGGTGGGCGATGTTGTTGTAAGAGCCGGTGGCCAGGTTATCGAGGGCGAGGACGTTGTAGCCCGCGGCCAGGAGGTAGTCCGCCAGGTGCGAGCCGACGAAGCCACAGCCGCCGGTGACGAGGTATTTCATGAGTGTCCTCTCATTCGGAAATGATGAATGATGAATGATGAATGATGAATAAAAGACAAATGCAGGTCTTGTTTTGATTCATCATTCATCATTCATCATTTGATTTCAGACGCGCACGATGCGCTCGCGGTGCTCCGTCACCTTGGCCGTCGCGTTGCGGCTGTCCACCACCAAACCCGCACTCGCCACGATCGACGGCCAGTCGTAAGCGGAGTGGTCCGTCACGATGAAGACGGCGTCCTGCGCCCGCAGGTTTTCCGGCGTGAGCGGCTGACTTTCCATGTTCAAGTCGGGGTAGCGCCGCATCGGCGGCAGCCGCGGGATGTGCGGGTCGTTGTAAGTGACCACGGCCCCCTTCTTGAGGAGCAACTCCATCAGCTCGAAGCCGGGCGACTCACGCGGGTCGTCCACGTCTTTCTTGTACGCCATCCCCAGGAGCAAAACTTTGCTGCCGCGCACTGCCTTGCCGCGGTCGTTCAGCGCGTCGGCCAGGCGATCGACGACGTAGTGCGGCATGGACGTGTTCACCTCGCCGGCCAGCTCGATGAACCGCGTCGTCAGGCCGTGTTTGCGTGCCACCCACGTCAGGTAGAACGGGTCGATCGGGATGCAGTGGCCGCCGAGTCCCGGACCGGGGTAAAACGCCTGGAAGCCGAACGGCTTGCTCTTGGCCGCGTCGATCACCTCCCACACGTCGATGCCCATGTGGTTGTAAATGACCTTCAATTCGTTGACGAGCGCGATGTTGACGGCGCGGTACGTGTTCTCCAAAATTTTGCACGCCTCGGCGACCTCCGGCGAGGAGACGCGAACGACGCGGATCACGACCTGGCCGTACAGCGCGGCGGCAAGTTCGAGGCTCTGGGGTTCCAAACCGCCGACGACCTTGGGGATGGTGGGCGTCGAGAAGTTGGGGTTGCCGGGATCCTCGCGCTCGGGGCTGAACGCAAGAAAGAAGTCCTGGCCCGCCTTGAGGCCCGTCGCTTCGAGGATCGGCTGGACGACCTGGCGCGTGGTGCCGGGGTAGGTGGTGCTTTCGAGGACGACCAGCTGACCGGGCCGCAGCGTCGCGGCGATGGCGTTGGCGGAATTGACAATGTACGTCAAGTCCGGCTCGCGCGCTTCGGTGAGCGGCGTCGGCACACAGATGAGGACGGCGTCGGCCTCGCTGAGGCGCTCGAACTGGTCGGTCGCCTCAAAACGGCTGGCGCGCATGGCGGCGACCATCGCATCGGAGATGTGCTTGATGTAACTGTGGCCCGCTTGCAGTTTCTCGACCTTGGTGGCGTCCACGTCGAAGCCGAGGACGGCAACGCCGTTCTTGGCGAAGGCGTGGGCCAGCGGCAGGCCGACGTAGCCCAGGCCTATGATGCCGACGCGGGCAGTCTTGCCCTCGATCTTGGCGAGCAGATTCGGAAATTGGTCGGGCATTGGATCGATGTGCCTAATTTCGGGTTAATCGGCGAACCGTTTGTATACTCGGCGCGGGGCAACTTGACACAAGCCCGAAGCGTAAGCGAGGGACCGTCCCTCGCTTACGCTTCGGGCTCTTCTGAAAATAGGCCATCGCCTGGACAGACGATCACAACCTCGACCCATTTTCATCCGTCGGGGGGTCGCGCAGCAACATGACCACTTGTGTCATTCTAAGCCGCGGGAAGTATAACAGGAGGCCGGCGGCGCTGACAAGGAGAGTAGTGGGGTCCGGGCAACCCGGCGAGAGTATTCCGTACTCAACCTTTGCAGAATGCCAATTATACCGGAACCGGCCCGGTCGGCGAGGTGACGCCGTAATAGTCCGCGTCTTTGATGTAGTTGTTCGGCCGGGTCCACACCCGGCCGACGGCCCGGAACCAGGCGACGGTTTCGCGCAGGAACAGCAGTGGGATCAGCCACGGGTGGCGGACGGTGTTGCGATTGAGCGGGGCGCGCACGAAGCGCGTCAGGGTGTGCTTCAAACAGGCCAAGAACGGCAGGCTGCGCAGGGCGAAGTAGTAGTCGCCGATGGAGCCGCCGATGTGGCCCCAGGTGTCCTTTGCGCCGAACGCGCGGGTGCCGCCTTCGGCCTTGAGGTGGCGCAACCCCGCCTCTGGCACAAATCGCACCTTGACGCCGGTGCGACGAAAGATGCGATAACTCATCTCGGCCTCGTTGCGGTAAGTGGACCCCGAGAAGTTTTCATCCATGCCGCCGACGGCGAAGTAAGTCGTGCGCCGGATGCCGAAATTACACCCGATCGGCCCCAGGATGTCGCACGGTTGGTCGTAGGCCGTATTGAAGTCGTGGCCAAAATCAGAAACGTGAGCGACGGGGCCGGGGTTCCAGGGTTGCAACACCTGGCCGCCGGTCGCCACAACGTTGCCATCCCGAGCGAAGGCCTGGCGATGCGCCTCCAGGAGGTGCTCCGATGGAACTACGTCGTCATCCAGGAAGAGGAAAAGGTCTCCCCGGGCCAGTCTGGCCGCGGCGTTCATCGCCTCGCACTGGCTCGGTTTGTCGCGGCGATACCAGCGGATCGTCCCGGCCGCCGCGAGCCGGCGCAGCCCCTCCTCGGTTTGCGGCTCATGCGCCGGCGTCTGATCCATGACAACGATTTCGTCGCCGGGTTGCCGGAGCGCGGCGACGAGGTCGAGCGTGTCGAGGAGAATCCGCTCCCGCTTGTAGGTCGGGATGACAACCGAAATGCGGCTATTGGGAGGCACAGCTGGCTTAGTGTTGCTCATGGCAGACTCGGGCACCGGGCCGGCCCCGCCACATCTCGCTTGACAGGCGCACCGGGCGGGGGCAAACTTCACTGTTGGTTCGCAACTACGGTGTCTGCTGTACGGGAGTAGGCTTTTGGACCCCAAAGCACAGCATTTTTACGACCACATCTTTTACGAAAAAGGAAAACAACGAGCCACTTCTGCGGAGGCCCATCCGTTCTATCCCGCGTTGGCGCAATTTCTCAACACCTATTCCCTGCACGACAAGAGTTGCCTGGAAGTCGGCTGTGGCAGGGGCATTTTTCAAGACCTGGTGTCGGCTTATACGGGTGTTGACCTCTCAAACTCGGTTGCCGCTGATTTGCGAAAGCCTTTTTTCGCCTGCTCGGCGACCGCCCTCCCCTTCGCCGACAACACCTTTGATGCGATCTGGTCTTACGCGGTCTTGGAACACGTGCCAGGGCCCGAACAAGCGTTGCAGGAAATGCGCCGCGTATTGAAACCGAACGGCTTCTTACCGCTCGCACCCGCCTGGCAATGTCGGCCGTGGGCCGCACAGGGTTATCCGGTTCGGCCCTACGCGGATTTTGCCCTCCCTGGCAAACTGATCAAAGCCTCGATTCCCCTTCGCGATTCCGTGCCGTATCGTTCGATTATTGCCTTTCCCCGGCGATTGCTCCACTGGTTAACTACCACGTATTCTCGCAACCCGACCCGCTTTTCCTATGGCGTACTCAATCCGAATTACGAGCACTTTTGGATGTCCGACGCCGATGCCGTCAATTCGATGGACCCGTTCGACGCCATTCTTTGGTTCATTTCCCGGGGTGATTCCTGCCTCTCCCATCCAACTCGTTTCAGGCAGTTCTTTGTGCGCAACGGCGCGTTAATCTTCCAGATTCATAAGAACCCCGCACCAGCCTCCTGACCGCTTTCCCTTTCGCGTCTGTCTTAGCTCAGCGGCTGTCCTGAACAACCCCAGCATTCGGCGCAGCGGTTCGACATAACAGGGATGCCCCGGCCAGCGCGGCCCAGTGGCGCCAGTTCCACGGTGCGAGGCGCACGCAGCGGCGCAGATATTTCAAAGCACGGCGGTCGCGGCGGTCGAGGAGGCACTTGCCGATGAAGTAACTGTTGCCCAGTGGGGACCGGCCGGTAGGGCGGGGCGGCTCGGCGGAAACCCGCTCGGCCTCCGCCAGGCAAGGCTCCTCGGAGTCGCCGCGCGACCGCGCCGCCGCGCTTTGCCGCGCCAGGTCGTACAGACAGAGCTGCTGGTCGCGACGTTGAGCGCTGATGGACTGTTCCTCAATGCGGTAAGCATACAAGAAGTCGGGGACGTAGCCGATGCGGCCGTGTTCCACCAACCGCAGCCAAAGGTCCCAGTCCTGAGCGACCCGGAACGCCGGCCGGTAGCCGCCCGCCAGCCGGTAGGCGTCGGCGTGAAACATCACGGAACCGTGGCCGGGCGGGCCGTCGCCGTGGTTGCGTAACGCCGCCGTCGCTGCCGCCGCGTCCGCCGGACGTACGGTCTCGAACAACGGCTCGCCGTGCGGACCGATGGCGCGGCTCCAACAAGACACCATGCTCAGGGAAGCGTCGGACGCGAGCAGTTGGCATTGTCGTGCGAGTCTGCCCGGCAAGGACAGGTCGTCGGCGTCGTGGCGGGCAATGAGTTGGCCGCGGGCCGCTTCGCAGCCGCGTTTGAGCGCCCGCGTCAGTCCCTGGTTCTCTTGATGAAAGATTCGCACCCGCGCGTCCGAGCGCGCGAGTTCGTCGAGGATCGGCCCGGAGCCGTCCGTGGAGCCGTCGTTGACGACTACGAACTCGAAATCGACCCCTTGCTGGTCGAGGATGCTTCGCATCGAAGCGCGCAAATGGCGTCCGCCATTATATACGCCCGTGACGACCGAAACGAGCGCAGTTGTCATGGCAGGCCTTCGGGGGTGTGGCAAAACTTTCGGGAGGTCTGCTGTAGGACGGGCTGGAAGCCCGTCCTGAGGACACGGACGGGCTGGAAGCCCGTCCTACGGAAGAAAGCCCTCCCGAAAGATTTGCCACACCCGCCTTCGGTAAATGCGGTGAAGATGGCGGGGGAGCGTCTTCCCACCAAATGCCGGTTGGCCGATGGGTTTTACCCGCTCACGGCGGCGGTGCGGACCGATCGCGGCCCCGCTCGCGCAACTTGTCCTTGACGAGTGCCGCCACAGACCGGGTGAACGGCGGGGCATCGCGGTAGTCGAGGTGGGACCCGTCCGGACAGGAGTAGCGCGCGAGTTCGGAGTAATCCTCAAAGTGGATCGCGATTGCCCTCGTTCGATTCGCCAGTGCGTCCCACTCCCCCGCGCGGGGAAATTCCGTGTTTTCAACCTGGCGGGTCGGACCGCTCGACGGCAGGCGCAGGAAAACCACGTCCCCGCCGCGCGACTGAATCCGCGCGACCATCTCTTCGAGGCGGGCAATGGTACGGTCCACTTGTTCGGCTTCCCCGAGTAACGCGCGCGGCAAGTCCGACAGCGCGGCTGAAGTCCGCCGCTGCGAGTCCCAGCGACTGGAGCGGTCGGCGGCAAGGGTCAGGGCGTCGTCCGGCACTGGCCGTTTCCCGTCCAGCAAACATTTCAGCAACGCCCGCGGAGACAAGGCTCCCAGTCGGAACGCGCCGTGCTGTTGCACCAGCATGCGCAACCGTTGCTCCGGCTCAGCAATGGCGGTGCGCGTTTCGTAAGCGTGGACGTACTCGCGCTGCAATTCCGGGAACGACAGGTGCGTCCGCCCGGAAAGCGTGCCGTCGATCGCGCTACTGACGGCGACCCCCCGGAAAGAGTCGTCGCGGCTAAGGTCGTCGAGTGCCGGCAAAAAAAGGCTGCCGGCGACGGCAAGTTGAATCGGTTTGCGGCCGTCGAAGGTGTCGGCCCAGGCGTCCAGATCGATGTCGAGTTGCATGCGCGACGCGCCTAGCAGGACGACCTGGTCGCGGTCGTCGGGGTTCACGTTTGCCCGCGCCAGTACCCAGAGTTGAGCGTTGTCGCACAGGGCGGGCGTGAAGCCGGCGTGGCGCAGGGCCATTTCGTAGGCACCGAGACTCAGCAGTACGGCGACAACGGCGACGCACCAGGTCCGCCCCCAAGGCCCGGACGGCAAACGGGCGTCAGAACTGGAAGTAGATGAACGCACGATCGTCTCCCGGAGACAGGACGAGACAAGCGAGGAGTACCGCTAGGACCAACGACCGGACCCACCACGGCAGACGCGCGGCCGCCGCCTCCAAACTGGAATCGCGCAACAGCCATTGCCCGACGAGCATGAACGCCGTCACCACCGCCACGACGGCGACCTGGGTGCGCGAGGCCAACCCGAGCGACAGCGACGGTCGTGCCATTTGTTCCAGGAGGTGAAACGCCTGCGAAAACGACTGGGCGCGGAAGAAAACCCAAGGGATAGACACCAGGACGAAGGTCGCCAAGGCGGCGGCAAAACCCGCCACGCCGCTTGCCGGGCCCGCCCGTCCGCCGCAGGCGTGCCGCAACAGCCGCTCGCCAATGAGGTAGCCGCCGTGCAGCCCGCCCCAGGCGACGAAGCGCCAGGACGCGCCGTGCCAGAGGCCGCCCAGCAACATCGTGAGCATGAGGTTGACGGCAGTGCGCACCGGACCTGCACGGTTGCCGCCCAGCGGCACGTACAGGTAGTCGCGCAGCCAACTCGACAGGGAGATGTGCCAACGTTGCCAGAAGTCGGAGAAGCCGACCGCGGCGTAAGGGAAGCGGAAGTTGTCCTTCAGCACGAAGCCGAGGCAGAGCGCGACGCCGATGCCACAGGTCGAATAGCCGGCGAAGTCGAAATAAATCTGGCCGCTGAACGCCAGGACGCCGACCCAGGCGTCGACGAAACTGGCGGCGTAGGGCGCGTTGAAGACGCGATCGACCTCCGGCGCTAACAGGTCGTCGGCGAGGAAAGTTTTCTCGAACAAGCCGATGACGAGGAGCGCAAGTCCCCAACCCACCTGGCCGCCACTCGCCTGTTTCGGCGTGAGGCATTGCGGCAAAAAATCCTCGGCGCGGACAATCGGGCCGGCGACGAGGTGCGGGAAGAAGGTAAGAAAGAGGGCATAATCGAGGAATGAATTCCAGGGTTTGATGCGGCTTCGGTAGACGTCCACGAGGTAGGAGATGGTTTCAAACGTATAAAACGAGATGCCGAGCGGCAGAACAATGTCCGGGCCGGCGGGCCGGTACGAGACGCCGGCGACGGCGAGCAATTGGGTAAAGGTGTCCAGCAGGAACGCGCCGTATTTGAAGTACCCGAGCAGGCCGAGGTTCAGCATGAGGCTGAAGCCGAGGAGCAGGCGGCGCGCCGTCGTTGATTGCGAGCGGCTCATCCACCGCGCGAGGACGAAATCGACCACAGCAGCCAGGATCAGCAGCAGGACGAACGGCGGATTCCACGCCGCGTAGAAGAGGTAGCTGGCGACCAGGAGGTTAAATTTCTTGACCGTCCACGGCAACGGCAGACGGTGCAATACCACGACGCCAGCGAAAAAGGCCAGAAACGTGAGCGAATTAAAGACCATTAAGCGGGCAGCCTCCTGGGCGGTGGCCGCGTAGCCACGCCGTCGAACGGACCGGTCAGGGCGAAGGCGTCTGCCGAAAATTATCCGCCCAGCAGGACAGGCGGCCGACCAGGGACCATCCCAAACCGGCGGCGGCGGCACGGTACAGGCGAAAATCCAACCCACCGGCGCGCCGCGACCCGGACGCCGAGCGGGCCAATGCGAACAACTCACGGGACTCCGGCCCCAACCCGGCGGCACCGCACTGCCGCGCCAGGAGGAACAACTCCCGCGCGAAACGTTGCATGTGTGGGTCGTTCGCTCCGATGCCGGCGCGACGGGCGTGTTCGTAGATCAACCGATGAGCGCGGTAACGCCAGCGCATTTTCACGGCGTTCCCCAGGGAGTCGCCGCCGGCTCGCTCCCCCGCGTGATGGCGGTAGTCGGCGAGGAATTCCGGTACCCACACCAGCCGCGTCTTCAGGGCCGCGACGCGCGCGTCGTACTCCCAGTCTTCCTCCTGCCGCAGGTCCGTCCACGGGCCGACCGCGTCGCTGAGTTGCCGCCGAAACAGGGGAGTTACGGTCTGCCAGCAACGGCCCGAAAGCAGGGCGGGGAACAGCAGTTCCAGGCGTTCACCCGTGCGGACTGAGGCACGGTCTACCGGCTGCTCCCCGATGACGAATTCGCGCGTCTTGCAATAGGCGACGCCGCACTCGGGATTTTCCGTAAGCGCTGCCACCTGCCGGACGAATTTTTCGGAATGGAGCCGGTCGTCGCTGTCCAGGTATTGCAGGAACTCACCCCGTGCGGCCCGGCGACCGGCCTCGCGCGCCAGGCCGGGTCCGGCGTTCTCCTGGCGCAGTGTGCGGACGATCTCCGGTTGGCCGTCCGCCAATTCCCGACACACGGCGGGGGTGTCGTCGGTCGAACCGTCATCAACAATAACGACCTCAATTGGTCTATAAGTCTGGGCCAGCACGCTCGCCACCGCCTCGCGCAGCATGGCGGGCCGGTTGTAGACGGGGATGATCGTGGACACTAGGTCGGGCACGGCGCTTCTCCTACAGACGTTTGGCCGCGCACAACGCCGAGCGCCGTCGTTTCACCCACATACAACAGGGCCAGGGCGACCGGTGCCATGACGATGCGCAGGTACGAGGTTTCCAGGTAGCCAAACGCGCCCGCCTTGCAGAACACGAAGATCACTGCCCAGGCGACGACCAGCGCTCCAACCCCCACGGGCACGAGCATGGATCGAACGAGGCCGTCCCACCGCCACCGCCAGGCAAGGGCCACTGGTAGGGCCAGTAACGGCACCCAGAGGGGCGTCCGCAACAGCATGGTCAAGGCGCGCGTCGCTAGGCCGGGGAGCAGGTGTTTCGCTGCGAGAAAGCCCGCCACGGTCGGGGAGTCGAAGGCCGTATCTCGGTCGGTTACCGTCGATTTCCAGTAGAGCGTGGGAAGGAACGCGATCCCCAGCGCGAGCAAGAGGGCCGAACGCCAGCCAACCGCCTTCCAGCGGACGGCCGCAAGGAGCGTCGGTAGACCCAGGAATACGAGGTAAATGGTGCCGTCCCACTTGACCAGCGTGGCGGTGCCGGCGATGAACAGGCCGCTCGCCGTCAGCGAGGAACGACCCAGGCGCGGACCGGCGGTCAGACAGATGAGGGACGCAAACGTCATTGGAAATAGGAGCGTTTCCGCGGCGATGTGATGCAAACCCAGGGTCGGCAGCACGAAAAAGGCGGCCACGACGCCCGCGGGCCAAAGGTAGGTTTGCCGGCCGCCCAGGGTGGCGAGGTAGGCGCCGAACATGGCGAGGGCGGTCAGGTTGAGCAGCCCCGCCAGGAGCCGGTACAACAGCAGGACGAAACAAGTGTCCAGGCCGAAGTTGTAGGCGTCCGCGGGCGGCGCGTCCGCCGCCCATAGGGGGACGGCAAGGAATAAAGGATAGGCCGGGGGGTAAGTCGTGGCGTGGGCGTATCCCTGGTCGGCGAAGGCGGCGGGGTCGTGCTTGCCGAGCAGGTGGTCGAACCGCGCGACCTGGAGGTAGCTGGTGTAAACGTCGCCCTCGAAGTCCAACAGGAGGGTGGCCATGCCCAGGTACAGGAAGCACGCGATCCCAACCACCAGGATGAATGACCAGCCCGCCTTCAGGGAGGAGGAGGCGTCCGCGGGTGCGGCGACGGGAACCGCTGCCCCCGCCGCGAGCAGCCCCCATAACACCAACGGCAGAAACGGACCGAACGACGCCGCGAACTCGCCGACGAGATAGAGGGCCGCCAGGTGACAGCCCGTCAAGCCGAAGATCGCCGCGCCGGCCGCCAGCACCCCCCCCTGCCCCCCCTTGCGAAGGGGGGGAGAGGGGGGGGTGCGAGTCAGGTTCCGCAGTAGGACGACTGCCGCGACGCCTTCCCCGCACAGTGCCGACAGTCGCCACAATCGCGGCCAAGTGAATTCGGAACGGGGCGCTCGCACGACGTTGGCCGAAACGGTTTCGCCACCCAGAACACGAACGTTCCAGCCCCGGCGCAGCACTTCGAGGCGCTGCTCAAATTCGGTGCGGGTCGCTTCGGAGTCATACAGGACGACCGCACCCTTCAGCAGTTCCGTCAAGTCGGGGTCGGCCACGCTTTCCCACTCCCACCCTTCCGCCGTCGTCCGGGGACCGTAGAAACGGCCGTCACGGTCCACGCTGAGAAAGCCGGTCGACCAACCGATGCCACTCGACTCCCGCAGCGTGAGCCAGATACCGGTGCCGTGAGGGAACTGGAGGTGTCGGAGGGCGTAGGCCTGAATTTCCGCGTTTTTTGTGCCGTTGTCCCGGCTCAGAAACACCACCTTGCCGTTACGCAGTTCCGGCTCAAGCCCTTCGAGCCGGCGCAGCGCCTGAAACGTCCGGTAGTCCAGTCGCAGCGGGTAGACGGAACCCAGCGCCAGGATGGCCGTCGCCAGGACGACGGGGAGCAAGGTGAGTACGCCGATTGTTCGCAGAAATTTCATGGTATTACGGCAATAAAAGTGCAGTCTGCATTGGTCGCGGAGTTGCTAATGATCGGGGTCGCTCGTGGCAATCGCCGCCCCTTCTTTGAACCGTTTCCGCAATCGACGTTCCATCACCGCGACGGCACGGACGAGGGCAACGTGTTGCCCTTCCAGGCGACGAACTTTCAAGGAGAAATACAGCAGGAACAAGGGTGCGACCGCCCATGTCAATAGGAGTGCGCCCGACACGACCGCCTTGCACTCGGCGAGTCCCAGCACCACGTCCAGAAAGCCCGGCAGCACCAGCACCGCCACGGCCCCGACCAGCACCGCCGACTAGAGCAGGCCCAGGCCGACGCCCAGTTTCTGACGGCGAACCAGGTGCAGCACGACCACCCACAGGGTGAGAAAACCCAGCGCGCAGCCGATGCGCTGTTCGATCGTCATGACGAAACCCCACGCCGTTTACCGGCCCGGCAGAAAACTCAGGAAGAGTAGAAAAAAGGTCTTTAACGGGTAGGTAACGACCTTGGGAAACCGATACATCGAGACGCCCTCGGTTCGCGGTTCGACGTGGATCGGCAATTCCCGGATGCGGCAACCGGCCCGCCCCATGAAGGCGACGAACTCGGCGTGGCCGTCTTCGAGTACCGTGCGCGTCAGGATTTCCATGGCCCGCCGGTTTAACAACTTCAGCCCGCAGGTCACGTCGTGAATCGCGCGCCACGTTGCCAGCCGGGCCATCCAGGCGAAGCTTTGCCCCGCCAGGTGGCGTAGCAAAGTGGCGGCACGCTCGCCGCTCAGGTAACGGAAGCCGATCAACACATCGTCGTCCGCGTGGGCCCGATGGTGGTGAACGAGCGCGTTAAGGTCTTCCACCCGATGCTGGCCGTCGCCGTCGAAAAAGAGGACGAATTCGTAACCCTCCGCCAGCGCGACGGCGGTCCCGGTGCGCAACGCCTCGATGTAGCCGAGATTGATCGGGTGGTGGATGACGTCGCACCCCAAACCTTCGAGGAGCGGCCCGCTGGCGTCCCGGCTGCCGTCGTTGACGTACAGCACGTCGCAGATCGGGTCGCACTCCCGCAACCGCTGGCTCACCCGCCCGACGGATTCGCCCTCGTTGTACACGGGCACGACGACCAGCCCGCGCCCGGCAACCGGGCTTGGATTAAACGACGGGGAGGGCATGGGGGTTAATCGCGGTTGGGGTTCGAGGTGCCTTGACAGGCGCGAGGGCCGGCCCGTCCGGCCGTTTCAGGTAGTGCCGTGCCCACAGGTTCAAGAGCAACAGCCGCCAGGCGACGATCGCGAAAATGCTCAGCCCCGACGGCAATCGGTAACCCGCCCGCCCGCCGTCGAAGTAGGCCCGCATGGCCGGGGCCAGGCCGACCTCGGTGGTGAGGCCGTGGCGGTCGAGGATCACGTCGCGGGCGAACGCGCGGAAGTTGGGCGTCTCGTCCATCCAGCTCGCGGCTATCGACGCCCCGAACTTGGCGCGGCGCGTGATCTCCGGCGGCAACAGGCGGTGACGTTCGGCCACGCGCCGCAGCAAATACTTATTCGTGCCGTCGCGCAGCAGCAGCGAGCGCGGCGTGCGGAAGCCCTCCGCCGCGACGCGCATGTCAAGGAACGGCACGCGCGCCTCGACGCTGACCGCCATGCTCGCCTTGTCCACCTTCATGTTGTAATTGTGCGGCAACTGGTGCCGCGTCTCGAACAGGCGCACCGCGGAGAACAGGTCGTCGCCCGCCTCCCGGTAGAGCGCCTTCAAGGTGTGGGCAAAGTTCCATAGCTCGCGGCCCCAACGGCGGCCGGAATACCACTGGTACAGCCGCAACGTCCGCCGCAGCAGACCCGGCCCGTTGCCCGTTTTCGAGCCGGCCATGTCAAAACTAGGATAACCGCCGAATAACTCGTCGGAGCCTTCGCCGACGAGAATCACCTTCAACCCGGCCTCGCGACACTTGCGGTAGAGCACCATCGTCGAAACCAGACCCCAGTCGCCGAACAGGTCGTCGAAATACCAGGCACAGCGTTCCAGGTCGGCGGCGACCTCCGCCGGTTGGATCAGTACCTCTTCGTGTTCCGAGCCGATGTATTGGCTCACGGTGCGGGCGAAGGGGCGTTCGTCGATACGCGAGTCGGCAAAGGCCATGCTGATCGTCCGCAGCTTCGTGTGCCGTGCGGCCAGGGCGGCGACGACGCTGGAATCGAGGCCGCCCGACAGCAACAGGCCGACCGGCACGTCCGCGATCATGTGCTGCTGCACGACGCGGTCGAGGACGGCATAGAGCCGGTCGGTGCGCTCGTCGAGTGCGGCGTCGTCCTCGGTGTACGGCTCAACCGCGGGCGGCACATAATACCGCCGGGGCACGGGCACCCGTCCCGCGTTGAGATCGGCGGCTCGCAGCGTGAGCGTGTAGCCCGCCGGCAGCTTATAAACCCCGGCGAGGCTGCTCTCGTGCAGGTCGGTGATGAAGTTCAGTTCGAGGAACTGCCGCAGCGTGCGCGGGTTGACGACGGGTCGGAAGTCCGGCAACGCGAGGAACGCCTTGATTTCGGAGGCGAAATAAAAACCGTTTGTCGGACTCCGCCAATAATAGAGCGGTTTAATGCCCATCGGGTCGCGGGCCAAAAACAACGAGCGCTCGCGCCGGTCCCACACGGCAAAGGCGAACATGCCACACAGGTGGTTGACAAGCTCCGGCCCCCACTCTTCGTAGCCGTGGACGAGCACTTCGGAGTCGGTGCGCGACAGGAAGCGATGGCCGCGTTGCAACAGTTTTTCGCGCAATTCGACAAAGTTGTAGATCTCGCCGTTGAAGACGAGGACGATATTGCCGTCCTCATTGAACATCGGCTGGTGCCCGGCCGGACTGAGGTCGATAATGCTCAGCCGCAAGTGGCCGAGACAAAGACCGCTTTCCGGATCTTCATAGTAGCCGCTATCGTCCGGGCCGCGGTGGCGGATCGCTGCGGTCATGCCGCGCACGCGCGCAAGCACTTCCGGGGACGAAAAGCAGTTCAAGGTGCCGGCAATTCCACACATGAGGTAGGCGTTATAGTCCGGTTGTAATCTGCGCAGCAATAAGTTCGGTTCAGACTCGCAAGCGATGAAGCCACTCGCGGCCGTTCCAAAGCAGGCGATCTTTCAAGGGCGGATTCTCCAGGCCGGCGACGATGGCGTCGAGGTTGTGCAACAAGGTGCCTGGCAGCGCCGTAGCGGCAGCCGATCGACGAAAGGTTTGCCACCGGTGCCACAGGTTGGCATACCGCAACCGCAGGGGGCGCGGCAACCCGCGCGGCCGCCGCCGGTGCAAGGTCAAGAGGTTGGCACAACAGCCTTCCCACGTCAGCCAGTCGTTGGCCCGGAATTGATCGCTAACGGAGCCGGCGACTGAGCGGTACAAAACGCCGACGTAAGCGCGGTGGGCGAACCGTCCCGGCTGTTCGAGCAACCACCACACCAGTTCCGTGTCCGAGGCACAGCCGAGGCGCTCGTCGTACCCCCGGCCGGCCAGGAACGTCCGACGTACCATGAAAGCACAACTGTGCCAGAGTTGATGGCCCGCCGCCGCCACGTCGTACCAGCGTTCGCACGAGTGTGTTTGGTCCGCATAAGGGTCCAGCCCGCCGCCCACCATCGCCTCGTCGGCCGGCAATGCGGCGTAAGGTTCCAGTTCTTCCGAACAACGCAGTGTCCGCACCCCGGCACCGATTACCGTGGGATCGCTCAGGGCGTCTGCCAGCAGTTCCAGCGCCCGCGGCCGCAAAACGTCGTCCGCGTCCAGCTTCAGAACCAATTCGCCGCGGGCACGCGCCAGGCACTCGTTCCAGTTGCCGGTCATGCCGCGGTTGCTCGGGTTGCGCGAGTAACGCAGGCGCGGTTCGCGTTCGGCCCACGCCCGCAAGTGGGCAGGGGTCTCGTCCCGGCTGCAATCATCGACGGCGACGATTTCCCAATCGGCGAAGGTCTGGGCGCGAATGCTTGCCACCGCGGCATCGACGAAGCGCTCGGCATTGTACGCCGGGAGTAATACGGAAACCCGCGGCGGCGCGGCCGTCTCTGCCCGCCTTTCGGTCCCGTTTGTTAGTGCGGTTGCCGTCATCGTACCTCATGTCCGACTGTCACGCGCCAAGGCAGTCACCGTCCCGCCCCGGCCATGCCGCTCCAAACGCGCCGGAGCCATTGCTTGACCGGGTGCGGGTGCGGTATCCAGGGGTTGTGCCGCGTCATGTCCCAGGGGCCGGCGAGCCGTTGACCGGCGTCGGCAGGCCAGGCGCTCAACGGCCGCCGCTCCCGCAGGAAGTCCACGAATTGCGCGTAGGCCGCGAAGGTGCGCTCCGACGTAAATGCTCGCCCGCAGGCGCGGGCACCGGCGCTCAAACGCCGCAGGTCTGCCGCCGTCAAGCCGGCCAACACTGCCGCCATCGTGGCGAGCGGTTCGACCGGGCAGAGGCGGCAAGTCTCGCCGTCCTTGAACACGGTCTTATCGAGGCAATTGAGATCGGTTAAGACGGGTACACACCCGGCGGCAAGGGCTTCCAGAATGCTCATGGAAAAGCCCTCGTAGGTGGACAGGTTCAACAGCACGTCGTGCGTCCGGAAGTAGTCGGCCACTTCGCCGGGCGGTACGAAGCCGGCAAAACAGACCTGCCCCATCAAGCCCTTGTCCGCCAATGCCGACCGCAGTTCCTGCCCTTGCGGCCCGTCGCCGACGACGGTCAGGTGGAAGTTGCGGCCGAGTGCCCGGAGGTAATCCAGCAAGCGTGGCAGTTCGAGGATTCGTTTCTGTTCCTGGGCGAGCCGGCCGACGTAGAGCAGGCGGAGTACCTCGTCCCGCGGCGGCCGCTCCTGGTCGGGAACGGAGACGCCGTTGGGGATGTACCGCGTCGCCACCGTCGTGGCTTGGGTAAAGCGTTGGTGAAACCGTTTAACGCTCGCCTGGTTCGTCCCCGCGCTGCCGTCGAGGACGTCCAACCACGGCCGTCGCCGTTCCAGGTAGCCGGCGTCCGGGCCGTCAATGTGGAAGGTGTCGAGGATCGTGCAAAACGGTCGGGCGCGGCGGAGCAACGGCGCGGCCCCCAGGGCGAAATCGGTGCAGTCGTTGACCGCGATCAGCGTCGGCCGTACCGCGGCGAGATCCGCGGCCAGGCGCTCCTGCACCGGCCCGGCAGGCGTTTGCCCCATGAATGCCGGATAGAAAGCACTCCAATCGAGGACGCGGACGCCGGCGTCGTCGAATTCGGCCCGCAACGGCCCCGTCGCGGTGTGAACGGCGGCGACCCAGAATTCGACGCCCTTGGCGCGGGCCGCACGGGCCATGTTCAGCAGGTACGTTTCGACACCGCCCAGGGCGAAGGGAGTGTACCAAAGCCACAGGTGGCGCTCGGTGCCCGAATTCATCCACGCGGCTCCAGTCGTGTTACTGCTCGGAAATGGAACACGACACCGCCTCTGGCTCGACGGACACCTGGCCGGTCGCCGGAATCGCAAAGCCCGCCACGCGTAGGGCGGCGTGAATCTCCGCAAGGAGGTCCGCGACGGGCACGGGCCAAAACTCGGCAAGGGCGGGGTCTTCGGTAAACGAACGCGGCTTACGTTCCGGCGAGAAGTGGCGGGTCTTCTCCAGGTCGAGCGGTTCGCCCCACCAAACGTGGCGGTAAATGCGGTCCCAAACCTCGGCGAGCGCGGCGACCGACTGGTACTGCTCGACGCTCGCGCGGCCTGCCTTGCCGAGTCGGTCGCGCAGTGGCGGCACTTGAAGCAAGACCGCGAGTACCTTTTCGATATTTTCCGGATTGGTGTTCACGATTGGTAGGTTAAAGACCGGATCGCCAAGATGTTCTTGGTCGAGGTAGGTAAGCACGGGCTTACCCAGCGCCAGGCCTTCAAGCCCAAACATACCGAAGGCACCGATGCAAAATTGGTCCGCAATCACGTCGGCCCGCGCGTAGCGCTGCAAGGCCTCTGCGCGCGCCACCCCTTCCACCAGCATTAGTTCAAAATCGATTCCCCGACGTGCCAAATTGGCGGCGGCGTCAACGAGATAATTCGTCCCTTTCGTGAGGCGGTGATTCGGGGCGTGCGCGACGATCGGCCGGGGGTTTGCGGCCTGAGCTTGGGGCGTAAACGGGTCGCAATCGACGGGAAAATATTTGAACGCCAAATCGTTACGCGGCAGCAACTTTGTCAACGAGCTGTCGCCACCGATGACAAAATGAGAATAGCGGCAGAACAGCGCGATTCGCTGCAGCGCGGTTTGTCGCTGTTCGTTTGCGTCCCAGGAAGGGTAATCTTTGTTGTAGCGCTCGATCCAATTAAATCGGGACTGGTATCGGGTCTGATGGTTCACGTCGCCGCCGTGCGGGCAGGCGATTATTTTAATGCCGGCCAGTCGGATCAGCGCAAAGGCAAGTCGGTTAAGCCGCTCCTGGTCCGCCCGGAAAAAGAGACAATCGAAGTACGCCACCCAGACGTCGCCGTGCCACAGCAGGTCGATGAGTGCGAGCCAGCGGCAGTCGTACCAGGCATTCCCTTCCGCCTGAATGACGCGATCGAAGTCCGATTTTTGGACGAGGGTGTAGGACTGATTCATGTGCAGTGCCACCGCCCGGCTGATGTAGCCGGCGGCGCGGTCGGCCCGGACCATGGAACCCGTCAGGTGAAGCCCGAGCATCCCGTGCCAGATGCGCGGCGGCTGGCCCCGGACCCGACGAAGCCGGCGCAGGAGCCAACCAATGCCGGCGGCGGCGAGCACGCGCAGGATCCAAACCAATCGCGCTAATAAGCGTGCGGCAACGTGCATCGAGAGCGAGACTCCAGGACGCGGCCGAGTAACCGTTCACCGCGTTGTTGAAAACCAGCCAACCGTAGACAGGGCGCGCGATCATTTCCGCGACGACCCATTCGTTTCTCGTAGCTTGAGAGCAAAGGAAACGAACTATACTTCCGCAAGTGCTTATCGGGTATTATCTTGGGGAAGTTCGTTTCCCGACCCCCTGACACACCCCCTGGATTCTCTCCTGCCGTTGATGTCCAATCAGGTCCACTGCCCGCACCCGGTGAACGGTTACGCGGCCGAAAACGTGTTTGCTTTAGAGTCTCTCGTTATTAGGCGAGCCGGAAGCGTAAGCGACCGGAGTCCTTTCCGAAACTTCCTCCGGTCGCTTACGCTCCCGGCTCGCCACTGCAATGCACTCGCCGATCTTCGGAAGCAAATCGTCCACGGGCACGGGCCAGAAATCAGGGTCGGCGGGGTCCTCCGTAAACGAGCGTGGTTTGCGCTCCGGTCCGAAGTGAGTCGTGCCACTCAGGTCCAGCGGTTCGCCCCACCAGACGTGGTGGTACAAGCATCGCCACACTTCCGCCAGCGCGGCGATGGATTGATACCGTTCCACCGAAGCGCGGCCGGCGCGGCCGAGCCTTTCCCGCAATTCGGGGATTGCGAGCAACACTGCCAGAACCCGTTCGAGATTGTCCGGAGTGGCGTTGACGATCGGCAGGTTGAAAACCGGATCGCCGAGGTGTTCCTGGTCCAAATAGGTCAACACCGGCTTTCCCAGCGCGAGACCTTCCAGGGCGAATACGCCATACGCGCCGAGGAAGAATTGGTCGGCAATCACATCGGCTTCGACATACTGCCGAACCGCCTCGGCAGGCACGACTTTTTCGATCAACCGCAGCTCGAAGGGTACGCCCGCCGCGCGCAGGCGTTCGAGGGCTTGCAGCAGGTAATCCGTGCCCTTGATGTGCCGGTGGTTGGGGGCATGGACGATGACCGGCACGCGATTGTGCGTCTGATACCGAGGGGTAAACGCCGCCGTGTCGATCGGAAAGTATTTGAAACGCAAGTCCTCCCGCGGCAGGAACCGTGCCGTAACCGAGTCACCGCCGACGACCAGGTCGGCCTGCCCGGCATAGGCGTGGACGCGCCGGCTCAACAGGCCACTTTCTTCGCGGATGCGCCAGGCCGGATAATCCCGTTGCAGGCGGTCCAGGAGATCGGCAACGTCCTTTTTCCCCGTGTCGTAAACCACGTCGAGACCGTTGGGCACCAGGACCACGCGGACGCCAAGCCGGCGCAACCGGGCCAGCAATCGCGCCGTATTCTCGGGCTGTTGAACGGTGGCCAACTGAAGGTCGAAATAGGCGACCAGGATGTCCGCGTGGCGGAGCAAGTGGCGGAAGGTGGCCAGGTGCAATTCGTCCGCGCGGCAGCCCTCGTTTCCAAGGACGATGTCGTAGTCGGCCGCCGTCACCATCGCATACGCCGGGTTCAAGCTGACGTGCGAAACCAGCGACCCGCCCGGAAAACCCGCGAGGCGATCGACTCGCACCATGCCGCGGGTCATGTGCATCGGAAAGCCACAATGCCACACGCGCGGCGGGCGGCCGAACCGCCGGCGGGCCTGGCGCACGAGCCAACCGAACGCCGCCGCCCAGGCCAGCAAGGGTAGTAGGCGCAACTTCCGGACCTTGGCCCGTACGCTCAAGCGCCACCTCCCTTCACCGGCAACTCCAGCACGCACTCCCTCGTCTCCGGCAACTCGTCCCGCACGACGAAGCCGACCCGCTCGTAAAACTTCAGCGTGTCGGTCCAGTCAATCGTGGCCCTCAGCCGGAGGCAACGTACGCCGGGCCGCTCCCCGGCGAGTTCGAGCGCGCGGGCCAAAAGTTGGGTGCCGAGACCCTGCCCGCGCTGGGACTCGGCAACGACCAGCAGATGAATGTACAAACTATCGCCGCGCAGCGAGTTGACGGCGTAGCCGCAAACCGTGTCGGCCTCGTCGCAGACAACCAGGCTCACCTCCCACTTGCCTGGCAACTCGACCAGCAGGTTGTCGCGCGTCCACTTCATTTCAGGAAATTGGCGCAGGACCGTAAGGAAGTCCGCCGCCCGCGCCTCGGCCAGCGCCCGGTCAAGGGTCCGCACGGTATAGCCCGTAGTCGGCGTCGGCGGCTGGTTCATGGACACGGCCCCGCGGCAGGCAACTGCGCGGCCAACAGTTGTCGTGCCCCTGCGACGCCGACGTTGAACAGGGCGTCGATGACACTGAGGCCCGCCACGAACTGCGCCCGGCCGTGCTGGGGGTACTCCCGGTGCTGGAATTCCTGGCGCTGATAGCGGATGCCGGCCCTCTCGTAAAGGGCCAGGTCTTCGTAATCCACCGACCCCTGGCCGGCGAGGTACGCCGTGGCACCGACGGCTCGACACAGGGCGACAACTAGCTCGCTCGCCTTGCCGGTCGCATTCAGCTCGCTGCCGAGCACGACTCGCGTCGAAATGCCGCAAGCCTCCATAACCCACCGAATCAGAGGCAAGTTCAGCGCGACCAACCGCCGCGGCCGGGCTTCGAGGATTTGCACCAGTTCCGGATATACGGCCTTAAAATGCTGGCAACGACCGTAACGTGCCTCCAGGGTGCTCCGTTGCTGCTTCACCCAGTCGCGCGTGTGGTCGATCTCGGCGTCGGCGATCGGGGTCTCCAGCCCGCCCCGGCGCACCGGCACCGTCAGCCAAAGCGGGTCGCCGTTGCCGGCGACTTGAACGCGGTTGGTCCAGCAGTTTCTCGAGAACTGCACGTTGTCCATCACGAGGTAAACGTCCGCCCGCGCGACCTTGGCGAAGAAGCCGAGCCACGGCAGGTAATTCGGTTGATGGACGCAGGCGAGCATGGCAGTCCGTCGTGGTCGGCCTTCGTTTGGCCCGTGTTTTGGAGACACAAAACTATCGAGAAACCTTTTGGCACTCGGCGCGGTAAATCTGATTCTGGTCGAACAGGTAAGCGTGGGCTTCCGCGCGCCAGGCTTCGCCCAAGCGGTCGAGCGTGCCTCGGTAGTTTTCGTCACCCGTTGCAAAGTGCAAGGGGTGGCACAGCACCTGAACGCGGCCAAGCTCGCCTGCCTTCGCGACGAGGGCGAAGGGGTCGTGTTTCCATCGCCCCAAGGAGTCGGAAACGTAGCGCTCCGGCCCGAACCAGCGGGGGTCGTAGGCGTTCACCACGCCGGCAAAAACGGGGTAGAGGCCGTGCGCGGTGGGGTTGTGGACGCTGACGCTGCGCACCGGGGTGCCGATCAGCGTTTCCAGGAAAGCACGCTCGGCCCGGAAGCCGGCGGTCAAGCACTCCGGCCCGCCTGCGTAGACCAAGGGGTCGAAGTGCAATCCGACCTCGAAGCCGCGACGGACCAACCCCTGAAGGACGGCTCGGCCTTTCGGGGAAGTGGCGTTGTAGTAATGCGTGCTGAGGAGGACCAGGTAGGTAGACCGCACTCCAGCGCGCTCCTCGACCAGACTAAGGTTCCGCGCGGCCGCGAGGTCGAAGTCAACATCGTGGCGCAGGACGATCTGGGGCAGCGGCCCGGTTTCCGCGTCGCCCAGTAGCGTGACGTTGCCGTGGTCCCGGCAGTTTTGGAGAAAGCCAAAATACCAGTCGTAAGTAAACACAGTCGTCACACGCTCCGAGGCCAGAGTTCTCCAAGGGCGGCACAAACCAATTCTCGATCGTTTGCCGTCAGTTGGTGGTACAGCGGCAGGGCCAGCGTCAGCCAATCCGCCCGCCACGACTGCGGGTAGTCCGCGGCCCGGAGTTGATACTTGTCGCGGTAATAGCCCAGCAAGTGCGGCGCGTGCGTGCCCGGCCGCGTGGCGATCCCGGCGGCGGACAGGCGTTGCATGAGCCGGTTGCGGCGACTGTGCCATTGTTCCAGCGTGGTCTCGCGGTCGTCCGGCGGCGTCAGTCGGCAGACGTAGGCCTGGTAGGCGTGCTCGCGCTGCCGGGGTAATGGCGGCGGTTGCAACCACGCGGCCAGGGGCGAGCCGCTAATCAATTCGTGATAACGGCGGGCACATTCCAGCCGGCGACTCAAGATGGCGTCGAATTTCGCCAGCTGCGTCACGCCCAGCGCGGCTTGCAAATCGGTCAATCGATAGTTGAAACCGAGGGCCGCGTAGTCCGGCAACAACTGCTGGGCCGCGCGTTCGGGCGGGTAGTTCACCCGGTCCGAACCGATGTCGCGCAGCGAGCGGAAGACCGTATCCAGGGGTTGCCGGGCCGTCGTCAACATGCCGCCTTCGCCCGTCGTGATCGACTTACGCGGGTGAAAGCTGAAACAGCCCACGTCGCCCAGCGTGCCGACGTGTCGGTCGCCGTGGTAGCAACCCAGGGCGCAGGCGGCGTCCTCAATGACGAAAAGGTTGTGGCGGCGCGCCAGGTCCAAAACGCCGTCCAGGTCCGCGGTCAGTCCGAACAGGTGAACCGGGATGATGCCGCGCGTCCGCGGTGTGACGCGATGGGCGGCGTCGGCCACGTCAATGTTGAGCGTCGTCGGGTCGATGTCGCAAAAGACTGGGCGGGCACCGACGTATTCGACAGCGTTGGGCGTCGAAATCCAGGTGAAGGCCGGCACCAGCACCTCGTCGCCGGGACCAAAGCCGGCGGCCAGCGCAGCCAGGTGCAGCGCGGCGGTGCAGGACGAAACGGCCGCGGCGTGCGGCGTGCCGACGTAGGCGCCGAAGCCTTTCTCGAAGGCGGCCACCTTCAGTCCTTGCCCGACCCAGCCGGCGCGCAGCGTTTCCAGCACCGCCTGCTCATCGGCCTCGTCGAACCAGGGTCGTGCGAGGGGAATTTTCACGGAACACGCTCCGGGCGTTGCCGAATCACCTTTGCGGGGACGCCGACCGCGACGCTGTATTCTGGCAAGTCCGTCGTGACGACCGCACCGGCCCCGACCTGCACCCCGCGGCCGATGGTCACGCCCGGCAGGACGACCGCCCCGACGCCGAGGTCGCAATCCGCGCCGATAGTCACCGGCGCGAACTCGACGGCGCTGTCCAGGATCGGCTTGTGGTAGCCTTCTTCCCGGTGAAAAGAGGTGATGATGCGCACGCCCGGCCCGACGCCGACGCGGTCGCCGATGAACAACCCGCCGGCGCTGTGGAAGAATACCTGTTGCCCGATCCACACGTCGTCGCCAATGACCATTTCCCCCTTGGGATAGCCTTTAAGGATGGAATAGTGGCCGACGTAGACGTTGGAACCGAGAGTGATGTGCTCGGCGTGGAACACGAGAACGCCCGTCTCGAAGAGGACGTTGTCACCCAGCCGGCGGAACTGATCGCGGTTGATTTCGCCGGTGCCGTGGGTGGAAAAACGCCGCATGGAATGAACGATCCAATGGCGAGCGTCGGGGCGTAAGCCCGACGTGGGTTCAACAGCCCGACGTGGGCTTAACAGCCTCACGTGGATTTCACCCCGCACACGTCGGGCTTACGCCTCGACGCTCGCCAGGGTTTCGAGCAGAATTAAACGCGCAGTTCCTAAACGGCGAGCGCCTTCGCGTAAAACGCGCCCGTCCGCTTGATGCCTTCTTCCAGATCAACCTGTGCTTCAAAGCCGATCAGGTCGCGAGCCTTATCGACGTTCGGCACGCGGAGTTCAATGTCGGCGTAATCTTTACGGATAAAGCGGATCGCCGATTTTGAATTCAGCACGCGCACCACCGTGTTCGCCAGGCCGTAGATCGTCACCACGGCGCGGGCGTTGCCGATGTTGAACGACTCGCCGACCGCCCGCGGGTGCTCCATCACGCGCAGCACGCCGTCCACCATGTCGTCGATGTAGCACCAGGCGCGAATCTGCGTGCCGTCGCCGTGGATTTGAATTTCCTGGTGCCGCACCGCGAGGGCGACGAAACGGTGGATCGCGCCCTCGCCGATTTGGCCCGGCCCGTAGACGTTGAATGGCCGCAGCGTCACCACCGGCAGGCCGAATTCCTTGTGATAGGCGTGGGCCAGGTGTTCGCCGGTCAGTTTGCTGACCGCGTAAATCCAGCGGGCCTCGCCGACCGCACCGATCGACGCCAGCCCGCTCTCCTGGGCACGGAAGGCGTTCGAGCCGAACACTTCGCTGGTCGAGAAATCGACGAACCGCTCCAACCGTTTCAGGTGCCGTGCCGCCTCCAGGGCGTTGGCGGTGCCCATGAGGTTGACGCGCATCGTCGTCGTCGGGCTTTTGATGACCGTGTCGATGCCGGCGACGGCGGCCATGTGGACGACGACGTGCGGGTCGGCCGCGGCCATCGCCGCCCGCAGTGCCGCCTCGTCGGTCACGTCGCCGACGACGAGTTGCAAGTTCGGGTGCGCCGCGTAAGGGAGGCTGGCCAGTGCATTGCGGCTCAGGTTGTCGAAGACAACCAGCCGGTTCTGCTCCACGAGCCGGCCGATCAACGTCGAGCCGATGAAGCCAGCGCCGCCGGTCAAGAAGATGGTTTTATGTTGCAACATGGTTTCCTTCGGTCCGTTCCGGTTGCGACCACCGGCAATCCATGAAGACCCGCCCGCGCCCGGGGTAGGTCAGGTAAGTCAGGTGTTCCGCTTGCGCGGGGTCCACGCCGATCTCGACCCGGCCCACGTGGAACAGGTGATCGGCACAGGCGACGTTCACCCGTTCGACGATCCAGACTTCGAGGTAATACCGGCCGGGCAGGACGTTGGGCGCGGTGACAAGACAATCGCACCAGCCCGTCCCCTCGATCGCGGGGATGTGGTGGTTGAGTTCCGTCGTCTCGGTCTGGAACACGCGCTCGCCCTTGTCGGACAGGAGGGCGAAGCCGAAGCGCGGATCGGGCAGTCGGTTGGCGGCGCGGTAGTGGACGCGCACCCGGAACGGCTGCCGAAACGTCAGGGTCGTCAGCGGCGTGTCGGCGTCCGCGGCTAGCAGTTCCAGGCGCGTGACGCGGGCGCTGCCGGTGCCCTCGCGCTCCGTGTGTTCGTCGAACTCCCACGCCGACCGGGCCGCCGTCGTGGACAGGTAGTGGGCCACGATTTCCGACGTGGGGCCGACGCGCTCGACTTGCCCCTTTTTCAACAGGAGCGAGCGCGGGCACAGTTCCTCGATAGCGGCCATGTTGTGGCTGACGAACAGCACGGTGCGGCCGCTGTGGGCGACCTCGTTCATCTTGCCCAGGCAGCGGCGCTGGAACTCGTGGTCACCGACCGCCAGCACTTCATCGACAATGAGAATTTCCGGCGTCAGGTGGGCCGCCACGCCGAACGCCAGCCGCATTTGCATCCCGCTCGAATAGCGCTTGACCGGCGTGTCCAGGAAGCGGTCCACGCCGGCAAAGGCGATGATCGCGTCGAAGTCGCGGCGAATCTCGGCCCGCGTCATGCCGAGGATGGCGCCGTTGAGGAAAATGTTCTCGCGGCCGGTCAGCTCCGGGTGGAAGCCGGTGCCGACCTCCAACAGGGACGCGACGCGACCGTGCAGGCGGGCGCGGCCGGAGGTCGGCTCGGTGATCCGCGACAGGATTTTCAGGAGTGTCGATTTGCCGGCACCGTTGCGGCCGATGACGCCCAGCGCCTCGCCCTCGCGCACCTCGAAGGACACGTCGCGCAACGCCCACAGGTTCTCTGGTGCGACATCGCCGTCCGCGCGCGCGCGCATGCGCTGCAGGGGCGCGCGCAGCCAGGCGGCCACGCCGTCGCGCAGCGTGTCTGTGGCGCGCGCGCCGCGCCCGAGCCGGTAGCGCTTGCTCAGGCC
>JBBRLG010000002.1:0-41359 GCA_038231495.1 Gemmatales bacterium | reverse complement strand
TGGCGGGTGGCGGCTTTGCGGTTGTCCCCGCAACGCCGCCAGCGGCAATCCGGAGGTCACGCCTCGGGCGGGTAAGCATCCCCGGCCAGCGCGTCCGCCGGCGGCTTCCGCCGGATGTGGAAGAACACGACGAAAATGAGCAGCGACACCAGCACGCCGACGCTGGGGATTAGCCAGATCATGTACCAGTCACGGACCGGATGGTCTTGCGGCCCGGTCGTGTAGAAATCGACGATGTAGCCCGACAGCATGTTGCCCAGCCACATGCCGACACCGTACGTCAGGAACGTGAACAGCGCCTGGCCGCTGGCACGGATGGCCGGCGGCGCCTCGTTATCGACGTAGATGAACCCCGCCGCGAAGAAGAAGTCGAAGCAGACGCCGTGCAGCGCCAGGCTGGCGATCACGACCCACGGGTCCACCTGGCCGGACGCGCCCAGCGCGAAGAGCAGGTAGCGCACGCCCCAGGCGAGCATGCCCACGGCCAACACCCATTTCATACCCAGGTAGCGCAGGAAGATCGGCAAAAACGGCAAGAGGATCAGCTCCGCCCACTGGCCGATCGTCATGACCGTGGCCACTTCCAGCTTGACGTTCAAAACCTTTTCGGGCAACTGCGGCAGGGTCGAACTTTCCAGGTAGTTGCCCGCGAAGCTGTAATAGAAGGCCAGCACGATCGTGATGATGAACGAGACGCCGAAAAACACGGCAAAGGAGGGCGAGCTTAAGAGGCCGATGGCGCGCAGCGCCGGAAAAGCGTCGCCCGCCTTGCCGGTCGGCGGCGTGTGCGGCAAGAAGAAGCTGTAAACGCCCAGGACGACCGAATAGCCGCAGCCCAGGAGCAACGGCCGGTTCGTCGCGATCGCGTTGTTAATGAAGAGCGGCAGGACCGAGCCGACGATGACGTTGGCCGCGATCCAGCCGATGGTGCCCATGACGCGAATCGACGGGAAGTCGCGGCCGCCGCTGGGCACGTGGGTAAACGTGATCGAGTTGGACAGCACCAGCGTCGGCGAATAGACGAGGGCGTAGAGCAACGCGATGATGAAAAAGGCGTTGGCGTCTCTCATCTGGGCCATGAGGAACAGCAGGCCGCCGCCGGCGAGGTGGAGGATGCCCATGAGTTTTTCGCTGGCGAAGTAGCGGTCGGCGATCTGGCCGATGAACATGGGGGCGAAGATGGTTCCCAGCGCCATGGTGCTATAAATCAGGCCGATCTGCGTGCCGCCGAAGCCCAGGCCTTTTTCCAAATAGACGCCGAGTACGACGAACCAGGAGCCCCACACGGCGAACTGCAAAAACATCATGACGGACAGGTTGATGCGCAACCCCATTTCGAGCGGCGGTGCCGCCAGTGCCGTCGAAGACTCCCCGTGTGCCATGTCGATCCCCCTCAATGATCAGTCGTGGTTTTGCCGCTTGCGGCTTTGCAAAGCCGCAAGCGGCAATGTAAAGCAGCCGGGGGCCGGCTGCAACGATAAATCCCCGCGCCATTGACAACGCGCGTCCGCATGGTCCAAAATCGACGGGACGCAACCCAATCCCGGACGAGCGAGCCGATGCTGAAATTGCTAACGTGTGCCCAGGGTCACTTCTGGGAGATGGAAGAAACGGAAGCCAACGGCGATTCGACGCACGAGGTCAACTTCCTGCCGCGGCAGGTCTGCCCCACCTGCGGCAGCGGCGCCGAAAGCCTGCCCGAATTCGACCTCGCCCCCACGGAAAGCACCGCCGTTGCGCCGGTGCAGGCCGTGCCGTCGTCGCCGCCACCCCTGCGCGATGCCGAGGGCCAGCCCGTCGTCGCCGGCTACGAAATCCAGGAAGCACTGGGCCGTACGCCGCGCGGCGTCCTGGTCTTTCGGGCCAGGCAGGTCTTCGTCAACCGCGTCGTGACGCTCAAAGTCGTCTTCGGCAAGGACGACCCCGCCCAGCGTGCCTGGGGCTGCCTGCGCGGCGAGGCGGCGGCGCTCGGCAAACTCGTGCATCCCAACGTCGTGCAAATCTTCGAGGTCGGCGAGCGCGACCGACAACTCTTTTACAACGCCGTCGAGCAGGTCGATGGCCCCACGCTTGCCGAGAAGGTCCACGATAAAGCCCTCACGCCGCGGCAGGCCGCGCAGGTCGTCGAGACGCTGGCCCGTGCCGTCCACGCCGCCCACGGGAAAGGAATCATCCACCGCACTCTCAAGCCGACGAGCGTCCTGGTCGCGGGCAAGGCCGGCGCCCCGATCGAACAAGGTACGCTGAAGCTCACCGACTTCGGCCTGGTCGGCCGCCCTGTGGAAGGCGACGTAAACGACCTCGATTTGCAAGGATCGCTGCCGTACTACCTCGCGCCGGAACAGGCGTGGGGCCGCGTCAAGGACTTCGGCCCGGCGACCGACGTGTACGCCCTGGGCGCGATCCTGTACGAGTTGCTGGCGGGCCGGCCGCCGTTCGTGGCCGACGACTGGACTTTACTGATCGAGAAGATTCAGGCCAAGGAGGCAGTGCCGCCGTCGTCGATCCGGAAGCGCGTGCCGCCCGACCTCGACGCCGTGTGCCGTAAGTGCTTGACGAAAAACCCGCGCCGCCGTTATGCGAGTGCCCTCGAACTGGCCGACGAGCTGCGCCGGTTCCTGGACGGCTACCCGGTGAAGGTTCGGCCCCTCGGCGTTGTGACTCGGCTGACGAAAGGGGTGAAGCGCAGTCCGCTGAAGACCGCGTTCGTGCTGCTGGTCGTCGTCGCGCTGGCGTCCACGCTGACGGCGTACCTTGTTGGCAGAGGTAGGGACGGTTCGGTTTCCTTCAACGCGGCACTCGCGCGCGAGAGAAGGGCCGGGCAAGACGCCGACAACTTTGGCAACCGCCTGCTGGAGGCGGGACAGCGTGAGCAGCGGGCGGACTACTTCCGCCGCATCCTCCTGGCGGACCGGGCGCTGGCGGCGGGCGACGAACACGGCGTCATGGAACTCCTCGACGCCTGCCCGACCGTTGGCCGCCAGTGGGAATGGTATTACCTGCGCGACGCGGTCCAGCACCGGGTGGCCGGTCTGTCGTTCGGCCGGCTGCGGACGGGAAACCGGCCGATCCTGAGCCTGGCGTTCAGCGCCGACGGCCGTGCGGTCGCCGCCGGCACGGCCGTCGAGCCGGGCGGCGACAAGAAGGCGGCACTGCACGTCTGGAACCCGGCCAACGGCCTCGAACTGCTGCCGGTCAAGCAGTTCGACGGCCCGGTCGAAGCCCTCGCCTTTAACGCCCAAGCCGACGTTGTGGCCGCTGCCGTCACCACGACGACAGTCGATGCGGGCAGCAGTCAGATCGTCGTCCGGGAAATCCCTACCGGAGTGGTGCGCAACACGATCGACGTCTCGGACGGGCGCGTTACCGACTTGCAATTCGGCCATATCTGGAAGTTTGTACCCGGCAATCAGATGGGAGGTTCGCCTGGGCCGTCGTTCGCCGTCAGCGAGGAATACCTCGTCGTCGCCGGCAATGACGGCGAGACGATTTTCGTCCAGCCCGCGACCGGCGCGCGGGTGCAACGGATTCCGTTTATGCCGTTTCCGAAGGTCGCCAACGGCGCGGGCCGGGTGCGGCTGGCCGTCGGCCCCAAGAACCGGCGCGTCGCCGTCTGCGGGCAAACGGAGCGCGACACGCAGGTTTGGGATTCCGAGACGGGCCGTGTCCAGCACGTGTCCGGCGTGGCCGCCGTAACGGCCTTGTGTTTGGCGTTTAGTCAGGAAGACCGGCTTGCCGTCGGCGGGGGTGACGGGACCGTGCGGCTGTTAGACGTCAATCTGTTCGTCAGTCGGTTGCTGCGCGCCCACGCGGGACCGGTGCGGGCCGTGGCGTTCAGTCCCGACGGCGCGCGGCTGGCGACCGCGGGTGCGGACAAGACGGTAAAGGTCTGGGACGTGGCGTCGGGCTTGGAAATCCTGACACTGAAGGAACTGCCCGCCGAGGCGGTCGGCGTGGCGTTCAGTCCCGACGGCCGCCGGCTGGCCGTGGCCGTCGGCGCCGAGGTGCGGCTGTACGGCGGCGGGCAGCCGTGATTGCCGCTTGCGGCTTTGCCTTGGGACTTGCAAAGCCGTAAGCGGCAAAGAACGCCAAGCTCCCTTATCCTCGTTGGGTTATCGGCGCCCGTTGACATTCATTTGCTGCGATCGGAGACGAACCTTGTCCTGGCAACGACTCCTCGCCGGCTTTCCCTGGTTTCGGGGCGAAGGCCGTTTTCCCATCGACGCCTATTCCGAATTCCTGCCCGCGCCCTACCTGGGCCGCAAACCCTACCCCTTCGCCGAGCCGGAACCCTACCCCTTCACGGCGGCCGACCCCGACGGCTGGCACATCACCGAGGCCGAGGAGGCGTTCGCACTGCAACCCGGCCTGCTGCAACTGGCCCGGCCGATCCTGCGTGCGCTAACGGCCCTGGCGCGCGGCGAGTCGGCCCGCGGCCTGAAGCACGAGGGCTTGCACCACAACCTCTACTGGTCTGCCGAGCTGACGAAAAACCTCCCCGGCGTCCGACACGAGCGCTTCGTCACCCTGATGCCGCTCGCCTTGTCGCGCACCCTCGACGACAAGGGCCACGTCCGCTGGACGTGCTTCGGCAACAGCGAACAGGGGCCGTCGCGCGCCTTCTGGAAAAGCTTTCAAACGGGTCCGGGCGCTGAACCCAACGAAGGCAAGGTCGTCGATTTCTTCCGCCGGCTGCTCGGCGACGTGTACGGCGAGGACGTGGCGGGTGTCGCCGGGCTGGAAGCCTGCGGCTTCCGCATTATGCCCCATACCGGATCGACTTTGCTGCCTTTCTGGCGCGACGACCCGTTGCCGAAGTGGGCGCACCGCTTCCTCCTGGGCGACGACGACGGCGCGAAGGGCGTCCGCTATTTGCTGACGTTTCGGCCCTTCGACGCGCTGTCGGCAACGGTGCGCCGCGCCTACTTCGCGGGCCGGTTGCACCTGCTGCCGTGTCCGGGCAGCCTGCTTCCCTGGGGTTTCGAGCGGTTTTTGCACTGGCAGGCGGAACACCCCTTCGCCGTGCAAGTGCCGCTCCAGTTCATGCTCACCCGGCACAACGGGGCGACCGGGTTGCGCGTGCCCCAGAGCGGCTGGCTCAAGGTCAACCACGCCCAGCAGGCGAACGGCGCGGAAGCCGCCCCGCACGTCGGCGACGTGCTCAACACCTACAAGCGGACGCACCGCAACGCGCGCGTGCTGCGCGACGAGGACGAACTGGCGCTCAAAACGCAGAACGAAAGTTTGCTGCACGTCCTATTCAGCACCATGCCGGATCGCATGGGTCTCTATAGCAAGCCGATGGCCCGCAACGTGCAGCTGACCCGGCGCGACCTGACGCCGTTGCTCGACGGCCCGACTGCGACGTTGCCAGAACTGCACGCCGCTTGCACTGCCGTCATGGAGGGCGGACTGTTTGCCTACCGCTTCCAGTTCCCGCCCATGCGCGTCGGCCGGCACGAGGTCTACTGGCACCGCCCCCTGGTGGCGTACCGCTCCGCGAAAGGCGATCAAACGGTCGTCCTGCCCGACGCGCCGCTCGGCTACCTGACCGCCTACCGTGCCGACAAGGTGCAGCTGGACAAGCCCATCGAACTGTGGCCGCGCCTCTTGCACCGGCCCGAATACGAGGCGGCCATCGAGGTGAGCACGCAATCGCAGGACAAGGAACATCCCCTGCGCGGCGCGTACATTAATGTCCTGAAGCTGCTAGAAACCTGGCACCTGCGCGGCGAGACGCCGTTGCCGCGCCGCCTGGCCCACCAGCTGCTGACCCACGCCAAAACGCACGACCTCGACCAGTGGCTCGCCCTGCTGCGCGCCAAGACCGACGGCGACAAGGAGGGCGCGCGCCTGGTCGAACGCCTGACGGAAATCATCGAACCGGAGGAGCGGCCGTTGCCACAAAAGCGCGGCAGCAAGGTGCCGGCGTCGCTGACGTTCGCGCACACGGCGAAGCGTTCCTTCGAGGTGGCCTACTGGAAGACGATCGCGCTCTTGGCGGAGGGCGCGTACAGCAACAAGAACAACGCCGACTGCATCCGCGACCCGGTGACGAGTTTGGAGTTGGACCACCACGACCGCGACCTGGACCCCCTGGGCGATTACATCCTGGCCTATTACCGCAAGGAGGTCGCCAAGGCCGGCCTGGGCAAAAAGGTGCTGGTCGGCGACCTGCCGTTCAAATGGGACACGGCGTTCGACTACCCGTGGATGGACGGCTGGCTAAAGAGTCAACGGCAAGGCGATCCGGAGCGCGACCTGATCGTGGTGATTCCGGGCCGCGACCGCAGCCGCGCGGTGGTGATGTCGGACCACTACGACACGGCGTACATGGTGGACCACTACGATCCGCAGTACGGCGGTGAGGGCGCGCGCCTAGCGGCGTGCGGCGCGGACGACAACTACTCGGCCACGGCGGCGATGATGCTGGGCGCGCCGATCTTCATGGAGCTGAGCAAGGCCGGCCAACTAGAATGCGACGTGTGGCTCATCCACCTGACCGGCGAGGAGTTCCCGGCGGACTGCCTAGGCGCGCGTCACCTGGCCCAATGGCTCGTGCAAAACACGCTGAAAATGCGCCTGCAAGACGGCAAGATGCACGACCTGTCCGGCGTGCAGGTGCAGGGCGTTTACGTCTCGGACATGATCGCGCACAACAACAACCACGGCCGCGACATCTTCCAGATCGCCCCCGGCACCGGCCGCGCCTCACTCTGGCTGGCGGAGCAGGCGCACGAGGCGACCGCAACCTGGAACGCCTCGGTGCCGCTGTGGAACCAAAGGGGGGAGCGTCACGGCAAGAAGCGTTGCGAGCGCAGTGCTGATCCCGACGTGGTGCCGCACGTTGCGCCGCACCTGGCGGTATCGGGCGAAGTGCGTCCGCCCTACGACCCGCGCAGTACGCTGTACAACACGGACGGCCAGATCTTCAGTGACGCCGGCATTCCCGTGGTGTTGTTCATGGAGAACTACGACATCAACCGCGAGGGTTATCACGACACGCACGACACGATGGAGAACATCGACCTGGACTACGGCAGCGCGGTTGCCGCGATCGCGATCGAGTCGGTGGCGCGGGCGGCGTCGGTGGCGCGGGAGTGATTGGCTACTTACCGAACCGCCGCTTGCGGCTTAGCGCGGCGTTTCTACCACCGAACTTGCGGGATAAGTCTTCGCGAGATAACATCGGGAAAGTCCGCACCAAGCGCCGACAGGCTTTGAAATGGGTGAAACGGAATTCACCGGTTGTGACAAAAGCGTGATCCCATGCCTTCGCGTTATCCCTACCAGGCAACGATTCGCAATGAAGCCTTGGGCGTCAGCAAAGTCATTCGTGCGATGAGCCGAAGCGAACTCGATTGGCTCGCCGAGGCCCAAATTGCCAAATGGGGCGAGCAGGAAGACCGGAAATACCAGCAGCAGCAGAAAGACGCCCAAAGGGCAGCGGTAAAGGAGGAAGTTGAAAGCCTGAAGGCGCAGGCCCAGGTAGATACCATCGCTGCCCAGACGAGGCTTGAGGCATTCCGCAACATCCTCCTGGCAAGTCTGAAGATCAACTTAGCCTTCGATTGGCAACCGTTTCTGGACCGCCGCTCCTTTCCCCCATTCCATTTCACGTATCCTAAACCCGATCGAGACGCGATCCGTCTACAAATCCTGGGGCCAGAGCCGGAGGAACAATTTGTGCCCATCCCGGTTCCGGAAAGGGGGAGTATCTTTGAAGTTTTCCTGCCGTTCTTACGTCGGCAGCGGCTCGAGCGCGATTACGAAGCAAGCGAAGCCTACGAACGGGAGAAGAAGAGGGCCAGGGTAGAGTTCGTGAGAGAAAGCAAAGCGTATCGGTCAAGTGAAAGCGAGGTCGAAGAGGCTTATAAGTCAGCGGTGCGGGAATACAACGGTCAACTCCGTACCGAGAAAGAAAAATATGTCCAAACCCGCGATGAATTCAGCGCACGTCAAGAGGCCCATAACGGTGCAGTCGTGGCATTCCGGACCCGCTATGAAGCGGGGTCGTCCGAGGCCGTTGAGCGGTACGTGCAAATGACTTTGGAAAAATCGCCCTATCCGGAGGGTGTACCGGGCGAGCCTGACGTTCAGTTCGACGAACCCAGCAAAACCTTCGTCATCAATTTCTGGGTTCCTGGCCCTGGTGACGTACCTAATGTTTTGGAATATAAGTATGTCGCATCCAAGAAGACTGTCAAGCCAGTAGAGATGAAACAGAAAGACTTGGAAGCTTTCTATGACAACATCGTCCACCAGATAGCACTCAGGACCGTTCACGAAGTGTTCGTCGCTGATTATGCTCGTGTCGTAGAAGCAGCAGTGTTCAACGGCTGGGTTCGCGGGACGGACGGCAAGACGGGGAAGCCGTTCACCTCGTGCATCCTGAGCTATGAAGCCTCTCGGAGCCAGTTCACTGAACTACAACTTGCCCTTGTATCCCCGAAAGACTGTGTGCGCGCCCTCAAAGGCCTCACCGCCGGACCCCTCGCCATGCTGGCACCCGTCAAGCCCGTCATGGACATTAAGAAAGATGACGACCGGTTCATTGAATCGAGAGAGGTGATAGACCAACTCGGGCCTGGACATAACTTGGCTGCGATGGAATGGGGGGATTTTGAACACCTGGTCCGGGAACTCTTTGAAAAAGAGTTCAGCAAGACAGGTGGGGAAGTACATGTCACGCAAGCGAGCCGGGATCGAGGGGTCGATGCAATTGCCTTCGATCCAGACCCTATTCGTGGAGGCAAGTTTGTTATCCAGGCGAAACGATACAACATCGTTGTGCCTGTTTCGGCGGTACGAGACCTTTACGGCACCATGATTGCCGAGGGTGCAACAAAAGGCATTCTCGTCACGACAAGCCATTTCGGGCGAGACAGCCGCGAGTTCGCTAAAGACAAGCCAATCACTCTGATTGATGGCGAGAACCTGGTTTACATGTTCCAACAGCACGGCCGCGACGTGTATATTGCCATTTTGCCCAAAGGCGACCCGCGAAGGGGCTTAGGGAATGGGTAAAGCGCATCGGCGTCGGGCTGCGAACCGCCAAGGAACTGCACGCAGGTACTTCATGGGAGCTCGTCCCGCTGCTCGTACTCACCCTGCGGTTGTCGCTCGAACGTCGGGTCCGCGATTGACCCGGCCGTCTTGTCGATGAACTTCAGCCACTCCTCGCGTGTCATCGGCCGCGTGGTGGGTGTCTCCGCTGCTTCCAACGCCTCGACGGTCACGCGAACCGTCTTGTTGGCTTCCTCCGGTTTCAGCGGCACGGTCACGCTCAGCACGCCGTCCGCACCGACCTGCGAAGTCAGGATCACCTTGTTCATGGCTCGACCTCCTTTCCCCTATTATACGAGACGATGGCTCCGCGGTGGCCGCCATCGCGATCGAGTCGGTGGCACGAGCGGCGTCGGTGGCGCGGGAGTGATGGGCTGCTTACCGCGTAACGCGCAACCTTGACAAAGTGACGGTATCGTATATGATACCAGCATGAAGAAGCCGCGGGTCGTGATCGACACAAATGTCGTGGCATCCGCCTTACGGTCACGACGTGGAGCGTCGTACAAGCTGCTTTTGTTGGTCGACAGTGGGAAATTTGAAACTTGCCTCTCCGTGCCGCTGTTCCTTGAGTACGAGGACGTTTGCAAGCGGCTCCTCGGTCAGATTGCGCTCGCCGAGCGCGACGTCGATGACGTGCTGGACTACCTGTGCCGGCAGGCGGAACAGGTTTCGATTTATTTCCTTTGGCGGCCGTGGCTGAAAGATCCCAAAGACGACATGCTGCTGGAACTGGCGGTCGCCGCGAACTGCGACTACATCGTGACCTACAATGCGAAGGACTTCGGGGGCGTCGAGCAATTCGACATCGGGCTGCGAACCGCGAAGGAACTGCTTCAGGAAATAGGGGAACTGCAATGAGTACGATTAGCCTGCGTCTACCGGACTCGCTGCACGAGCGCGCCCGTGAACTGGCCGAGAAGGAGAATATCTCTATTAACCAGCTGGTCACGTTGGCGCTGGCCGAAAAGATTTCCGCGCTGATGACGGAGGACTACCTCGGCGAGCGGGCGAAGCGCGCGAGCAAGGCGAAATTTCGCAAGGCCATGTCCAAGGTCGCGGACGTGGAGCCGGCGGAAGAGGACAAGCGATAACAAGGAGGTGTTTTACTCGGCCGTGGAAGAAAAGCGGCGGGCCGTAAGTCAATCGCCTCTGGTGGCGGCACCGGTTCGGGCCTCGAAGCGCGCGATTTCTTCCTTGAGTTGGTTAATGGTGCGCCGCAAGGAACGTAGCGTTAGCTCCTTGGCGTAGGTGTTTTCCTCTGGTGCCGCCTGCGTCGTCGCGTATTGCTCCTCCAGGCCACGCAGCTTTTCCCGGGCCACTTCGAGTTCGCGCTTGCTTTGAAGGGTCATGGCAACACCTCAATCTGGCCCTTGGGAACGCCCCGGCGGTCGGCGCCGAAGATGGTATGCACGTAATACTCAAAAGCCTCGCGGGTTAGCATTTCGACCTGAATGAACGGTAAGCCCTGCTGCAACTCGGCGTCCGCGGCCGGGTCCGTAGGATAATCGGACCCGAGCAATAGGGCGCAATCCACGTCGTTGGGTTCGTACGCGTCGGCCACAAAACTTCCATTCACCACAATACGCAATACCCCGGCCCGTCGCGCCAAGTCTACCAACCAGCGAAGCGATTCCATTTCCGCGTGGCGAAGCTCCGATTCGCCCCCGAAGCGGTCGGCGATTTCATCGAGCGTTGCGCCGTGGACTCCGGGCGGGAGGTATCCTTGGTCGTTGAAATCCGGGATCATGACGGCCACTCCGCAGGCTAATGCAATGAACCCTTCAGCCTTCCGGTCATCTTCTCCCCAGTATCCGGGCGGAGCCTGACAGGGCGAAGAAGCCGGTTCGCGGGCGGGTTCTTGGCGAGTCATGGTTCAACCCCCTCCCGGACAGACTATAACCCGGTGGGAACCCCGTGGATGTAGTGGTCGTGGTTGCGGGCCATCGCGGCGGGCAGCTGGCCGTGCCCGTTGCCGAGGACGCGCGCGAGGAGGGCGACTTCGCTCCGGCCAGCGTAGTTTGCGGTAGCGGTGGGCATGAGTATTCCTCTTTTGGGAAGTCGTTCCCAAGTGCTAGTATAGCAAGGGACGGACGGCACGGGAAACGGGAATCAGCGACGCCGGCATCCAGGTCGTGTTGTTCGTGGAGCACGACGACAGCAACCGCCAAGGCTCGCACGACAGGATGAAAGTCATCGCCCTTGATATAGGACCATGCGTTTACTGACATCCGGGTGGCAAATGGCGGACCACAAACAAACGATTGCTTCGGCGCTTACTAACCCGCCCGTTATCGAGACCGTCCTCGGCTTGCTGACCGCGGGGTCCGGTGAAGCAACGGCAAATACTTGGCCCCAGTTGATCGATGAAATGCTGCGCATTCTCACTTTGAAAGACGACTGGGATGGCGAAGGGACGGAAGCTCCCTGCCGTGCCCTGGTCGGTGGAGCGATTACACTGGCTCAGTCCCTTCAAGAGGATGGGTTTCCACCCGCGGACAGGGTCATCGCCGGGGCAAATGGGACGATCTACTTCGAGTGGCACACTCCGCTCGGATACCAGGAGATCGAAGTCACGTCTCCGGTCGATGCGGAGTGCCGTTGGGTTCGGAAAGGCGCGGAAATGACAGAGGTTTTTAGTCTAAACATCCGTTCGTAGTCCTCCGAGACGGGGAGGCCCGCCGAACGGGTGGTGCGACGATGAAAGCCGAAACCGACCCAATCACGGACGACGAATGGCTGCTCCGCCGGGTTCGGGTTGAGCAGTTCCGAACCGACAAGCTCCCGATCATTTCACCCAACGCCTTCGAGCCAAGAATCAAGGGGCGGGACCTGGATACGGACGGGATCAGTCTCTATCGTGCGGCGTGTTTGGCCGATCCGTCCGAAGCCCTGGCGACCGTCGCCGCCGACCACCGACATGAGAACGGCATCGTAAGGATACCGGTGTCTTGGCTACGGTCCCTGGGCTTGACGGTGAAAAGCAAATCGGACTCGCGGATCAAAGGCCACGTTGTAATTCCCGAACTCAACGCGGCAGACTACAAATCAGACAAGGCACGCTTCACCTTCATCAAGGAGCAGCTGGCAATAGCGGCAAGCCAGGCTGAGAATATTGTGAGGCAACCCGGCTCGCCTTCTGCCGGTTAGGCGGAGGGTATGGACCTGGAATGGTCTGTGAGAGAAAATGCCGTCAGGGCAGAGTCCCCAACCGTTGCCGTACCCACGCACGAAATTGCCGTAGAATCTCGTTCTCTTCCTGCCGGCCCAGCAGCGCCAGGAAGCCGGCGAGGTCGGTTGCGCTTACCGTCGGGAACGAACGACTCAGCGGTGCCGCCGCGTACTGCCCGTCCGCTTGCAGCACGTGAAACGTCAGACCCGCCACGTCGAGCCGCCACACTTCGGGGACGCCCAGGGCCGCGTAGATGGCCATGCGGTCGATTGAGCTGCGCGTCACGTCAACCTCGACGGCGAGATCGGGCGGTGGGTCGATGCGCAGGTTCAAGCGCTCCCGGCCGCGCACGCCCGCTTCGTTGGCGATCCAGAAGCATTCGTCCGGTTCCAGGCCGCGTTTTCGTCGGCGTCGGCGCAACGTCGTCGAGCCGCCGCTGGCGACGGGCAAGTTCAGCTCCTCCGTCAGCGCGCCGATCAGGCAGCCCAGGAACCGCGACGAGTTGTAATGCCGGAAGTGGGAAGTCCTGATCTGAAGCACTCCGCGGTCGTAGGTCAAACGCACCGACCGCTGCCGGGCGAACGCCCGCAGCATCTGCGTGTATTCCTCCCAGGAGACGTCGTGCAACAGCACACGCCCACTCAAGGAAGCTGTCTTTGGGACCGTGGACATGATGATTTTCCCTCAACGACCGGCGAAACCAACGCCGTCCTCCATCATCGCAGGGCAGGCGTGAAGTTCAAGACGCAAGTATGCGGTGTGCCCGCGGTCGGGCTGCCGCGACAACTTACGCCGGGGGCGTTCCGCGCGCCGCCGCGCGCGTTTCGAGGGCGTGTTTGGTCGCCAGCATCTCGCGCCGCAACGTCTGCTCGTCGGGCAATGCCGTTCGGTAGCGCGAGGCGAAGACCTGGGCCTGGATGCCGCCCAGGGCGTAGTGGACCACCGCGTCGTCCTTCTCACTGCACAGGATTAGACCGACCGGCGCGTTCTCCTCCGGCTCGGCCAGGTGTTCCTTGGCGTAGTTGAGGTACAGGTTCATCTGGCCGGCATCGGCGTGGGTGAACTTGCCGATCTTCAGGTCAATGACCACCAGGCACCGCAGCCGGCGGTGGAACAGCAGCAAGTCCATCCGATACCACTCGCCGCCGACGCGGATGCGCTTCTGGCGGGCCACGAACGTGAAGCCGGCTCCCAGTTCCAGCAGAAAGGCTTCGAGGTGGCGAATCAGGGCCTCTTCCAGTTCCGTTTCGCTGTAGGAATCCTTCAAGTCGAGGAACTCCAACAGGTACGGATCGCGGATCGTTTCTTCCAGCGAAACGGCGTCCTCGGGCCGCGGCTGCCGGCCTTTGAGGAGCATCGCCTCCTTGCTGCGGGACAGGGCGGTGCGCTCGTAGAACTGCGTGCTGATTTGCCGGTCGAGTTGCCGAACCGACCAGGCGCCGCGGATTGCCTCATCCTCGTAGAACCAGCGGGCGAAGTCGTCCTGGACGGCCATCAAGCGGACGTAGTGCGACCAGGGCAGCGGAAAGGCGTCCAACAACGCCGCAGAGGGATCGAACGGAAGTTGAGCAGAGACAAGGGGTTGTAATAGTCCAGACAGTGTCTGGACTATTTGCTTTGGTGCCACAACAGCGGAGGGCTGGCATTTTACGCGGGCTTGCAATTTTCCCGACACTGTCGGGACAATCTCCCAGCCGAGGTAGAACGCTTTCATGCGGCGGTGGAAAGGCACCCAAACACGACAAAGGTGGCCAAACGGAACTTGAGCGGTGACAAGGGATTGTAATTTTGCAGACACTGTCTGCAAAATCTGGTCCACGGCCGTGTTTGCCAGGGTCCGTCATTTCACCCGTCCGCGCAATTTGGCAGACGGTGTCTGCCGAATCTCCTGGCCGACATAAAACGTCCACATGATCGGGCGGCGTTACCTCTTCGTCCCTCACTTCGTCAAAAACCCGCCGTCCACCACGAGCGTCTCGCCCGTGATGTAGCTGCCGGCGTCGCTCGCCAACAGCAACGCCGGGCCGACCAGCTCGCGCGGGTCGCCCCAGCGGCCCAGCGCCGTGTGGTCCGCGAACGACTGCTTCTCCGCCTCCGACAGAATCGACATCGGCAGGTCCGTCAAGAACGGCCCCGGTGCCAGGCAGTTCACCGTGACGCCGAACGGGCCGAGGTCCAACGCCATCGACCGCGCCAGGCCGATCAACGCCGATTTCGTCGCCGAGTAGACGTTGCGCTTCTCCTTCGACAGAAAACCCATGACCGACGAGATGTGAATGATCCGCCCCCAACGCCGTTCCTTCATCTGCGGCACCAGGGCGCGCGTCAGCACCATGATCGAGCTGAGGTTGATTTCCAGCACGTTGTCCCAATCGGAGTCCGTAATGACGTCAACGGCTTGTGGCTTGTTCGTGCCGGCGTTGTTGACGAGGATGTCGATGCGGCCCATCTGGTCGAGGGCGGTTTTCGCCAGGGCCTGCACCTGGTCGCGCTTGCTCATGTCGGCGACGACGAAACGGCCCTTGCGGTCGGTGCCGTGCAGGATTTCTTCCAGGGCGGGGCGTAACTCGTCCTCGTGCCGGCTGGACACGACCACGTCCGCCCCCGCCTCGACCAGGCCGCGCGCCATCGCCTTGCCCAGTCCCTTGCTGCCGCCCGTCACCAGCGCGACCTTGCCCGTCAGGTTGAATAGTCCTGTGCCCATCGTGGACCTCCTTTGCTTACTCGCCCAGAAAACCTAGATTCGCCGCGTTGTCAGTTTAGCAACGGCAGCGCAGACAATCACGAAAACACGAAAGAACGAAAGGCCGAAATGAACAATTGTGCCACGGAGCCACGATCCGGCCCCATTCCGTGTTGTTTCGGCCTTTCGTTCTTTCGTGTTTTCGTGATTGTCTGCGCTGCCTTCATTGTTTTGCCCGCAACTTCGACTTGACGGCGACGCCCTTCGCTCGGTATCACCCGCCCCCTTATCCACAAACAGGTTTCGTTTCGGCCGTCCTCCGCGGGAGAAGGGTTTTCATGCGCCGTTGCGGGGTGCTCGTGCTCGCACTGTTGCTGGCGTCGGCGGCGGGGTGTTTCACCGCGCAGCCGGAACGGACCCTCACGCACTTCGGCCTCCAGGGGGCGTTCGCCGGGCCGCAGGGCGATGACGTGGTGCAACTCGACGTGGCGATCCTCGAACGCACCGTCGGCGACGGCTACATCAACAAGGACCTTTGGCAGCTGGCCGACGAGTCCGTCAGCCCGGATTTGAAACCCGTCCTCCAGCGCAACGGCTTCCGCGCCTGCCGGACCGGCAGCACGCCGCCGCCCGGACTGCTCGACCTCTTGAAGTCGGAGAAGTGCAACTTCAACCCACGGCGCATCAGCACGCGCGCGGACCAGCCGACCGCGATCCTCCTCGGCCCGGCCTGGCCGACCTGCCAGTACGACCTCGACAAGGACCGGGTCGAAGTGCCCGTCGAGCTGCACCAGGCGCAATGCGTCCTGAAGGTGGTGGCGACGCTGACCGACGACGGCCGGATTATACTCCGGTTCACGCCGGAAGTGCGCCACGGGGAGATGACGCTGCGCGCGCGGCCGCTGCAAGAGGCGTCCGGCGCGAAGTCCTGGACGTTGCTGCCCGACCAGCCCACCGAATCGTACGCGTGGCTCGGCTGGGAAATGACGGTCAAGCCGGACGAGTTCGTGGCCGTCGGCACGTTGCTGGACCGGCCCGACACGCTCGGCTACCGCTCGTTCCTTTACACCGAGACGGGATCGCCGGTGCAACGCCTGCTGGTAGTCCGCCCGTCGCGCGCGCCGCGGGCCGCCGCCGAGGAGTTCGACGACCGCGCGCCGCCGTTGGCCGTGCAGGCGCGCGACTCCTCCCACTAACTGCGTCGTGTCAAAAATGCCGTCCGCATTTCGCGCGTGAACTTCGCCCGACGTTGTGCTCTCCTGGTAGGCATGGAGAGTACCACGATCGAACTGGACGGGGCGATGGGCGAGGGCGGCGGCCAGATCCTGCGCAGCAGCCTGGCGCTGTCGCTGTTGACCGGGCGGCCCTTCCACCTGCGCAACGTCCGCGCCGGCCGTGCGAAACCGGGGTTGCAACCGCAACACCTGATGAGCGTCCGCGCTGCCGGCACTGTCGGCAAGGCGCAGACGCGCGGCGCGGCGCGCGGCAGCACCGACCTCGTATTCGAGCCGGGGCCGGTGACGCCCGGCACCTACCGCTTCGACATCGGCACCGCCGGCGCGGTCGGCCTGGTGCTGCATTCCATCTACCTGCCGCTGGCCCTCGCCAGCGGCGCGACGAGTGAAATCACGTTGATCGGCGGCACCCACGTCAAGGCGTCGCCGTGCTTCCACTTCCTCGAAACCACCTGGCGGCATTATCTAAAGGCGTGCGGCCTGACCATCGGCCTGGAAATGAAGCGTCCCGGCTTCTACCCGCGCGGCGGCGGCGAGGTGCGGGCACTCATCCAACCCTGTGCCGGTGTGCGCAACCTCACGCTGCGGGAGCACGGCGAACTGCAAGCGACGGGTTTCAGCGCGGTGGCAGGTTTGCCGGAGTCGATCGCCAAACGCCAGGCCCGGCGCGCCCGCTTCCGGTTGGAACAACAGGGCATCGCCGTCGAATTGGAAGAACAAACGTGGGAGGGCGGTCCCGGCACGGTGGTCGGTATCGAGCTAAACACGACGCCGGCGCCAACGTTCTTTTTCGCAATCGGCGAGCGCGGCAAACCGGCGGAGCGCGTCGCCGACGACGCCGTCGATGCTGTGCTCGCGTACCTGGCCGGGTCGCCCAACCTGGTGGATGCCCATAGCGCGGACCAGTTGGTGTTGCCGCTGGCGCTGGCGGCGGGACCGTCGGAATACCGCGTGGCCGAAGTGACCCGGCACTTGACGACGAACATTGATGTGATCGGACACTTCCTGGACCGTAAGATTGAGTGTGAGGGAGAAGAGGGTAGTCCGGGCGTGGTCCGGATTGAATAGCCGCTTGCGGCTGAGCGCTCAGCCGCAAGCGGCAAATAGGACAGGATGATGAATTTACAAATCGCGCAAACGGTCGCCTGTACCGAGGCCGAAGGTCCGGGCAAACGGTTCGCGCTGTGGTTCCAGGGCTGCCCGCTGCGCTGTCCGGGCTGCTGCAACCCGGAGATGCTACCGTTCGAGGGCGGCTGCAAGGTGGAACTCCCAGCGCTGATCGAACAAATCCGAGCCAGTGGCGTCGAAGGCATTACCCTGCTCGGCGGCGAGCCGCTGGCCCACGCGGTCGCCGGCGCTGCCCTGGCACGGGCGGTCCGCGACCTCGGCCTGACGGTGATGGTCTTCAGCGGCTACACGTTGGAGGAAGCACGCCAATTGCCCCACCCCGCCGTTGCGGAATTGCTGTCGCTGACCGACATCCTTGTTGATAGCCCCTACGACCGCGACCAACCGGAAACGCGCCGCCGCTGGATCGGCTCGGCGAACCAGCGCATCCATTTCCTGACGGAGCGCTACCGGGCCGACGACCCGTGCTGGTGGCTGCCGAACACGCTGGAAATACGACTAAAAGGACAGGAATTGACGGTAAATGGCTTCCCGGCGCGACCAGCCGTCGGACTGTGGACGCGGCCCAAGAAGTAAACCACGGAATACACGGAAAAAAGACTGAAGAAAAGGCAATTCCATTTCTGGCTTTTTTCCGTGTATTCCGTGATTTTGTTGTATCGGCCACCGGGGTCTCACGTTGGAGGCGGCTGGGTTCCCGATCTACTGCTCGCCAAATACGGGGTAACAAAAAAAACTTGATGCAGTTCTTGTTTCAAGGATAAAGCGCGTGTAAAATGTGGCAGGTTTGCCGAGGAAACTTGGATGGCAATCACAGTCCTGCCACACGCGGGTGCCAAAGAAAGCATCCGCGTAGCAGCAATCGGAATTCTCCAAACGCATCTTGACGACAGCCATCTGCTCCGTGTTACAAGGTCTGAACTATGGCCAAAGATGAAACGCACAAGAAAGATTCCTCAACTTGGGCCATCTGTCTTTGGCAATGGTTACAGCAGAGAGACCGGCAAAACGCCGAACCGCTACACATTGTCGGTGTCTTTATCGTTTTGGCCCTCTGCATTCTCCCTCTCCCCTTTGTTTTCTTCTCCGTCGGTAGGGGCGCGGTTTTGTGTGCCGCGGCTTCGGCTGCCGCGGGTTGCTTCGTCGGCTTTCTCTTCGGCATCCCCCTCACTCAACAGCGTGAAGGCTCCTCGCCCTCGCCGACCCTAACACCCGGCGGGCCGGCACCCCCAGGGTCAGCCGCCCGAACCCCGTCGGCGATAAAGCCGAACACGAACCTTGAAGAGGTCTCCAATTGGCTCACGAAAATCATCGTCGGCGTCGGTTTGGTTGAATGGCAAAATCTGCGCGCAGCGTTCGCCGAATTGTCCGAAAACGTCGCCCTCGGTTTCTCTAAAGCGAGCGGGGACCCTGTTGAGACGTGTCGCGTCCTGGCTGGTTCCCTTCTCTTGGCTTATGCCATCCTAGGTTTTTTTATTGGCTTTCTGGGAACGCGATTGTTCCTGGCTCCCGCCCTCGCCCTGGCCGATCAGAACCTCCTCAACGCACTCGCCGTAAAATCCATAACCGATGCCCCAATCGGCCACGGCGAGGGCGGGTTCAAGTTAACGGGCGCAGCCCATGCGGCGGCGGAACAGATCCAACGCGTGTCCCTGGAATCGTTGAACACCGTGCAGGAGGCGTGGGCCTGGGCGCGCGCGCAACTGGAAGCGAACAAACCACAAGAAGCAGTCAAAGGATACGCGAAGGCGATAACCCTCGCCCAGTGCCAAGGCGGAGATAACGCCCGCCTGCACGTGGGGTACGCTGCGGCATTGCAGGCCGCGTCCGGGACCGGCAAAAGCCCAACCAAAAAAGTCCGAGAAGAATTCGACATCGCTCTGCGGCTCCTGGCGGCCAACCCGGATCCTTCGGTGAAGCGGCGCGTATACATCAACCTCACGTATTATTACCTTTACGCCACCGCGCCGGAAGGGTTTCAGACGGCCTTGAAGTACGGGCAGGAGTACGTCACAGACAAAGGCAGTGTGCCCAGCACTGAGATCTTCGCCAACCTGGCCGCCGCCTACGGCCAGGCATTCGGCTGGCTCCAAGAGCACCCGGATAAAGTGCCGAAGGGTTTCGACAAAGCCGACTATCGGGAAGCAGCCCTTTGGGCCGTTCGGGAAGCCGTTCGCACGGACGCCATAATCGTACCAGTTCTGCGGAAGATGTTGCTCCCAGCGTCTGAATTTCCGGGGAAAGATCCTCAAGATAACGACCTGGAAGTCTTTTCCACGGACGAAGAATTCCGCAAGGCGGTGATGCTATTGCCGCCGTCCCCTCTCCCGCCCGCCCCAGCCCCGGCGGACGAGCCTAAATAACTCCCTCGATCAACGTCTGCCCAGATGGCCATACGGTGCCACCGTCCGCAGCCGCGTATCCTCGACGGGCATACCGACGGTGAAGTGATACAAATCCTGAAAGCGGTCGCCCGTCAGGCCGAGCAGATCGTGAAACACGTCATCGAAATAACAACCGATGCCAGTCGAGCGCATACCGGCCGCCTCCGCCTCCAGGTAGAGGACGTGGCCCAGGACGCCGGACTCCCAGAACAGCCGGCGATACCACCACGGCCCTTGCTCGCGAATGCGGTCGCCGAACTCCGCGATCATGCCGAGACTGAAAGCACCGTCCGCCGCGATCTCCTGGTCACAACTCACCGCGCGCGAAATTTGCCGTAGGTCACCCTCCGCCAGCAGATAGAGACGCAGATGCGCCGGTGCTTCCGGCACGCGCTGCCAGGCAAAGGTGTCGCGGCACGCGGCCGTCAGCGCGTCGTGGACGGTCGCGTTACGCTCCAGGAAATAGAGGCCCGCTGCCAAACCCTGCACGCGATGCACGAAGATGCCGGCGTGCAGGTGCGGCGACCACGGCAGCGCGTCCCACGGCGGCACTTCCGGGCGCGGCAACAGGTGGTCGAGCATGCGGAAGAACGTAGCGCGGTCGATGCCGGTTTTGCCGTCGAACGCCAGGCCGCTGCGCCGCTGGCGGATGAGCGTGGCCGCCGGGATACTGCTAGCGTTCGGCAGGGGCGGCAACGCTTCCGGCGTAGGAATGGGTGCGGCGTCGGTCCTGGGTTTGCGCGTCGCCGCGGCCACGGTGTCGATCACTTCCCAGTGGACGTGGTTCGGACTAAGCGCGTTTGCCGTGCCGGACCAAACGCTTGCCGACGGCATCGACGGCTGTACCGCTGGCAGCGGCGGCGGGCCGACCAGCATCAGTAAATCGGGATGTTCGCGGTCCAGATTGTTGACCTTGGCGAAGGCATCCACTTGGTCCAGACCCAACCAGGCGGACACTTCGTCGTCCGACGGATTATCCAGCAGCCGCGCCGACCAGCCGAGCGTCGCGGCGGCATAACGGACGCTGGCAAGCGCATGGCCGATGTCGTGCTGGCAGTAGCGGAAGGCGCGTTCGCCGTACTTCCACGCCTCGCGCCAGTGGATCGACGTGAGGCCGACGAGCAAACCGTTTAACGGCAGGTTCCCGGCGAAGGTGCAACGGCGTTCCAGGCTGTGATCGCGGCTGACGTAGTGATACACGCCGGCTTCGAGGCCCGGCAGCGACGGCACCACGGCATAACCCTCCGTCGGGTGCAGGTTGCCGCTCGACGGGTTGCAGCGCAAGGCCCAGCGCGTATCCTTGTACTCCTTCCACGCCGACAGCCCCAGCGCCAACTCGAACAGCACGGCCACCGCGTTGGCGTCGAGGCGGCGCGGCATAACGGCACCAGGGCGGTAAAGGTCGGCGTAGCTTGCCTGGATTGCGTCGGCGAGCAACGGCAGTTCCACGACCGGGGCACCGGCGAAGGTGCGAAACGGTTTTGGCTGCGTTGCCCAGTCGAGGAAGCCGCTCGATTGGGCGTAACGGTGCGGGTGGTGCTTCGTGCGCCGGTGGTAGGAGAGCGTTTGCCGAACGGCGTCGTCCACGGGCCGGGTCCTCGATTTTCGCCAACGGATGCGGGCGGCGGGTGTCATATTCAGTGTAGGGGAGTGCAAAGCCGGCAACCGTTCACTGGCATAACTTCTCCCCCCCTTATGAAGGGGGGGTAGGGGGGGTAGGGGGGGTAGGGGGGTCAAGATCGGCCGTACTCGTCTTGGCGTCCGCTTCACCCCCCCTACCCCCCCTTCGCAAGGGGGGGAGTGAACGGTTGCCAAAGCCGCAAGCGGCAAATGCTGGCGATGGGCGCCCGACGGCGGTAAAGTAGACGGTGGGGACAGTGGTACAGCACCGGGCGCATGAGGACCGTGCGTGGCGACATCCCAGCCGATCGACGACGTTCGTACCGAAGAGCACGCGCTCATTCGCCGTGCCCAGCAGGGGGACCGTGCGGCCTTTGCTGGCCTCGTCGAACAATACTGGGACCGCCTCTACCGCTGGCTCTACCACCTGGCCCGCAACCAGCACACCGCCGAGGACCTCACCCAGGAGACGTTCCTGAAAGCCTTTGCCAACCTGACGCGCTTTCGGGCCGAGAGTAACTTTGCCGGCTGGCTGTTCCGCATCGGCCACAACAACTTTGCCAACCACTACCGCGGCAGCCGGACGCGTGAACCCCTGCCCGACGACCTGCCGTCGCCGCACGAGGGTCCGGTCGAAGAAGTGTTGCTGCGCGAGACGCAACAGGGTTTGGCGGACGCCCTGGTCAAGCTGCCGGCCGACTTCCGGGCCGCGCTCTTGCTCCGCGTGGAGGAAGGGCTGTCGTTCCGCGAGATTGCGAAGGTGTTAAACCTCACCGAAGAGACGGCGCGCTGGCGGGTGTTCAAGGCCCGCCAGAAGTTGCTCGCCCTGCTGACGCCGCGACGGGAAGGGGATCAGTCATGAAGTGTGCCACGATGGAAAGCCGCCTGTTCACCGCCGAGCGGCCCGACCGGGTCGATGCCGACGTGCAACGGCACCTGGCCGAATGCAGTGCCTGCCGCGCGACCCACGAGCGCCTGGTCGAGATCGAGCGCGCCATTCCCCAGCTGGCGGTGCCGCCGTCCACCCTTCGCGCGGCGTTCGTCGCCCAGTTTATCCAGCACACGCCCGCCGAATTGCCGGCGGCCGAGACGGTCCCGGTGGTGAGGCTGATGCGGCCAACGCCGTCGGTCAAGGAACGCGGGCTGCGCAAGCTGGCGTTCGCCTTCGCGCTGGCTGCGAGCCTGGTCGGTATCGCCATCGGCCTGTGGGTGTTGAACCCCGGCAAGCCGGTCAAGGTCGATCATGCCAGCGTCTACCGGATTCATCTCGCCTCGCGCCAGAATTCCGCACTTACGCCGCGCGACCGGGCGGAAACCGTCCTGGGCGTGGCCGACGAGGTGCGCGACGAGGTGCGCAAACTGGCGCAAGCCGCGAAGGACGCCGACGGCGAGAAGATGGCGGAACTGGCGAAGTATTACCGGCAGCTGGTGGGCGAGGAGTTGCGGCAACACGTGCGCGACTTGCCGGCGGACGCCAACCGCAAGCTTGTTTTGAGTGCCTTGGAAGAGCGGTTGCGGCAGACCGAGAGTGAATTCACGCTGCTGGCCGCGCCAAAGCGCGCGACGAAGGCGGCGGAGCCGTTGCAAATAATTGCGCTGGCGGCGCGCGAAAGCTCCGCGGAACTGCACGCGCTGGCGACGGAATAACCGAAGCCGCCGCTTGCGGCTGAGCGCACCCGAGCGCTCAGCCGCAAGCGGCAATCCGAATCACTTCTCAATCCGATACAGCTTCGACTGCGTCCGCAGAATAATGCTGCCGCGCAGCACCGCCGGCGACGCCAGCGTCATTTCGTCGAGGCTGTTCTTGCCGAGAACCTTGAACTCCTTGCCCGCCTGCACCACCACCGTGTCGCCGTCTTCGCTCAGGCAGTAAACCTTGCCGTCCGCGGCCCATGGCGACGTGGTGAACGCGCCCGGCCCCAGCCGCTCCTTCTCGTAGACCGGTTTGCCCGTCAGCGCGTCGAAACACGACAACATGCCGCGGTCGTAGAGGATGTAGACGTGGTCGCCGAACAGCAGCGGCGACGGGTGGTACGGCCCCGCCACCTTCTGACACCACGCGACCCACTTGTTGCTGGTTTCGCCATCTTTGAGGCTGATGTCGCCCGCCGCGCCGGGGCGGATCGCGAATAACGGGCGAGTCGGGTCCATGACGTAGCCGGACGTGACGTACAGCAGCTCGGGGCCGGCCACCGGCGTCGGGATCGCGTTGATCGACATGCCGCCGAGTTCCCACAGCAGCTTGCCGTCGAGGTCGTAGGAGCGCACGCGCTTGCTGCCGGCGGTGACGATCTCGGTGCGCTGGGCGTTCTTCCAGACGAACGGCGTCGCCCAGTTGCTTTTCTCGTCGCGCGCCACCTTCCAGATTTCCTTGCCGGTCTTCTTGTCCAGCGCGGCGAGGTACGACTCCTCCTCATTGTCGTTGACGACGTAGAGCCGGTCGCCGTGGAGCGCGGGCGACGCCGCCGTGCCCCAGCCCATGCGCGTCTTGCGCGGCGACACCTTCTGCGACCAGACTTCCTTGCCGTCCAGGTCGTAGCAAACCAGGCCGACGTTGCCGAAAGAGGCGTAGACGCGCTCGCCGTCGGTCACGGGCGTCTCGGAAGCGTAGGTGTTCTTGATGTGAACGGGCGACAGCGGCTCACCCTTGAACGCCTCCTTCTTCCAGAGCGTTTTGCCGGTGGTCCAGTCGAGGCAGTAGACTAGCCAGCGGTGTTCGCCGGTTTGCGGCTTGCCGTTCAGGTCGTTGATGTACAGACCCTTCTTCTGTTCGGGCAGCTTGGCGTCGGTCTCCACGGTTGTCACAAAAATGCGGTCGCCCCAGACGACCGGCGACGACCAGCCGCGGCCCGGCAGATCGACCTGCCAGGCGACGTTCTTATCGGCGGCCCAGGTGTCGGGCAGTGCCTTGTCGGCGGCGACGCCGCCCTGCGCACCGCCACGGAATGCGGGCCAGTTCGGCTCGGCGGCAGTGACGGCCAGGGTAAAGACGAGCACGGCGGCCAGGGGAACGAGACGACGCATGCGAGGCTCCTTTCGCGCGGAGTAAGAGCGTACGCCTTCAAGATAGTGAGATGGAAGGCCGGCTGACTACTACGCTTTGGCTCTCCGGACTTCGTTGCGGAGGAAGTCGGGAGTTCGACACAAGGCGTAGGCTCGGATAAATCCATCTGCAATATTTTCGCCAGAGTTGCCAAGGACCAGTTCCTGTGGTCTATGCTGCGCCCGAAACGCACGGATCGGAAAGGCCGTGTAGTGAGTGTCTTCGTCGCTGACATTGACTCCCTGAAGTAGTCCCCAATAAATTAGCCGACTACAGTCGGTGGCATCACCAAACAAGATTGCCAATGCTTCGCCAGCAGCCTCGGCGGCTTGAAATAACGCGCAGCCGGTAACCCACCGCTGTTTGATCGCGAATGTCGATGGGCCGCGCAGAGTTGCCGCTTCCGCAAGCCGATCAGGATGCAAGATCGTGTAGACACACTTGGCGGCGGTCAATTTCTTCATGGCCAGAATAAGGACCTCCTCTTTGTCACCGTTGTCCGTCAGTTCTACTTCGGCTGCCGTCGCGTTTACATAACCGTGCGTCAAACGCAGGGTGCAACTGACACTCATTGCCCCTTATTTGCTCTTTGTCTGCCCTCATCTCGGTTGAATGTTTTGAGAAACCGAGACGCTGGCCCCGGTCGGGTGCAGGGTTTGACTCGGCGACGCACCGCCTAGGAGTCGCCTTCGATTGTAATGTGCGGCCATGCTCCACTTCGATTCATCGTCGTAGAACAGGATCACCGCATATCCGTCCTGGGCTGCCGGATCAGGAAGCCAGGTCGCAAAGACGGCTGGCCCCAAGTCGCTGGCGGCCACGCCGATTTGGAGACAACACTCACGGACACCGACCCACTCGCCGGGGCGCTTGGTCCCCAGCAGGTGGAGAAGAAAGGGTTCATTCTTCCTCAAGCCGACCAAGTCGGTGCAAGTGTTGAACAGCGTGATTTCATCGTCTGGCATCGGCCCCTCCTCAGGGGATAAATCCCTTTAGTTTCTGAAACTCCTCTTCCGAGGCCGCCCGGATCGTCCCTGCTTGCAGCCGGGCATAATGGGCGGCATCCGGTCGCCGAATCGAGGTGACGTGTTCCCCGTTCGCCTCAATGATGTGTTCTCGTCCTCTTGGACCGCGAACGACAAAGCGGTCGTCGTCCGGTTGAACAAATACGTCCCGTTGCCCCGCTCTCTGGATGTCGTTCACCACTTCTGCAATCGGACGCCCTTGTCCGAAGCGCAGGCGGGCGTGTTCGCTCCTTGTGATGCCTGCCTGACCTTGATCTCCCCCATTGTCCGAAGGTGGTTCGCTTGAGCCGTTCACCATGAGGCCTCCACCGCGGGCTTCAACGCGCACTCGGCACTACTTGGCGGGAAAAGGGAATCTCCAAGTAATGTACCCGATGGCGAGGCACCTTCAAAGCCCGGCGCGCCGAGCATCGGTTGATTTCATTACGTCGCCCCGGCGCGCTTTGCCCTTGAACACCCGCGCCGCCCTCTCGAAAATACGGCGTCCCTCTCCCGCACCCACTGGAAAGGATACGTCGATGCCTCGTTTGCCACGCTGCCTGTCTGTCGCCTGCGGATTCCTGGCCCTTGCCCTGCTCGCCGGGGCTGCCCCGCTCCGCGCCGACGCGCCAATCACCCTCGAAGTCGATGCCACCCAAGCCACGAAAAAAATCCTCCACGCCCGGCTCACCATCCCGGCCAAACCGGGCCGCCTGACCCTCTGTTACCCCAAGTGGATCCCCGGCGAACACGCACCCACCGGACCCGTCACCGACCTCGTCAGCCTCCAACTTACCGCCGGCGGTAAGAAAATTGCCTGGAAGCGCGACGAGGAGGATATGTTCGCCTTCCATTGCGACGTGCCGGAAGGCGCGCAAAGTGTGGAAGCGTCGCTCGACTTCCTGATCGCGACCAGCAAGGAAGGCTTCACCGCGGCGTCGTCGTCCAGCGCCAAGCTTGCCGTCATCAGCTGGAACCAGGTGTTGCTTTATCCCAAGGGCGCGAAAATCCAGGAGGCCCAGTGCAAGGCCAGCCTCCGCTTGCCGGCGGGTTGGAAGCTTGGCACCGCCCTGCCCATCGACAAGGCGGGCGAGCCGGTCACGACGTTCGGGGCCGTGTCGCTGGAAACGCTCGTCGATTCGCCGGTGCTGTGCGGCGCTCATTTGCGCGAATTGCCGCTCGGAACGGAGGACGGCCCGCGGCACTACCTCGTCATGGCGTGTGACAGCGAGGCCGGCCTGGACATCGGCTCCGGCTACAAGTTGAAATACGACCGCCTGGCCGCGGAGGCCGGCGCGCTGTTCGGCACCCGGCATTACAAGTCGTACCGCTTTTTGCTGGCGCTGAGCGACCAGCTGGCCCACTTCGGCGAGGAACACCACGAGTCCAGCGACAACCACGCCCCGGAACGCATGTGGCTCGACACCGACACGCGGCTGCTTTATTCGACGCTCCTGTCGCACGAGTTCACGCATTCCTGGAACGGCAAGTTTCGCCGGCCGGCCGACATGATCGTGGACGACTTCCAGAAGCCGATCCGCACCCGCGAACTATGGGTCTACGAGGGGCTGACGGAGTATTACGGCATGGTGCTGGCGGCACGCTGCGGCCTGTACACGCCGGAGCAGTTTTGCGACCACCTCGGCGTGATTGCGGAGTGGGCCGGCAACCAGAAGGGCCGCGCCTGGCGGCCGCTCGCCGATACGACGGTCGCGGCCCAACTGCTCTACCCGGCCCCGCGCAGCGGCCAGGCCCGACGCCGCGGCGTGGACTTCTACGACGAGGGCGTGCTGATCTGGCTCGACGCCGACACGCTCATCCGCGAGAAAACCGGCGGCAAGAAGTCGCTCGACGACTTTTGCCGGCGGTTCCACGGCGGCAAGGGCGGCGCGGCGGCGGTGAAGGGCTACACGCTGGACGACGTGATCGCGGACCTCAACGCCGTGGTCGAGCACGACTGGAAGGCGTTCCTGGCGAAGCGCCTGACGGGCACCGACGCGACGCCGCCCCTGGACGGCGTCCACCGCGGCGGCTGGAAGCTGGGGTACGACGACAAGCCGTCGGACTACCTGAGCGCGCAGGAGGGCGAGAACAAGTCGATCGACCTCACGGCGACGCTGGGTCTGATCGCGAAGGAGGACGGCACGGTGGTGGATGTGATCCCGGACAAGCCGGCGGACAAGGCGGGCGTCGCCCCCGGCATGAAGGTGGTGGCGGTGAACACGCGCCGCTATTCGTTCCAAATCCTGCGCGCGGCGGTGGCCGCGACGAAAAAGGGCGACGGCGGCGTGCAACTCCTGGTCGAGAACGGCGAATATTTCCAGACGTACAAGCTGGACTACCAGGGCGGCGAGAAGTACCCGCGCCTGGAACGCGACGAGGCGGTCAAGGCGGATCTGATCGGCGCGATTGTTAAGCCGCTGAAGAAGGCGGAAGGAAAATAGGTGGACTGACCGCCGCTTGCGGCTAAGCGCTTTGGTCCGCTTAGCCGCAAGCGGCCCGCCAACAATTTTCTCACAATTTTCCCCCGCCCGCGCGCATCGTATCTTGGTGCGAGGTTGAGGGAGTCCTTCATTCCTCGAACGGTCCACCGGCTCCGTGGGGGGTAAAAGGGGCTTCGGCTCCTGGCAGGTCCCGTTCGGCGACTGACCGCAAGGTACGGGCGTTCTCACCCTTCACGGCCACAAGGCCATGGTGTTGATCGGGCCGGCTTGGGCAGCGAGGTTGGCAGCGTCCTCGCCGTCGGGCCGGCCCGGTTTTTTTCTTCCCCTTCTCGCCCACCGTGGCTTTGCAACCTCTTTCCCCTCCCCAAGTTTCCGTCAGAAATCCCTTGACATTCGCCCCCGGCGTTTTACCATCAGGAGTTATGAGATTCCGGGATGAATCGATTCGGCGTCACGAAGGGCTTCGTGCCGATTTTCCGCACGGCGGACGGGTTCCCTGTCGATTTTCTCCCGTCTCTGCCGGGTCTTTGACCGGCTTGCCTGCGCAGCTCGTATAATTGGTTGTGTCCAAGTCCCGTGAGCGGTGGTCCGGTTCTGCCTCCGCCAAGGAGTTTTGCCATGTCATCCCAGCCGAAACGGCGTCGCCTGGAGTTGGAACAAATCGGCGACGTCACCGTCGTCAACTTCGTCGATAAAAAAATCCTCGACGAACAGAGCATCCAGACCATCGGCGACCAGCTTTTCAGCCTGGTGGATCAGGAGAATTGCCGGAAGCTGCTCCTGAACTTCAGCAACGTCGAATTCCTGTCCAGTGCTGCCCTCGGCAAACTCATCAAATTGAACAAGAAGCTCCAGGAGGCCAAGGGCCGCCTGATCCTGTGCAAGATCGACCCGCAAATCTACGAGGTCTTCGAGATCACGAAACTGGACAAGTTTTTCAACATCCAAAAGGAAGAACAGGACGGCCTCCAGGCGTTCTAAGCGGCGGCGCGGACGCACCACCCGACACGACGTCGAAGAAGGATCATGAACCTTAACCCTGTCACTCTCATGAACCCTCCGCCAGATTTCGCACTGGGCCATGCCGTGAATCTGGTCATTCCCAGCGACCCGGCGGAGGCACGCACCCTGCAAGAGCAGATCGAACAACTCTTGCACGAACGCCAGGCCAACGACCACGACATCTTCAGCATCCGCCTGGCGCTGGAAGAGGCGCTCGTCAACGCCATCAAGCACGGCAACCAGATGGACCGCACCAAAAAGGTCCAAATCAGCTACCGCCTGCTCGCCGACCGGTTTGAAGTCGCCATTTCCGACGAGGGCGAGGGTTTCGACCCCAGCGACGTGCCGGACCCCACCGCCATCGAAAACCTGGAACGCCCCTGCGGCCGCGGCCTGATGCTCATGCGCCACTACATGAGCGAGGTCCAGTACAACGCCCGCGGCAACGGCGTCGTCATGAGCAAGGTGTTTCGCAACGGGAAAAAGGCATGAATCGGGTGTCGGAGAAGATCGGGTGTCGGCATTGGCTGAGAGCTATACTGCCCGCGGTCGGATTTGACGCAATATCCCGTAGCCACAAGCGGCCCGCTTGTAGGCTTTCGCCCAGCCAACAAGCGGGCCGCTTGTGGCTACGGGCGTTTGTGCCACTTTCCCCCGCGCCCGGTATAACTGCTATTTATTTCCCCTCTACCGCCACCCGACTCCCGACGCCCGACACCCGATCTTCTCCGACACCCGATCCTTATGACGCCGATGATGCAACAATACCGGTCGGCCAAGGACAGCCACCCCGGTATGCTCCTGCTCTTCCGCATGGGCGACTTTTACGAACTCTTCTTCGACGACGCCGAAGTCGCCGCACGCATCCTCGGCCTGACGCTCACCAGCCGCGACAAGACGGTCCCGATGGCCGGCTTTCCGCACCACGCCCTCGACCCCCACCTGCGCAAACTCCTGCAAAGCGGCCACCGCGTTGCCATCTGCGACCAGGTCGAGGACGCCGCCCTTGCCAAGGGTCTCGTCAAGCGCGAGGTCACGCGCGTCGTCACGCCCGGCACCCTCACCGAAGACAACCTGCTCGACCCCCGGCAGACCAACCACCTTGCCGCCATTGCGCCGCTGCACCTGACCCGGCACGGTCTCGTCGGCGTCGCCTGGGTCGAGCTGTCCACCGGGCAGTTCCATGCCGCCGACGTGCCGCGCGACCGGCTGCTCGACAAGCTCATTCAACTGGCACCCGCCGAGTGCCTGGTCGCCGAGGCGTCGGAAGGCGTCGCCGAAGTGCGGTCGCTGCTGGACCGCCTGCGCGAAAGCCTGCCGGGGCTGACGGTGACGCAGCAACCCGACTGGACGTTCGACCCCATGTCGGCACGGGCGACCTTGTTCCACCACTTCGGGGTCAGCACGCTGGCCGGCTTCGGCTTCGACGACGACCAACCGTGCCTGACCGCGGCCGGCGCGGTGGTGCTGTACCTGCGCGAGACGCTCAAGGCAGGTTTGGCGCACCTGAGCCGGTTGCGGCCTTATTCCGAGGCGCGATACCTCTTGCTCGACGAGGTGACGCGCCGCAGCCTGGAACTGACGCGCACGCTGCGCGACGGCAACCGCGACGGGTCGCTACTGTCGGTACTCGACCGTAGCGTGACGCCTATGGGCGCGCGGCTGCTGCAAGACTGGATCACCTCGCCGCTGGCCGAGCGCGTCGCGATCGACGCCCGGCTCGACGCGGTTGGCGAGCTGCGCGAGGAACACGCCGCTCGCGTGGATTTGCGCGAAAGTCTGGGCGAAGCCTACGACCTGCAACGGCTCACGGCCCGCGTCAGCACCGGCCGCGCGTCGCCGCGCGATCTGCGCTCCGTGGCGAAGACGCTGGCACTGTTGCCGCGCGTCAAGGCGAAGGTAACGGCCCGCAAGGCGGCGCTGCTGCGCGACCTGGAAGCGCGGTTGGAACTGTGTCCCGACCTGCGCGACCTGTTGGAAAGTGCGCTGGTGGACGACCCGCCGTTGACCGCGCGCGAGGGCGGCGTCATTCGCCGGGGTTACGACGCGGCCCTGGACGAGCTGCACGAGATTTCGCGCGGCGGCAAGGAGTGGATCGCGGCGTTCCAGGCGAAGGAGATCATCCGCACCGGCATCGCCAGCCTGAAGGTCGGCTTCAACCAGGTGTTCGGCTATTACATCGAGATCACGCACACCCACGCCAGCCGCATCCCGGCGGACTACCAGCGCAAGCAGACGCTCAAGAACGCCGAGCGCTACATCACGTCGGACTTGAAGGAGTACGAGGAAAAAGTCCTCACCGCCCAGGAGAAAATCTACCAGCGCGAGTTGGAGCTATTCACGGCGGTGCGCGAGCGCGTGGCCGCGCAGACGGGCCGGCTGTTGCAGACCGCGGAAGTGCTGGCGACGCTCGACGGCCTGGTGGCGCTGGCGGAGTTGGCCGCCGAGCGCGGCTACAACCGCCCGGAGCTGCGCGAGGAAGCGACATTAGAGATCGTTGACGGCAAACACCCGGTCCTGGAGCAAACGCTGCCGCCGGGGACGTTCGTACCCAACGACACGATGATGGGCGGCGACGCCGGCACGTTTCTGCTCATTACCGGACCCAATATGGGCGGAAAGTCGGTCTACCTGCGCCAGACGGCGTTGATCGTGCTGTTGGCACAAATGGGCAGTTTCGTACCGGCACGGCGGGCGGTGATCGGCCTGGTGGACCGCATCTTTACGCGCGTGGGGGCGAGCGACGAGTTGAGCCGCGCCCAAAGTACGTTCATGGTGGAGATGACGGAGGCGGCGAACATTCTGAACAACGCGACGGCGCGGGGTCTGGTGATCCTGGACGAGATCGGCCGCGGCACGAGCACCTACGACGGCGTGTCGCTGGCGTGGGGCATCACGGAATACCTGCACGACAAGGTCGGCTGCCGGACCCTGTTCGCGACGCACTACCACGAACTGGCGCAGCTGGCGGAGAAGCTGCCGGGTTTGCGCAACTACAACGCCCTGGTCCACGAAGACAAGGAGGGCATTGTCTTTCTGCACAAGATGGCGGCGGGCAGCGCGGACAAGAGTTACGGCATCCACGTCGCCCAGCGGGCCGGCGTCCCGGCGGAGGTGCTGACCCGCGCCCGCGCGGTCCTGGCCGAACTGGAGGCGCACCACCTCAAGGCGTCGGAAGCTCCCGCAGGCAGCCGCGTCCGCAAGCCGAAGCTAGTGCAGCCGAGCCTGTTCGCCAATAGCGAGGATCCGATCTTGCAGGAGTTACGGGCGCTCAACGCGGGCAAGATGACGCCGGAAGAGGTTGTGGCCCAGGTGCGCCGCTGGCAGCGCGAGTTGCGGCCGTGATTGCCGCTCGCGGTTTCGCACCTTACCTCGCAAAGTATCAGGGGTCGCCGATGGCGCTGAACCCAGTTGTTCGGTACATGATCCTGTGTGATGACTGGGCGAGCGACCCCGCCAACCCGCGGCGGATCAACATCTTTGGTCTGCTCATTACCCTTCATTCACTCGAACAACCGCCGTTTCCTTTACTCCACCGTGAAATGTCCGTCTTTCTTGCACTGACGGCAGGACGGGGCCAAGGCGAAGCCAAGATCGTATGTGTCTTCGAGGAAACCGGCGAACGAATCTTTGAGACGCCGACGAAACGCCTTGCTTTCGGCCCGAATCCGCTCGCCGTCGTCGCCCTACCGTTCCGAATCCGCGATTGCCGCTTCCCTCGAGCCGGTTTGTACTCGATTCAGTTCTGGTACAATGGCGAAAAGGTTCACGAATGTCCCTTACGTTTGAGGTAGACGATGGCTACCCCTCTCGATGACAACGACGACTTTCAACTTCTCGACGAGTTCGTGTGCCAGGCGCTCCCGTGTATGCCGGGGTTAGAACCGGCTTCTCCGGGGCGGGTCGAACACGAGGGCATGCAAATCGTCAAAGAACTGATCTTCGACGCGTCCGCAACAGAAACGTCGGGTTTGAACATCCCGCTGCAACCCCTGCGCGTTCCGACGGGGTGGGTCGTTGTCTACAACAACGGCCTGTACGAAATTGATCCGTCCCGGGACCAAATTCCCCCGCAAGAGCGCTGGTTGCTGTTCAAGGAAGATATGCTCCTGATGGCGCACGAACGCCGCAACCGAGTGCTAGACCTTGGCTGGCATCCCGAAGGCGATATCGACGCGGGGCAGTACCATTTGCAGGTGTACGAGGGTGATTGCCGGGGCAAGCTGTTGCACGAGTTCACGACGAAAAACCGATCAGCCCTCGTTGCGGAGATCGAGCGCTTGTTGGCCGCGGTTTGCACCGGGAAGCTATGACCGGAATTGCGCCCGACTCACCTGGCGACGCCGGCAAGGTCGTAGCTCAGGTGCGCCGCTGGCATCGCGAACCGATGCAGCGGCGTAAGCCGATCATTTGATAAAGTTGACGGGGTGAGAACGTCATGAAAACCGAATGGTGGTATGACGATGCGACGTTTCATTGTTCGGGTGATAGCGACTTGTATCTGGCTCTGCTAACCGTTGAAGACGACGGCACTACCCGATTGACGCTTCCTGAAAGGGTTCGTGAGTTTACCGATGAAGACGACGCCTCGATCTGGCTCGTCGATGAAGAATACCGGCGGCTGGATGGTTTGATCGCGGACCTCGTCGAAGACGGTATCCCGGTTGATCCGCGCATCACAGCAACCGCGGCAACCACTTTGTCGGACCAAATGGTGATCAAACTCCAGCCGGCGCTGGAAACCATTGCCCGTGCCAAGCCGCCCGTTGCCGGTGAGGTCGTAAAGTTTGTTGATCGTCCGCCGGAAAACGTCGTGACGAAGTAGAGCGGGAATGCTTCTTCCCAGGTGGGAAATGGGCCGGTTGTGAGTCCAATTCAAAACTCGCAACAGTGTTGCGAGTTTTGGCTGTCGATGACGGCTTACGAAGCTCCGAGGAGGCAACGACCATGAAGCGCATCACCCGCGACCGCCGGCTTACGCCGGAAGAAGCCGCCAAATACAAGGCGATTCGCGAGCAGGTTGCCGAGGAGTTGCCCGACCTGATCGCCCGCCACGACGAGCGGTTGGCGGATCGGATTAAGTCGCAATCTCCACCGCCAACTTAGGGCCGTCCAGCACAACGCGAAAATGGTTCAGCACGTCGCGGCCCAAAAGCACGTAGAATTCCCCTTCACTCGCTAGCACCTTCACGACGACGGGCTTTACCTTGCGAATCGTTACTTCGGCCAGGTAGGTGGGGCTGTGGGTGATTTGGCCGCCGAATCCGGCAATGGCCAATTGCCCCATTTGCACCAGCCCGAGTTCGCCGACGTAATGCAAAGGAATGACCGTCCGATCCGCTCCGGAATCGACGAGCGCGGGAACCTCTTCCAGGACCGCTGCCCCGTCCGGGTGGCGCAGGGCGACATGAACGAACGGCGCGGGTACGGCCATCTGATGGATGTAGAGGTATCGAACCATTACGCCGTCTCGGTGGGAAGGATGCGATAGTGCGGCATGCGCTCCGGCGGCGGTTGTTCGACCACGCGACCGATGTGGAGTGGGACGTAGCCGTATTTGGCGTAGACGCGCAGCGCCAGCGCGATCTCATCGTCGCCGGTATCAATCACTTGCCCGTCATGGACCGCGACGTACTGACCGCGATACGTGGTCAGCAACTGCGGCAGTAGTTGCAAAAAAGCCCGGTACTCGCGCTCCCACTTACTCCGCGTCGGTGGGACGGTAGGGCCGAGAACGGGGGCCGGGAAGGTTTCTGGTTCGCTCATGGTATGACCCCACAATTTAGATACGCCCTGTCCGTTATAGCGGAAAACCAGACGCGCCGAGTTCGAGTTCTTCCAGCTCCTGCCAGTTGGTGTCAAACTCCACTTTTCCGGAAACGGTTTTCAGTTCGCGTAGCCGGCTGAGCCGCAAAAACTCCCTGGCCGCCTTGGCGACGGCCTCCGCGTCATTTTCGAGTCTGGTGGCCAGCTTGAGTGCGGTGATTTCTTGGGTGGTCAATTCGATGCGAATACTCACGGGCCGATCTCCTCAACGCGGGACGGAACGGTATTTTATCCTATCGCATGCTCACTGCCGGGCATAGTCTATGGCCGGCTTTTCGGTTTGCCGATTCAATTTCCTTTGCTTGCCGGGACAGAGTACAACTCCGGATGTTGCTTGATAAAGTTGCCGATCAAAACGTCCATGTCGAGCTTGACTTTGTAGAATTCCTCGTCAAGCTCCTCGAATCGCTTCTGTTTGTATGCCTCGGTAAACCCCTCCCAGCTGTTGCCTGCACGCTTCTTTTCCTCGTCATAATTGTGGCCGGCGTAAATCGCTACGGCCCGCCGAAACAGGTCGTGATAGGCGGTTGCACCTATGTAATCCAGATCGGCGAGGACGGCCTCGTTAAATTTACCCTCGGAATTCCAAAAGAATTGATGGAAACCGCCATTGTTAACTTCTCCTTCGAGCAAGCTGGTGGTATAGACGGCTCTCCAGTGCTGTGGCAAAGCAAGGATCAATGCTTTGTAGTCGCGCTTGCCTTCGACTGCCGTGAAAATCTGATCGTGGGCGCTGGCGGCGAGTTGTCCTGGCTCCTTTGTCTCAATTACTTGGCGATCAAGTTTCAATTCCGTCGGCATCGGCGTAGCCTCCTTTGATGCAGGGTGGCAACCCGCGAATATGGCAAGCAAAAGGGCAGCAATTTTTCGGTACATCAAGGTGCCCTAATCCTGTTGGTTAGCTGACAAGTACGATCCGGCATTTCACAAGTCAAAATGCCCCGCCAGAACCGTGTTACTGTCCGCCATTGTCCCCTCTAAGACGGCTCCCGTCCATCGCTAATCCGCCATTCCCTGCCTATGAACGGCACCCCGCCGCTCACCCGCACCCATCGTCATCCAAGCTATATTTCTCGTACAAAATTGCAAAACTGCTCTCTTAACAACGCCCGAAAAGTAGTAGCATTGGTTCTCGTGAATGCACGAGAAACACTGGCCCTGGCGCTCGACCCGTCGCTCGTCCTGCGATGGCAAAACATCGAACCCGACCCCTGGCAGTGCGAGCTGCTCCGGGGCCACGACCGGCAAGTCTTGCTCAACTGCTCGCGCCAGGCCGGTAAGAGCACCGTGGTCAGCGCCCTCGCGCTCCACACCGCCCTGTTTACGCCGGACGCCCTCGTGCTGCTGCTGTCGCCCAGTCAGCGGCAGAGCGGCGAAATTTTTCGCAAAGTGCGCGACGCCTACCACGCCCTCGGCCGGCCGATCCGCGCCACCCACGAGACCCAACTGCGGCTGGAACTGGCCAACGGGTCGCGCGTCCTTTGTCTGCCGGGCCGCGAGGAGACCATCCGCTCGTTCGGCGGCGTCCGGCTGCTGGTACTCGACGAGGCGGCCCGCATCCCCGACGACCTGTACCGCTCGGTGCGGCCCATGCTCGCGGTGTCGCAAGGACGCCTCGTCGCCCTGTCCACGCCGTTCGGCCAGCGCGGCTGGTTTTACGAGGAGTGGCACGGCACCGGAACCTGGAAGCGCATCCGCATCACCTGGCGCGACTGCCCGCGCATCGCACCGGCGTTCATTGCCGAGGAGACGCGGGCACTCGGCCCGGCCTGGGTGGACCAGGAGTACAACACCTGCTTCACGTCGCTGGAAGGGCTGGTTTATCCCGACTTCGCCCAAACCCTTGTCGAGCCTTGGCCCGACCCGGTGGGCAAGCGCGTCGGCGGCATCGACTTCGGCTGGCGCAACCCGTTCGCCGCCGTGTGGGGCGTCCTCGACCGCGACGACGTGCTCTGGATTGCGGGCGAACGCTATCTGTGTGCGACGCCGTTGCACGAACACGCGGCGGCACTGCGGCAACAGCAGCCCGTCGCCTGGTACGCCGACCCCGCCGGCCGTACCGAGATCGAGGAGCTGCGGGCGGCCGGCCTGACCGTGCGGGCGAGCAGTAACCCGATCCGGCCCGGTATCGCGGCGGTGACGGCCCGCGTCCGCACCGGCCGGTTAAAAGTCTACGGGCCACGTTGCCCGAACCTGTTGGACGAGGCCCGCCGATACCGCTACCCGACGCCGACCGAGCGCGTGCTGCTCGGCGAAAACCCGGTGGACGAATACAACCACGCCCTCGGTGCCCTGCGCTACCTGATCGTCAAACTCGACGCCCGCGCCCTGGGCAAGTCGCGGCAACGAACGCCGAGCGAACCACCCGTTAGCCGGCCGGAACAAGACAACCTCTGGACCCCCCTGTCATGAAGCGCAACATCCTGGCCGACGGCTTCGCACGGTTTTTGACGTGGCTGCGGCCCAAGGCGATGCCGTCGGTGCTGACCGGGTCGCAGTGGAGCGGCACGAACTTCGTGGACGCCTACCGCCGCAACCGCAACCCGACCGCCAACGAACTAATCGGCGAACTGAAAGGCACTGCCTGGACGTGTGCCAGTCTCAACGCCGCCGTCTGCGCGAGTTTCCCGCCGCGGCTGTTCGTCGCGACGCGCAAGGGCGAGGCACGGCCCAAATGTCTGACGCGGCCGGTCTCGCGCAAATGTCTGCAACGGCTGCGCTCCGACCCGCACCTGGAAGTCCACACCCGCGCGGCCGACTCCGTGGAGGAGGTGAGGCAACACCCCCTGCTCGACCTGCTCGCCCAGGTGAATCCGACACACAACGCCTTTGATTTGTGGGAACTCACGACGCTGTACCAGGAGGTCCACGGCTGCGCCTACTGGTATTTGGACATCGGGCCGCTGGGCGTGCCGCAACAGATTTGGATTTTGCCGAGTCAAAACGTGACGCCGCGGCGCGGCCCGGACAGCACGCGGCTGGTGGATTATTACGCCTACCGCACCGGCAGCCGCGAGCAGTTGTTCCGGCCGGAGCAGATCGTGCATTTCCGCTACCCGGACCCGCGCGACCCGTACCTCGGCGGCCTGTCGCCGTTGCGGGCGTGCTTCGAGCAGGTGAGTTTGACGGCGGACTTCGCGGCGTTCAAGAAGGCGAAGTTCGAGAACCAGGCGGTGCCCGACGCCATCGTGTCGCCGGAGGAAGTTATTGGCGAAGAGGAGCGCGATCGCCTTGAGACCCAGTGGAATGCCCGGTTCCGCCGGGGCGGGACGGGGAAGGTGGTGGTTGCCGAGAGTGCGCTGCGGGTGCAAGTTTTGGCCCATTCGATGGGCGACCTTGCGGCGCTGGCCGACCTCAAGGCGACGAAGGAAGACGTCGCCAACAGCTTCCACGTCCCGCTGAGCTTCTTGACGAGCGAGACGAATCTGGCGAACTTGCAGGCGGCCGAACACCAGCACATGGCCAAGGCGATCACGCCGCGCCTGCGCCGCCGAGACGAAAAGATCAACGAGCAACTGATCCCCCTCTTCGACCCGACGGGCCGGCTGTTCGCGGCGAGTGAAGACCCGGTGCCGGTCAACCGCGAGTTGACCGCCAAGGAACAGGAACTCAACCTGAAGTTCGGCGTCGTGACGATCAACGAGGTCCGCGGCGAGCAGGGTTTGGCTCCGGTGCCGTGGGGCGACGCGCCGTGGCTGCCACGGCTGTGGGCACAATCGGACGACCCCGACCGGGACAAGCCCGTGGCGCGAACCTAGCCGCTTGCGGCGTTGCGAATCTTGGAAAGAACCCCATGAAACCCCCTCTCACGCAGCACTACGGTGCCACGGTCGGCCCCCTGAACTTTCCGCAGAGCGACCGGGCCGCGCGGGCGCTGGACACCCTGCTCCGCGCCCTGCCGCACACGAAAGATTACGAGTACCGCAAGGCGGTCAGCGGCCGGGCACCGACGGAACTCAACCCCGGCGAACGTTCCGACGTGTCGTGGATTTCGACGGAATCCGTGGACCGCATGAACGAGGTCGTGGTCGCGCGCGGCATGAACGATTCGCAGTTTCAGGGCAACCCCCTGGTGACGTTGGGCCACGCCTACTGGATGCCGCCGGTGGGCAAGAGCCTGTGGCGGCGGCGCGTCAAGGACGGCAGCCAGGTCGGCATCAAGGCCAAGACGCAGTATCCGCCGCGGCCCGAAGCCTGGCCGACCGACGAGGCCTGGGTGCCCGACAAGGTGCTGGCCCTGGTCCAGGCGGGCCTGTTGCAGGGCAAGAGCATCGGTTTTTTGCCTACCAAAGTGCATATCCCGGACGAGAAGGAGGCGCGCAGGAACGGCTGGGACGAGCAGGTGGCGCTGGTCATCGACGAGTGGCTGCTGCTGGAATACGCCTGTGTGTTCCTGCCGGCCAACCAGGACGCCCTGGTGGAGGCCGTGTCCAAGGGCGCGATGCCTCCCACGTTTCTTGCCGCTTGCGGCTTTGCGAATTCCTCCCAACCGAATCCCTTATCCCTCCCCTTCACCCCCTGGGAGGAGGTCGAGAAGGCCATTGAAAGGGAAATCGCCGCCGTCGATTTCGCGGCGCTGACACGAAGCATCATCCAGGAAAGCTACGACCGAGCCAGGGGGCGCGTGTAGTAGTTCAGTTTCCTGGTCCCCACCCCCAAACCCTGAAACCGTCAGGGCGCCAAGGTAGAGATGGACGCCAAGCCATCAGCCGGCGCGCGCCCGGAGACGGACCGTTACCCCATCCGTAAACCCCCGAGAACCCTTCCCATGTTTGTGCAACTCACCAAAGAATTCCTCGGCCGCAAGGCCGGGGAGCGCATCGACGTGAGCGATGGCGACGGCCAGCAGCTCCTCCAAAGCGGCACCGCCGTCGCCGTGCCCGACGACCCCCTGACCCCCGCCATTTCGCGGGCACTGGAGGGTGCGTTGGCCCGCCACGGCCAAGACCTCGGCGCCCTGGTCAACCAGGCGCTGAAGTCCTACGCCGACGCCCAGAAGCAGTCCCGCAAGCACGCCGTCCCGGCCATCTTCGGCGCCGGCGGCGAAGGCGACCCGCGCAAGTCGTTCGGCGACTGGGCGCTGGCCGTCGCCCGCAACGACCGCGTTTACCTGGAAAAACACTACGGCTCGCGCTTCAACGAATGGCAGTCCAAGGCCGCGATGGCCGAGGCGAGTGGCGTCGCCGGTGGCTACACGGTGCCGCCGGAGTTCTACCAGCAGCTCCTCGCCGTCATGGCCGAGGAGACGTTCATCCGCCCGCGCGCCTTCGTCCAGCCGATGGGCAGCGCCACGCTGCAGATTCCATTCCTCGACATCAGCACGGTGCAGAGTGCGGGCGTGTCGCCGTTCTTTGGCGGCGTGCAGATGTACTGGACCGCGGAATCGCAGACGCGCCAGGAGACCGAGCCGCAGTTCAAGCAACTCGAACTCAAGGCGTGGGAGCTGTCCGGCTACAGCGTCTCCAGCAACGTGCTGCTGCAAGACAGCGTCATCGGCCTGGAAAAGTTCCTCATGACGCTGTTCGGCAAAGCCATCGCCTGGTTCGAGGAGTACGCCTTCCTCCAGGGCAACGGCGTGGGCAAACCGCAGGGCATGCTGGGTTGTGCCGCCAGCATCGCCCACAACCGGGCGAATGCCAACCAGGTGCAGTTCGCCGACGTGGCGGGCATGTGGAGCAAGCTGCTGCCGGTCTCGTGGGGCAAGGCGATCTGGACGTTCAGCCCGTCGGTGGTGCCCCAACTTTTGCAGCTCAAGGACGGGGCCAATCGGGCCATCTTCATCAGCATCGACCAGGGCATCACCAAGTCGCCGAACTGGTCGCTGCTGGGCCGGCCCGCGTTCCCGACGGAGAAGGTGCCGGCCCTGGGCACCAAGGGCGACGTGATGTTGCTCGACCCGTCGTTCTACGTGGTCGGCGACCGCATGCAAATCGAGATCGCGGCGTCGGAGCACGTCAACTTCCTGAAAAACCAGATGACGTGGCGCGTCGTCGAACGCATCGACGGCCAGCCGTGGCTCGACAAGCCCGTCACGCTGCAAGACGCCGTCAGCCAGGTCAGTCCGTTCGTGGTTTTGAACTAATGCCGTTGTCCGTTGTCCGTTGTCCGTCGTCCGTTGTCCGTTGCAAAGACCGGAAATTGCATTTGCAACGGACGACGGACCACGGACCACGGACAAAAAGGAACCCACCCATGTACACCGAACAGCTTACCCAGTCCGTGGGCTTTGCCACCGAGGTGGACGCCCAGGTCATCAACAACACCAACAAGACGACTGGCTCGATCGACATGAGCCAGTTCCACCGGGCACTCTTCGTCGTCAACGTCGGCGCGGTCACCGGCGGCGGCTCGCTCAATTTCCAACTGGTCGAGGACGTGAACGCCAACCTCTCGACGGCGACGAACCTGGCCGGAACCAGTGCGAACCAGACGGCCTTCACGACCGCCAACAAGCTCGTTACGTTCGAGGCCCGTGCCGACCAGATGACCAAGCGTTACCTCGGCCTCAAGGTCACCGAGACCGGCTCGCAGAACGTCAACGTCTGCGTCATCGGCTTCGGTGCCGAAGCGATTCGCAAGCCAGGCAACACGCTGAATGCCGCGTCCGTCAGCACGCAGAACGTCGTCAGCTGACTTTCGTCGGGTGTCGGCGAAGATCGGGTGTCGGGGGGGGGGGGGGGGGCGTGGGGGGTTGAGTATAGGAGTGACCGAAAACAGAATGGATATAGCCCGGAATAGGCCCCCCACGCCCC
>JBBRLG010000001.1:0-52079 GCA_038231495.1 Gemmatales bacterium | reverse complement strand
CGCTGGCGGCCCTACGGCACCGATGCCATGTGCCACCTGCGTGCCCTCTTCAAAAGCGAGCCAGGCCAATGGCAGGCCTTTTGGCACCGCCAGATCAACGAACCCAAGGCCAACCTAAACACTTGTTCCACCAACTGAAGAGACACTCACACCCGCGGTCCTGGCAGGCCCCATCCTTCGCTTAATGAATGACAGGCTTGAACCGTGGACCGGGACCGCGACCGACCTTCTCGACGAACTCGAAGTACAACATGCCGACGACAAACTCAAGAAAAGGAAGGATTGGCCGAAAACTCCCCGCAAGCTGTCTGGCGACGTGCGGCGACTGGCCCCTAACCTCCGGCGCGCCGGAGTTGCAGTAATTTTCGACCGCGAACCAGGTGGAAATCGGCGGCGCGTCATCCGATTAGATTGGACCCGAAAAAAACCGTCCCCACCGTCCCCACCGTCCCCACCGTCCCCGGCTCGTGAAAGCGCGGACGAGTCATCGGGACGAACTGGGGACGGTAAGGAACGCTGCGTGGGCCGGGACGGTCCCCAACGCGCCTCTGTGTTTACGAAATCACGGGACGGTCGGGACGATAGGGACGATGCTATTCCCTCCGATTCTAGCTTTACCCAAAACGGAGAAGAGGAAGTCGAATGGACAGCTTGAGACTGTTGGAAGAGGCCCGTGCGGCGGGCTTAACCGTCACAAGAGCAGGGGACCGGCTTCACATCCGTGGCCCGCGGAGCGCAGAGCCGATTGCCCGACAGCTGATCGCTTGCAAGAATGACGTGCTTAACGTCCTTACCTTAGCGCCTGCACCGGACGTTATGCCTGCCGACCTGCCCCCCGATTGGCACTACCTTTGGGACGAGCGCGCGGCAATCATGGAATTCGATGGCGGTCTGCCCCGCGAGCGTGCGGAAGCCCTGGCACTGTCGCACGTTCTTGAAGAAATGCGGCAAGCTGGGATTCCATCGGGCGATGCTACTTGCTTGTAATGAAAGTATCTGGTAGGGTTTGGGTATGGGGAAACAGCGCGTGAAACTGAGCGACCAGATACGCCAAGCGGTCGATGCCAGCGGCATGAGCCGGTATCGGATCTGCAAACAGCTGGGCATGGGGGAAGCAACCATGTCGCGGTTCATGGCCGGCAAGGGCGGCCTGTCGATGGATAACCTCGACGCCCTGGCTGACTTGCTCAACCTCGACCTCAAGGCCAGCAAGCGGCGGCAAACGAAAGGGTAGGTATCCGATGGGTTATCGACTTTTCAAGACGACCTACAAGGATGGCAACGGTCGGACGCGGGAAGCTGCCAAGTGGTACGTCGAATTCCGCGACCACAACCGGACGGTGCGCCGGTTGCCTGCCTTCACCAGCAAGGCGGCATCGGAAGAGATGGGGCGTAACGTCGTCAAGCTAGTGGAGTATCACTCCGGCACCGGCGGGTAGGTTGACCCCACGCTTAATAGGTGGCTAACCAGCTTGCCCCACAAGACGCGGGACAAGCTGGTGAGCATCGGCTTGTTGGAAGCGCAGCGCGTAGCGGCTAGCAAAGCTCTGGCCGATCACCTGAAGGACTGGCAACAGGCGCTAACCGACCGGAACAACAGCGCCAAGCACGTTCGCATCAGCTTCAACCGTGTCAACGCTCTGGTGGACGGGTGCCGGTTTTTGACCCAGGCCGACGTGCAGGCGTCGCGGGTCGAAACGTGGTTGGCGCAGGAGCGCCGCGCCGGCCGGCTGTCGATCACCACCAGCAACTACTACTTGCGGGACACGAAGTCTTTCTTCCGGTGGCTGGTGGAGGACGGCCGCGCCGACCGCAACACCCTCCAATCCCTCAAACCGCTGAACGTGGACGTAGAAGATCATCGTCAGCGCCGATGCTTGCCTGATGATGACTTCCAAGAGTTTTTGGCCGCGGCGCGGTGCGGCAGTACCATTCACCGGATTGCCGGGCCGGATCGGTTGATGCTTTATTCCGTGGCCGGTTGGACCGGGTTGCGTGCGCAGGAGCTTGCCAGCTTGCAACCGGAGTCTTTCAACCTCGACGTGCCAGAGGCCACGGTTACGGTGCGGGCGAGCTACAGCAAGCACAAGAAGGAAGACGTGCTGCCCGTGCGCGCTGACCTTGCTGACGTGGTGCGGGACTGGTTGCGTGGCAAGCCGGCCGGTCAGCGGTTGTGGCCCGGTGGCTGGTGGAACAAGGCAGCCGAGATGGTGCGGGCCGATCTTGCGGCAGCCAAGCAAACATGGATTGCAGCCGTGCCTGACCCCGTACATCGTCGTCAGCGCGAGATTCGCCTACCAGGACGCCGACGGCCACTACTTCGATTTTCACAGCCTTCGCGGGCAGTTCATCCGCGCGATGGAAAACGCGGGAGTGTCGTTGAAGACCCTGCAAGCCCTGGCGCGGCATTCGCGGGTCGAGACGACCTTGAAGCACTACGCACGGGTGCAGCTGGCGGACGTTCGCTCTGCCCTCGACGCCTTGCCCGGTCTGCCGGAAGATAATTCGCCCGAAATTCTTCGGGCGACGGGCACGGACCCCGCATGTTGCGCGAATGCTGGTCCAAAAAACTTGGCGTTTTACTTGTCGTCTCAGGAGCGATTTCAGGGGGCGCGGGTAGACTCTGGTGGACGGGCGAGCGAAGATGGTCCTGGGAGCCGGTCGCAAGAAAAACACTTACTTTCTAGCGTTTTCGCCGGAAAGCAAGGGGGACAAGAGAAAAAGGCCCCTCCCGGGATCGAACCGGGGATGGCGGATTTGCAATCCGCTGCCGCGACGACGAAAACACCACAAATCAAGGCGTTTCCGCCAACCCTAATCCTGACGTTGCACGCCGCGTTGCACAACTTCCAAAAAACGACCCGCACATGCTGGACCCGGACCTCGGCCGCGTCGTCGAGGCGTGGCCCGACCTACCCGCATACATCAAGGGTGCTATCCTGGCGCTGCTGGCGACGCCGCGCTAACATTGAGGATCCAGAGTACGGCAGCGCGGACCTGGCAGATCGCCCCCGTCGAAGGTCAACCGGCCCTGTTTGCTTCTGCCGCGGCTTACTTTTTGTGGTACGGCTTCGTATCGCGTTAGAGTTGCAGACTTTTCCGCCAGGTGGTCCCGAAGGCGGACGGACCGGCAAATGCGATTGATTTTATCCACGGCACGCGAATAATGACATTGCGAGTACACACTTCGCCATTCGGTTCGCCAGGTGGGTTGAAGGAAATGGTTCGCACTGGGTTGGCAATTTACCTGTCGTTGATCCTGTTGGCAAACCCGACGTTTTGCTGCTGTGCGTCGGCGCGCCTGGTGGACTTCATTGTCGGCTTGGGGGAAGCGAATTCGGGCACGCAACAACGGGTGCTTCCCAGCTGCTGCCGGCAAAATGCGCCGCGACCCGAACGCAATCCGGTAAAGCAGCTTCCCGGCGAGCGGGGGCCGTGCCCTTGCGAAAACAACGGCTGTTATCAGTGGGCCGCCTCCACGCCAAAAGAGTCCGCTGTCGTTTGCCAGGACCAAGCAAGCCACCTTCAACCCGAAGGGCTGGACGCTTCGCCGGGCAGTCACGGCGACGGTCCGCTGTTTAGTTTTCGGCCCCCTCCTTTAGGGAAAGTCACCTGTCCGCTGTTATCGGCCCAAGCCAAATTGCGCGCGCATCACAATATGCTCTGCTAACGCTTCCTTTCTCAAACGGCGTTTCGCGCCCAGGGCGTGACGCTGTCGTAATCCACTCGCCAACCTTTTTTGCAACGCGCTGGAATTGTCGCGCGGGGATCGCGTAATTCCGGCCGTTGATCCGGTACGTTTCCGCGTAACCCCGTTCCGTCGAGGCGGACAGGCGGAAACACCCTATTCGACAAGGGAGCCGCGGTTGCTCCCGACCTTGTTTGACAACCGCTTACCCGTTTGGCCCGTTCCTACGGGCAAAGGAGACCCTACTCATGAAGAGTTTTTCGTTGTCATCGGTGCTGCTTGGCTTGTGCTTTTTTCTCGCGGGCTGTTCGGGCGGTTCCGACGCCAAGCACGGCGACCCGCAAGCCGCGAACCAATCGACCGACCAGCCGAAGCCGTCACCCGCAGAACAAGCGAAGATCGTCACCGCCCTTGACCGCCTGTCCCCCGAAGATCGGGCGCTAGCCGAGGAACAGCAGTTCTGCGCGGTCGAGCCGGAAAACCGGTTGGGTTTGATGGGGACGCCGGTGAAAGTCCTGGTCAACGATCAGCCGGTGTTCTTGTGTTGCAAGAGTTGCAAGACCGACGCGCTGGCCAAACCGGACAAAACGCTGGCTAAAGTGCAGCAGCTCAAAGCAAAAGCCGGGACGCCTCGCGACAACTGATTGCACAGCGTGGTCCCTGGATAACCACCTTATAAGGAGATGCACCATGAGTCCCAGCAACACCCCGCCCGCCGGCAACGGAGTCCAAGCGCCGGCGGGCGGAGTTCCGGTGACGAAACACGGCTTCGGCCACAACGTCTGGCAGGTCTTCCAGGTGATCCAGGCCCGGCTCCGCTTCGTAGCCTTTTTCGTCGTCATCGGCGTGGTGGTCGGCTACTGGGACACCCTCAGCAACTACTACGAGAAGTGGACCCGCCCGTTGTACGGCCGCCAGGCGAACCCTGATGCCGACACCGAGTTCTTCTGCCCGATGCACCCCTACATCGTGCGGGACAAGCCCGGTGAAAAATGTCCAATTTGTCACATGGATCTCGCCAAGCGGAAGAAGGAGGCCGGCGGCGGGGAGCCGCTCGCGCCGGGGACGGTCAGCCGCGTACAACTCAGCCCCTACCGCGTCGTGCTGGCCGGGGTCCAGACCTCGGAGGTCTCGCACCGTAACCTCATGCGCTCCATCGCAACCTTCGGCTCCGTGGAGTTCAACGAGACCAAGGAAACGCACATCGCCGCCCGGCAAAAAGGGCAGATCGTCAAGCTCTTCGTGAACTACACCGGGCAGGCGGTCGAGAAGGGCGAAAAGCTCGCCGTGCTGGACGTGCGCTACAGCCCGGAATTGATGGTCACACTGCAAGACCTTCGGCGGGCGCGGCAGAACAACGACAAGGAGACGGAGAACCAGGCGCGCAATCGTCTCCGGCTGTGGGACGTGCAAGAGGAACAAATCACCGAGTTCCTGCGGACGGAAAAGCTCGGCACGGAGATGACGATCTATTCGCCGATGACGGGGCACGTCATCAAGAAGTACCAGCGCGAGGGCAGTTTCGTGGAGGAGGGAACTCCGCTTTACGACATCGCCGACTTGAGCAGCGTCTGGATTCAGCCGCAGGTCTACCTCGCCGACCAATCATTCATGCGGGTTGGGCTGACGGCCCGCGCGACGACGCTCGAACAACCCGACCAGGTTTACACGGGGACGCTGGAATTCATCTACCCCCACCTGGACGAGAGCAGCCGCACGCTGACCGTCCGCTTCAACATTTCCAACCCCGGCCACAAGCTGCGGCCCGGCGCGTGGGCCACGGTCGCCATCGACGTGCCGCCCAACCAGATCGAACTTTTTGCCAGGGAGTGGGCGGAAACGGAAAGCTGGAAAAGCGTTTTAGACACGCTCGCGCACGGGCTTGGCGCGCCGGCCGGCCCGGTCGGGCCAATCGGCTTCGCACCGCTCCTCGACGCGGCGCTCGGGCGGGCGATCCTCGAACGCGGCCAGGTGTTGACAGTCCCGGAGAGTGCCGTGATCGACACGGGCGCGATGACGGTCGTCTACCGGGAAACCGCCCCGAGCTTTTACGAGGGCGTGATCGTGAAACTCGGCCCGCGCATGGCGGAACCGGGCAATCCCACCGCCTTCTACCCGGTATTGCGCGGCTTGGAATTTGGCGACCGGGTTGCGACCCAAGGGGCCTTCTTGATCGACGCGGAAACGCGGCTGAATCCTGCCGCCGGTTCGGTCTATTACGGCGGCAGCGGCGGGAAGGAGAAAGCGGGAGCCAGCACGGTCCGCCCTTCGACCCCGGAGGATGGAACCAACCAGGAAAGCAAGGCCGGAAAGGAACTGGCCAAGCTAGGCCCTGCGGATCGTGAGCTTGCGAAATCTCAGCGTTTCTGTCCGATCCTGGCAAACAGCCGACTCGGCGGCATGGGGCCGCCGGTGAAGGTGGTGCTGGACGGCGAGACGGTATTCCTCTGTTGCGAAAACTGCCTGGAGGACGCGAGAGCCGCCCCCACTAAAACCGTCGATCAGGTGAAACGCCTGCGGAACGCGGGCGCAAAAACCGAGGACGAGAAGCACCATTGATGCCGTGCAAAGTCGGCAAGGCCCCGCAGGCGTTGGCCTTGCCGGTTTGGTCTTACCCAAAAGGAGGATGCGATGAGGACTCTCCCATGCTTATTCTTCTTGTCGTTGGTCGTGCTGCTGCCGCTCACCGGTTGCAAACCGAGTGCGACGGATTCCGGCAGCGCCAAGGATTATGAAATCCGCGGCAAGGTCACAGCGGTGGACGCGACCAAACAGACCGTGACCCTCGACCACGAGGCGATCCCCGGACTCATGCAAGGCATGACGATGGCATTCAAGGTCGAGGACCAGAAGCTGCTTTCCGGCATTCAAACCGGCGATAAGGTCCAAGGCCGGTTGAAAAAGACTGACGCCGGCATGGTCATCACCAAGCTGGAAAAGCGGTAAGGGCTTGACCGCCGCAAGGAAAGGTGACCCGTGATCGAAAACATCATCGAGTATTCCATCCGCAACCGCTTCATCGTCCTGCTCGTGGCCGCGGGGTTGGCGGTGTGGGGCGTTTACGCGGTGCTCAACACGCCGGTGGACGCCGTGCCGGACCTGAGCGAGAACCAGGTAATCGTCTTCACCGACTGGATGGGCCGCAGCCCGCGCGAGATCGAGGACCAGGTCACCTATCCGCTGTCGCTCAAGCTCCAGGGGTTGGCGGGCGTCCGCACGGTCCGCTCGTCTTCCGAGTTCAACTTCTCGATGATTACGATCATCTTCGAGGACAACGTCGATTACTATTTCGCCCGGCAGCGCGTCCTCGAAAAGCTCGACGAGGTGCGCGGCAGCACGCTGCTGCCGGCCGGCGTGGTTCCCCGGCTGGCCGCCGACGCCACGGCACTGGGGCAAGTGTTCTGGTACACCGTCGAGCCGGACCCGGCGCGGCCGGTGGACGCGGGCCGGCTGTGGGCGCTGAACAAGTACACAATCGTCCCGCAGCTGAACGCCGCGCGGGGCGTGTCGGAGGTGGCCACGGTCGGCGGCGCTCCGATGGAGTACCAGATCGACGTGAACCCGGAATCGCTCCGGGCCTACGGCGTCACGCTCGGCGAAGTTTACGACGCCGTGTCGCGCAGCAACTACGCGGCGGGCGGCGGCGTGATCCAGAAGAACAACGCCGAGTACCTCGTCCGCTTCGTCGGCTGGATCAAGAACAAGGAGGACATCGAAAACACCGTCGTCCGCCGCGGCAAGGCGGGCACGCCGCTGTTGGTCAAGAACGTCGCCAGCGTCCAGCTCGGCCAGCAGTTCCGGCGGAGCGTGTACGAGAAGGACGGCAACGAGGTCGTCGGCGGCGTGGTGTTGATGCGCTACGGCGAGAACCCCCTCGCGGTGACGCAACGGGTCAAGGACAAGATTCAGGAGTTGCAGCCGGCCCTGCCGCCAGGCGTCCGCATCGTGCCGGCTTACGACCGCACCCGGCTGATCGAGGGCGCCATCCACACGCTCACCCACGCGATGGGCGAAGAAATCATCATCGCCGCGTTGGCCGTGTTCCTGATCCTGTTGCACGTCCGCAGTGCGCTCGTAATTTGCGTCACGCTGCCGCTCGCCGTGCTCTTCTCGTTCCTCGTGATGTGGCTGCTGCGCGTCACCCACGTCCTCGACATCCAGGCGAACATCATGTCGATGGCGGGCATCACCATTTCCATTGGCATTTTGGTGGACCAGGCCATCGTCATGGTCGATAACGCGACCCACCAACTCAAGGAGGAGTTCGGCGACAAGAAGGTGACCGGCGACACGCGCGCCACGGTCATCAAGGCGTGCCGCACGGTGGGCCGGCCCATCTTTTTCTCGGTCATGATTATGCTGATCTCGTTCATCCCGGTCTTCGCCCTCAGCGGCCGGGAGGGCAAGCTGTTCCACCCCCTGGCCTTCACCAAGAGTTTCGCCTTGCTCGGCGTCGCGCTCATTTCGGTAACGGTGGTGCCGGCGCTCATCCCGACCTTCATCCGCGGCCGGTTGCGCCGCGAAGATGAGAATTGGTTCGTCCGCAGCCTCGTCAACATTTACAAGCCGGTGTTGACCTGGGCGTTGCCACGCCGAAATCTAGTGATGTGGTCGTTCGCTGCCCTCCTGGTGCTGGCCGCCGGCCCGTTCCCCCTCCAAGCCCTATTCGGCTACGGAGCCTCCGAGCCTGCCCACTGGGTGACGTTCCTCATCGTCCTGGTGGTGGTGACGGCGCTCACGGTCTACTTCACGCAAGGGCTAACGTGGCAGGTCGTCAGCCTGGCGAGCCTGATGCTCCTCGGCCTGGTCTCGTACCACTTTCCGCGGATCGGCGTCACGTTCATGCCGCCGCTGGACGAGGGCAGCACGCTCGACATGCCGGTCACCATTCCGCGCGCGGGCATTACCCAGACGGCAGACGACCTCAAACACCGGGATGGCCTGTTGCGCGGCTTCCCGGAGGTCGAGTCGGTCGTCGGCAAGTCAGGCCGTGCGGACACGCCGACCGACCCCGCGCCGCTCGATATGGTGGAGACGTTTGTCAACTTCCGGCCCTACGAACTGTGGCCGCGGCGTGTCCTCCGCTTCGACGACGCCGGCCGGCAAACGCGCGCGACCTTGGCGTTGCTGGAGGAGCGCGGCTTCGTGACTCGCATCGCGCCGGCCCCCGAGGACGACCGCGACAGCCTGGTTACCGACGCCGCCCAAAAGGCGGTAGAACGGTTCGACGAGGTCATGCGGGAACTGGCGCTCCAACGCTTCCGTGACATTGAGCGCGATTTAAGTCCGCTCCTGACGCGCTATGCCGTGGGAGAGGTTGTCGGCCGCATTCGCAAGGCGGGCGCGCTGCACTGGCCGGACGGCGTGAAGGAGGACGAGGAGATCGATAGCCTGGCGGCCCGGTTGCAACCGGATTACGGCACAGCCCTTGCCAAACATCCGGCCCTGGAAGACGCAACGCGCCTCAGTCAGGAGATCGCCCGCCGACTGAAAACGGTCGGCGCCATCGACGACCAGGCGGAAGCGCTGGCTCTCAAGGAAAAGGCGCTGCCTGCTGCCGTCACACTGGTGGGCGAACTCCTCGGTAGCCCGCCTAAAACCTTTGCCGGCGAAATCCTCAAAGCGATCGAAGGCAAGCGCTCCGCCGTCTGGCGGGAGCGGGTCGCGAAGGTGGATTGGGAGTTGTTTGATTGGGGCGTCGAAGCCTACACCTGGCTGGCCTTGGAGGAAGTCGCCAAGGCCGCAGGGAATGTCGGTCTGCTCGACGGCGCGGCCCGCGGCGCGGACACCAAACGGTTTGCGGCGGCCGCCGTCCAGGCGCAACTTGGCAAGCGCGACCGCGGAGACGATGCCTTCGCACCCTTCGCCCCGTCAAAGGACGAATTACAGAAACCGTTTGCCGCGCGGGTATTTTTCTGGCGTCGCCAAAGTGGGCCGAAGGGGGACTTGGTAGACGACGAGTTCGGCCGCGTCCTTCAGGTGCCCGGGTGGAGCAACATCTTCACCCAGCCGATCATCAACCGCATCGAAATGCTTTCCACCGGCGTGCGCACCGACATCGGCGTCAAGGTGTTCGGCCCCGACCTGGAGACCATTGATCGCGTGTGCAAAGACATCGAGGTTGCGCTCAAGCCGATCGACGGCGCGCGCGACGTAGTTGCCGCCCCGGTCATGGGCAAGGGTTACCTCCAAATCGAAGTGGACCTGGCGAAGGCGGCCCGTTACGGCGTGACGGTTGAGGAGATCAAGAACACGGTCGAAATGGCCCTTGGCGGTCAGACGATCACGCAGACGGTGGAGGGCCGGGAGCGCTTCCCCGTTCGCCTCCGGTACGCCCGCTCCCAGCGCGAAGACGAGGAGGCCGTGCGGCGGCTCCTCGTGACCGGAGGCATGGCGAAAACGGTGGGGGACGGCGGAGCGGGGGCGATGACCCCGCCGCCGAAGGTTGACGCTGCAATGACGACACCCGGAGTTACCGGCAACGCGCAACACCAGGCCGCGCCGCCGCACGCCGGCCCCGGGGGGAAGCCGCTCCAGGTGCCGCTGGCGGACGTGGCCGACGTGTACCTGGTGGAGGGGCCGGCCATGATGAAGAGCGAGAACGGCCAGCTGCTCAACTACGTCACCCTGAACGTGCGCGGCCGGGACATGGTCGGTTTCGTGGACGAAGCGCAGCGCACCGTCGCGGACAAGGTCCGCATCCCGCAAGGCGTTCACATCGAATGGAGCGGCGAATTCGAGCACCAGGTTCGGGCGGCGCAAACGTTGCGGTTCGTCTTCCCGGCGGCAATCGTGCTGATTTTCGTGATCCTCTACCTGACGTACAAGGACCTGGCGGATGCGGGCCTGATGATCTTGGCGGTTCCTGAGGCGCTGGCCGGCGGCGTGTTCTTTCAGTTCGTCTTTCCGAAGCTGATCCACGGCTGGTCGGCGCCGCCGCTGGAGTTCAGCGTGGCGGTGTGGGTTGGCTACATCGCCTGTTTCGGCATGGCGACGGAGACGGGCATCATCATGCTCGTCTACCTGCGCGAGGCCATCGACAAGCGCGGCGGCCTGGAAAAGATCGAGTCGCTGGAAGAGTTGCGGCAGGCGGTGATCGAGGGGGCGGTCCACCGCCTGCGGCCGAAGCTGCTGACCGAGGGGGTGGCGATCATCGCCCTCGCGCCGATGCTCTGGGCCACCGGGGTAGGTGCCGAGATCATCGCACCGATGGCGGTCCCGGTGCTGGGCGGGCTGCTAATCGCGGACGAGGTCGTGGACATCTTCCTGCCGGTCCGGTTTTACTGGGTCCGCCGCGCCCGTTGGCTGAAGCTGCAAGAAGAGAAAGCCCGCAAGGATAAAGAGGCGAAAGAAACCGGTGCGGCGCTGTCAGCGGTTCAGGGGTGATTAACTCCAGCGGACAGGGGAACGTGACAACCGGGTTCTCCCGCGTGCGTTGGTGCGTCGAATGGCCCACCAATCACGCGCTCCAGAGTCGCCCGCCGACGACCGAGGGAGGCGATCGCTTCGTAATACCGATCTTGGACCATGACGAGATTCCGTTGTGCTTCGATGAGGCTCAGAAATGGAATCTTTCCCGCGCCAAACGACCGGCGAGCGGCTTCCACATTCTCGCGGGAAGCGCGGAGGGTTTTCGACTCGAAGAGGGCCACGATCTTTTCGCTCTCGTGGACTTGCGCCACCGCCTCTTGCACTTGAAAGTTCACCTGGTCCGTTTGCCGCGCCAGTGCCGCCTCTCGCTGTGCCACGCGGCTTTGTGCCTCCGCAATGGCCGCGTAGCGCCGTGAAACCTGTGCGGGCAGGTTCACCCGGATTCCGACCTGTGATCGCAGCGGTCGTTCTTGCCACATGGAGTCGTAAGCGGCCATCAGCTCCACGTCCGGGCAAAACTCCTTCTTCGCCAGGGCAACCGCCGCCCGGTCGGCCGCGATCCGGCTGGCCAACGCATGCAAGTCGGGCCGGTGTTCCAGGGCCGCCTGCCGCAGGACCACCACGTCCGGCACAGCTGAATCGCGGGATACATCCTTTGCCGGCGGGGGCAACGGGGCGTCGGGGGACTCATGCAGAAGCGTGTTGATCCGTGCGATGGCGACCTCTCGCCGTCGGTCCAACGTGAGCCGGCGCTCCCGTTGAGTGCCGATTTCCACGTCCGCTTGAAGAATCTCTTGTTGTTCTCCAGCCCGTTTTTCGTAACGGCTTTCGGCCTCATCGTGGAACTTGTCCAGTAGCTCAAGACCTTCGCGGTTTACCTCCAGTGCGCGCTCGATTTCGTAGTAATCGAAAAAGGCGGCCCGGGCGTTTTCCGTGAGTTGGAGCCGCATATCCTCGACATCGCTGCCGGCGGCGCGGGCTTCCGCCATCGCGCCTTGCCCGCGGGCGTCAAGCTTGCCCGGCCAGGGCAACTTCTGGGATATTTCAACGCGGTAGCCCCCATCGACGGTATTAGAGCCGAAAGCCCCCGGTGCAACCTGGACGCCGAGCATGGGGTCTTCAAGAGAAGTGACTTGGGGATACCGGGCCTGGGCCGCGCGCGCCGCAGCGGAGATCTCGGCCAAGGAGGGGTTCCGGGCAAGAACCTGTTGGACTAACGCCTCTGCGGACAACTCGGTCTGGCCGACGAAAAAGGGTCCGGCTGCATTAGGGGGGACTTCGACGGCTGAGGCCCGCTCCACGCGCTGCGAAGCAATGGTTTGTGCCCCGGAGCCAGTCCTGCTAGTTGGGGCAGGCTGGCGAGGTGGCATTGCCTCCAACAACTGCGTGGGGAGTAAGTCAGGTAGGGCTGTACAACCCGTCTGTACCCCCAATAGCAGTACGAGGCACGATCGAAGCGAAAGTCGGCCTAATCGTTGCATCAAGACACTGCCTTTGGCGTCTGCTCCAGTCGTTCCACGCTTGCGGAAACGGAGGTACTCAAGCATACCGGACAGACTGTTCCGTTATTCACATCGACTATAATGCGTCGGAGTCACAGGAAAAATCCGCAAATTTGGTACAAATTAACGCATTAACGCCGACTCCGTTCCTGCCATTGCACCCCGCGTTGCACCCCTTCCCGAAAACGACTCCCCCGCGTTGTGCCCAGACCTTGCCCGCGTCGTCGAGGCGTGGCCGGACTTGCCCGCGCACATCAAGAGCGCCATCCTCCAGCGACTCGCACGGGATACGAAGTCGGTTCGCGTGCGAAGGAAAGAACTAGAACCTGCCCTTGTTTGACCTGTCCGGTGAGAATCGCGTCCGAACAAAGCGCCGGCGGGCGGATCAGTAAATGATGCCGCCCGCCGGCGCTTCAGCTTTGCCAGGCACTGTTGTTCACACCTTCAAAGCCTTACCGTTGCCGGAATTTTGAACTCCGATGCTGGACAATCGGCCGACGCCCCTTGATAATCGCGCTTCTCGGAGCAGCGACCGCAATCGGGATTGCTGGGCAGTTCACCGCCGATGCTCCGAAGCAAGGTTGGCCGCATGGGATTCAACGAAGCCGACACCCGCGCGAAACTCGTCGATCCGGCCCTTTACGGCCGGCAGTGGACCGAAGCACACATCAAACGCGAAGAGACCGCGGGGACCATCGAGGTTATCGACGGTAAACCACGCCGTCGCGCCAGGGGGCGCGTCGATTACACCCTGCGCGTGCGCGTCACCGCCGGATCGCAACCCGTCGCCGTGGGGCTGATCGAGGCGAAGGCTGAGGACTTGGCGCCCGCGCACGGCTTGGAGCAAGCGAAGGCTTACGCCGCGTCCAAGCGGCTGAACGTGCCGTTCGTCTTTTCCTCAAATGGGCATCTTTTCGTCGAGTACGACCGGCTTACCGGCCAGACGAGCAAGGCGAAGCCGTTGGCGGAGTTCCCGACCCCGGACGAGCTGCGCGCCCGCTACGAAGCCGGCATGGGGTTCAGCCTGAACGACCCGCCGGCCCAACCGCTATTGACCCGCTACGTCGGCGGAGAGGCGACGCGGCGGTATTACCAGGACGCCGCGATTCGGGCCGTGCTGGAAAAGGTGGCCAAGGGCGAGAAACGCGCTTTGCTCTCGCTGGCCACGGGTTCGGGCAAGACATTCATCGCGGTGAACCTCTTGAAGCGGATCGCCGACGCCGGCCAGTTGCGCCGGGCGCTGTTCGTCTGCGACCGGGACGAACTACGCAACCAGGGGTTGGGCGCGTTTCGGGCCGTGTTCGGTAACGACGCCGCCGCTGCCGGGGCGGGCAACCCCGAAAAGAACGCCCGCGTGGTCATCGCGACCTACCAAACGCTCGACGTGGACACCGACGACGCCGACGCCAATTTCCTTGCCACGCACTACCCGCCGAACTACTTCAGCCACATCGTCATTGACGAATGCCACCGCTCCGCCTGGGGCAAGTGGTCGCAGGTTCTGACCATGAACCCCGACGCGGTTCAAGTCGGCCTGACCGCGACGCCGCGGCAGATCATTTGCGCCGAAAACACCGACCAGGCGAAGGCCGACGCGAAAATCAACGCCGACAACCTGCGGTACTTCGGCCCGCCGGTTTACGAATACGACATGAGCCAGGGCATCGAGGACGGCTACCTTGCCGCCTGCGCCATTCAAAAAGGCACCGTCAACATCGACGACACCGGCATCACGAAGGATGCCATTCTCGCGCGCAAGTTCATCAACGCCACCACCGGCCAGCCCATTACGGCCGATCAGTTGAACCATCTCTACGAAAAGACTTCCTTCGAGAACCGCATCCTGTTGCCAGACCGAGTGCTGGCGATGTGCCTGGATTTGTTCCAACACCTTCTCGACACCGGAGGACCGGAGCAAAAGACGATCATCTTTTGCGCCCGCGACCGGCACGCCGAAGAAGTGGCCATCACGCTGAACAACCTTTACGCCGACTGGTGCAAGACCAACAACCGCAAGCCGCTCGATATGTTCGCGTTCAAATGCACGGCCGCCAGCGGCGGAGGCGACTACCTGGCGGACCTGCGCGGCGGTGCCCGGCACCACTTCATCGCCACGACGGTCGATCTACTGACGACCGGCGTGGACGTGCCGTGCGTGCGGAACATCGTGTTTTTCAAGTATGTCGAATCGCCGATCAGCTTCTATCAGATGGTCGGTCGTGGAACGCGCCTCGACCCCGCAAGCGGCAAACTGATGTTCCGGCTGTACGACTACACCAACGCCACGCGGTTGTTCGGTCAGGAGTTCCGTACCAAGGCGACGGTAGAGCGCGCTCCGAAAACGCCACCGACCGGGGGCGGCACTACCGACCCGCCGCCGTTGATCGTTCAGGTGGAAGGCTTCGACGTGCAGGTGAGCGACGCGGGCCGGCTCATTCTGACGATGGTGGACGGCAAGGCACTGCCCGTGACCGTCGAGGTTTACCGGCAGAAGCTGGCCGCGAAGGTGCTGGAAGAAGCCGACACGCTGGACAAGTTTCGCGCCCGTTGGGTGGTTCCGGCGGATCGCCAACTGTTGTTGGGCCGATTGCCGGACGCGGGCCGGTCGGCGCTTTTGGTGCGCCAGCTTCAAGAAATGGATGAATACGACCTGTACGACGTGCTGGTGGAACTGGCCTACGGCGCGGCGGCGCGGACCCGCGAGGCACGAACCGCGGCCTTCACCTACAAACACGCCGCCTGGCTGGGCAAGCTGCCGCCGACCACCGCGGCTACCTTGCGAGCGATTGCATCGCAGTTCGAGCGCGGCGGCACCGAGGGGCTAGAGAACCCGCAAGTATTCCAAACACCCGAAGTACGGACGGCGGGCGGCCTCGACGCGCTCAAGATCGCGGGCAAGCCGGCTGATTTGCTACGCGAGACGAAGGAAAGGATGTTCGCGGCATGAGTGAGGTAATGCAGTACGGAAACGGGGAAACCGAGCGACCACTGCGCTCCGGTTGGCGATGGGGTCGGCTTGGAGATTTGACGACAAAAATCGGAAGCGGTTTGACGCCACTCGGAGGCCACGCGACATACCAGCGGAGCGGAATTCCCCTTATCAGGAGCCAAAACGTCCACTTTAATCGGTTTAGCCGGGAAGGACTAGCGTTCGTTTCGGTCGAGCAAGATGCCGAGATGAAAACCAGCCGCGTCGAACCGGGTGATGTGCTGTTAAACATCACGGGGGCTTCCATCGGTCGCGTGTGTGTCGTGCCAGCCGAACTTTGCCCGGCAAATGTTAATCAGCACGTCAGCATCATTCGCTGCAAGCCCGACCTTTCTCCACATTACCTGTCTCTGCTGATCTCGACGCCAGGCTTTCAGAAATTCATTTCAGACACGCAGGCCGGGGCGACGCGACAGGCGCTGACAAAATCGCTGATCGAAGAATTCAGGATTCCCTTGCTGTCACCAAAAGAACAGGAACGCCTTGCCGCCAAGCTGACGAATCAATTGGCCACAGTGGAACGGGCACGGACCGCCGCCGAAGTCCGCTTGAAGGCGGCACAGTCACTCCCCGCCGCGTATCTGCGAGAAGTGTTCGACAGTCATGGCCGTCGGGCGTGGCCGAAGAAAATTCTGGGGGATATTCTCGCGCTTCGCAAAGAAGTAATTCACCCGTATGACAGCCCATCGGGCAGTGCCACGTTTGTCGGCCTTGAGCATGTTCAATCGCAAACAGGGGTCCGTATCGGTGCAGTCGAAACGGATCTGGCTCGACTTACCGGGCGGAAGCCTCAATTCCGCAAGGGAGACATCGTTTACGGATATTTGCGCCCCTATTTGAACAAAGTTTGGGTAGCCGAATTCGACGGTATCTGCTCCGTCGATCAATACGTTTATTGTCTCAAGCCTGACGTTGCGGACGCAACTTTCGTTTCGTGGTTTATGCGCAGTCCCACGTTTTTGAACCGAGCGCCGGTCGATCAAACGCCGGGTCAACTTCCCCGCATCCGAACGGAAGAAGTTGCGGCGGTCGAGATTGAACTGCCGCCGATCGAGAGGCAACGGCGAATCGCTGAGGGGTTAACGAAGCAGCTGGCAACCGTGGCTCAAGCGCGGGCCGCGGTTGAATCGCAACTCTCGGCAATCGCTGCTCTACCCGCCGCCCTTCTCCGTCGCGCGTTTCAAGGAGAGTTGGCATGAGTCAACCCGTCCCGACACCCTGGTCATCCACGCGCCTGGGAACGGCCCGGATCGACACCGCTCCCGGCTATTCTCGCGTGGGGAACCCCGTATCGACGTTGACCGTCCAGGCAGTATAATGAGAGACGAAGCTTGTCAAGTCACGGATCGGACCCTTCGACTCATCACGACCATCAACCCATTGCGAGGAGGCTTGCCGTCAATACGCCGGGGAGGAAAAACGCTTTGTCTACGGTCAACCCCATGTCGCCGCTGTACGCTCGGCTCAGCCGAGCCGGCCTGAGCCGAAAGTACATCCGGGATACGGCCCTGCCCAGCTGGTGGGACGACGAAATCGCGTCGAACCCTGCCGGTTACGCCCACGCTCTGCTAATTCTTTCGCGCCACCTGGGTCTCGACCTTGCGAGTCTACAAGACGAGGCGGCTCCGGTGCGGCTCCGCGAATTCGGTTCGTGCAGATACAAGAAACGCGCGGACGTTAGCGAGGATGAGTTGGTCCTGTGTCGGATGCTGGCAACGCGGGCCGCCCAACTGGCAGCCGAGGCGATGGAATCCCCCTCCCTGCCTATCTCCGCGGACCCCGCCGAGATTCGCCAGACGATCCTTGATGGTGCTCGTTGGGTTGGCCTTCCGGAACTCCTCAACTTTTGCTGGTCGGCCGGCATCCCGGTTTTGCACCTGGATCACTTTCCGAAGAGTTGCCGCCGACCCGATGGGTTTGCCGCCCGAGTCAACGGCCGCCCCGTGGTCATTTTGTGCAACCGCAAAAAGGCGCCGGCGTGGCAGTTGTTCATCCTGGCCCACGAAATCGGCCACATAGCTCGCGGTCACATAGTGGATGACGGAGCATTACTAGACGACCGCGTAGACGAGGAGAGTCTGGACGCGGAGGAAATGGAGGCCAATTCCTTTGCGATTGAGTTACTCACCGGCTCCGCGACGCGCCAGTTTCGCGCCGCCGGTCGGTGGCCGAACGCGCAAGCCCTTGCCGATGAGGCGAGGCGAATCGGACGCCTGCAAAAGATCGACCCCGGGCACGTCGTTCTCAACTATGCCCATGCGATGGGGGCGGGCTTTTATGCCGTAGCGAATGCGGCCCTGAAGCGGTTGGACCCGAGCGCCGATGCGATCCAGACCATCCGGGCGGCCCTGGCCGACCAACTGGATTGGTCCCGGCTCCCCGAAGACAGCAGCGAGTTCCTTATGCGGGTGACGCGCCACGGGCACGCCGGATGATCTGCCTTACGGACAATGACGTTATCCTGAAACTGGCTTGCTGCGACCTCTTGGGCGAGGCGGTTGCTGCCCTTGGTGTTACCTCCGCCGAAATCTTGGTCCTGAACTCCGCCGTTCACAAGCTTATCAGCCCTAAAAAACCTGGGAAGGGAAGGGTAAGACCGGGTGAACCCGAATACGAACGGCTCCGGCATTTCTTCGACGCGGTTGGCGTGATCGACGTAGCGCCGCCGCCGGACGAACAACTCGCCTTCAACGACATCCTGGGCATCGACACCGGTGAGGCCGTGCTGTTCTCGGCAACCGGAGCCTACGCCGATTGCCGGCTGGTCACGAGTGACAAGCGCAGTTTGGTCGCTCTCTGTAGTGCCGCCGGCGAAGTCTGCGAGCGGGTCCGGGGTCGGCTGCAAGGCCGGGTTATTTGTTTCGAGCAAACCATCCTCCGAATCATCGACGGGCTGGGATTTGCTCCCGTCCTCACGAAAGTCGTGCCCGGCCGTCACTGTGACACGGCCTTGCGTGCCGTCTTTGGCTCCGGCCTGTCCGCGACCGAGGCCGGAGTCCGGGAAGGATTGGCGAGCTACATCGACGACCTCCGGCGGCAAACGCTTGACATCCTCATACCCTGATCTTTCTTCTCGACTCAAGGAGAGTTGGTTTGAGTCAACCCGTCGCGCCGCCCTGGCAACCCACGCGCGTTAAACGCTTCATCGAAGGGTACGACACTAGCATGGGGACGGCCCGAATCGAAACCGCTGCCGGGGAAGCGTACATCAAGGCGCTGGGCAATCGCCAAGGGCCGCATCCGTTGGCGTGCGAACTGGTGGCAACGGCTTTGGCCCGATGGTTTGGCTTGCCGACGTTCGATAATGCCACGGTGGTTCTTGGCGAGGCTCCCGAAATTCCTTTTCGGCGAGGCGGCCAGGCCCAACCCGGCCCGGCGTTCGTTGCCCGCGACTGTCCTGGCCGAACGTGGAGCGGCGATCCCGTCGAGCTTGAAACACTGGAGAATCCCGACGACATTTCGCGTCTTGTCGTGTTCGACAACTGGGCGCTGAACTGCGACCGCCATCCTCCTGACCTAGCAATGCGGAAGGTGAACTACAATAATGTATACCTGAGCAGTGAAAACCTCCCCGCCGAGCGGTGCCAACTCGTCGCGATGGACCACACGCATTGTTTCACGTGCGGCAGCGACCTGAGCCAAAGGATGGCGGACATTGACCACGAGAGGGACGGCCGGTTGTACGGCCTGTTTCCTGCCTTCCTGTACTGGCTGCGACCTGGAATTCTTGAAGAGTCAAGTCGCCGGCTCCGACAGATCGACCCCCAAACCGTCAACGAAATCCTCGCTCGGGTTCCGCGTGAATGGGAGGTTCCATCGGCCGTTCTGCCCGTGTGGGAACGGTTAATCTGTCGCCGTGCCGTCTTTGTGGCCGATGAGGTAATAAAACAGTTGCTCGCCCTATGCCCGTAGGTTTCAATAGGGGTACGCTCCAACCCCTCTGGACGCACAACCATGCACCCGCAACCCGGTTACTACAGTTTGGTTCAGTTCTGCCCCGACCCGTCCCGTCTGGAAGCGGTAAACGTCGGCGTACTGCTTTTCTGCCCCGCGTCTGATTTTGTTCAGGTCAAGCTGATCGACGGGAACGACCGGGTAAAGAAGGTTTTCGGCAAAGAGGCGTTTCACCCGCGCGCCCTCGACGCGGCGAAGCGCGGGTTAGTCTATCGCCTAGAAAAAACCGACGACCGGCCGCGGTCAAAGGAAGACCTGGAGCGGTTCGTTGGCGCGCGCGCCGATAACGTGCGTTTGAGCGAACCCCGCTCCCTTGTGGTGGACGAACCGCAACAAGAACTGGAAGCCCTTTTTCAAAAGCTGGTTATCGAGCCGGCAAGACCCCGCGCGCGACGAAGGCCCCCCCTTGTCCCCGAATTGGAAGCACTCTTCCGAAACCTTAAGCGGGACAAGCGTGCGCGCCTTAACGTCTCGGTTGAGGTTCCCGTTTTGGAGAAGCGCATCAACGTTCCCTACGTTTACGAAAACGGGTTGATAAATTACGTCAAGCCGTACTACTTCCCTGCCAAGGAAAGTTCGGCGGAAAACGCGGCGATGGTTCTTGCGGTGGAAGGCGACCTCTTGGCCAAGCACCTGACGGCGGATGGTCGGGATCAAAAACTGGTGGTTGTGACGACGTTTGCACCGACCGACCGGAACGACCGTCTTCGCCAGCGAGTTTTCGGCGTCCTGGAAGAGTACCATGTCCAGGCGGTTCGGCCCGAAAACGTGACGGAATACATCGAACAAGTCCAGCGCGAGGCTCACTAACGCGATGGGCAAGAAACGCAGCAACGGCAACGGCAAGGCTCTGACCTCGCAAGCCTCCGTCAACTCCGCCATCAAATCCATTTGCGACATCATGCGGCGCTCGAACTGCGCCGGCGCGTTGCAGTACGTCCCCGAATTGACGTGGATTCTGTTCCTGCGCATCCTCGACGAGCGCGAGGCCCGCGAGGCCGAAGAAGCCGAAGCCGTCGGCGCGGGTTTCACGCCCTCGGTGGATTCTGTTCCTGCGCATCCTCGACGAGCGCGAGGCCCGCGAGGCCGAAGAAGCCGAAGCCGTCGGCGCGGGTTTCACGCCCTCGCTTGAAGTGCCGTACCGCTGGCAGGATTGGGCCGACCCTCAAGGGCCGAAACGCCAGGAGTTGCAAAACGGGGCGCTGGGTGCCTTCTTCGGGTTCGTGAATACCGACCTGTTGCCGCATTTGAAAACGCTACGCGACAAACCCAACGCGACGCCGCGGCAGAAGGTCATTAGCGAAATCATGTCGGGCGTGGAGCGGACGCGCATCGACACCGAGCGCAACCTTCTCGACGTGCTGGACAAGGTTCACGAAATCAGCAACGAGCGCACCGACCCGACGCACGTTTTCACGCTCTCCCAGGTGTACGAAGGCTTGCTCCTGAAAATGGGCGAGAAGGGCAACGACGGCGGCCAGTTCTTCACGCCGCGCGAGATCATCCGCGCGATGGTCCGCGTCATCGCGCCGAAGGTCGGCGAAACGGTGTACGATTCGTGTTGCGGGACCGGCGGTTTTTTGGCACAGGCGAACGAGTTCATGCGCGCCCAGGTCGGGGCGACGGCGACCGGGGAGCAAATCGACATCTTGAAGCGGCAAACTTTTTTCGGCCGCGAGAAAGAGAACCTTGTCTACCCCATCGCCCTTGCCAACCTGGTGCTTCACGGCATCGACTAGCCGAACCTCTGGCACGGCAACACGCTGACGGGCGGCGAGACCTATGGCGGCCTGTTTCAAGACGCTCCCGGCCAATTCGACGTGGTGTTGACGAACCCGTCGTTCGGCGGCAAAGAAGGCAAGGAGGCGCAAACGCGCTTCCCCTACAAGACCAGCGCGACGCAGGTTTTGTTCCTGCAACACGTCATCGAAAGTTTGAAACCGGGGGGCCGGTGCGGAATCGTGCTGGATGAGGGCGTGTTGTTCCGCACGAACGAATTGGCTTTCGTGCAGACGAAGCGTAACTTGCTCGACGAATGCGAACTGTGGTGCATCGTGAGTATGCCCGGCGGCGTGTTCACCGCGGCCGGCGCGGGGGTGAAAACGAACTTGCTGTTTTTCACCAAGGGCCGGCTGACGGAACGCATCTGGTATTACGACCTGTCCGACATCAAGGTTGGCAAGAAAACCCCGTTCATGCTCGACCGTTTTGAAGACTTCTTCCGCCTGCTACCCGAACGCGGCGACAGTGACCGCAGCTGGACCGTCGAGCGTTCGGTCAGCGAGGCCAAGAACTACGATTTGAAGGCGGTGAACCCGAACGCAAGAACGGTGGTCGATAAGCGGACGCCGGAAGAACTGCTCGACCTGATCGAAGCGAAGGGCCGCGAAGTGGCCGAGGCACTGGCAACACTCCGTAAAATCAAATGAGCGGTTCGGTATTGCGAGTGACGGCCCTTGATTCCCTTCTTCACCGCCCGAACAATGAAGGTGCATCCTTGCCGCGCCGTCTTCCCGAACTCAGAAGCGGGAGGGCGGTTGCGGCACTTCTGAGAAGGAGCGACACTTCATGAGCGACGATACCCTGTCCGGTCCGGGCGAATTGCATTCACTCACCGACACCCAGCATGAATTCTTTAACCCGCCAGAAGCACTTACGCAGGCGGCGATGCGCCTCATTCCGCCGGCGCTCGCGGACATGGCTAACGCTTCGGATAACCCCGGACCTGATCCCGCACCGGGTTTGAAAGTCGTTCGGTACTCTCAAATAATTCAAGCCCTCCGGGATCGAGGGCAACCGAAAGACGTGGCAGCAGCGGCCATCCGTCAGCTAATCGGCCAGGGAATGATAAAGGTCCGGCAACCCGGTCCCGATGCCCCCGTTTTTACGTTCGATAGGCGCGGGCGAAGTGGCGGGACCATGTGGCCAAACGCTAACGAGTCGGCAGCCCTCGAGGATTGCCTGATCGAATCAACGCCCCAGATGTGTCAGTGGTGGGCGAAGTTGGTTGAAGAAACGGAGACTCCAACCCGTCGTCCGGTGGAGCAACCCGCTAAACCGAATCCTTTCCGCCAGCTTTGCGCGCTCGTTTTGCAAATCCGCGAACAAGAACTGGCACGGGACCTCAAGTCACCGCGCGAGCGCTCGCCGCAAACGACCGAGTTTCGCGCGGAAATGAAAAACCAATTGCTCGAACTGGTTGCGGATTGCTGGGCTGCCGGACGAAGCCTTGGCGATGGTCGGGAGCGCGAGGCGGAGGAAGCCGCCAAGCAACTGGCAGAGGGCTGCACCGATCTACTGTTGTGGGAACACGCGGTTCGCCTCGGCCGACTTTCAGCAGAAGAGGCCGCAAAGGAAAAAGGTGGACCATGCGTTGTGCTAGTCAACCGTCTCTACCCGGCATACGACCGTGTTGACCACTTCGCGCGGCTTTTCGACCGGATAAGCATGGGCCGTGCCTCCGGCGAAAATAAAAAGTCGGGTCGCATGACGGTGGAGGAAGCGAATAAGAAAGCGATGGAGTTGGCAAGGCGGATGAAGGGGGAGTTCTTTCTGTTGTCCACGCGAAAGCAAGCGACACGAATTGGATGCAGTTTCGAGACGTGGACGAAAACCCCTCTCTATCCCAAGGCTCAAAAGCAAAGGCTCCGCCTTGCCGGACGGATCGGCAATCGGCCGTCTCAGCCCTCCCCCGCTCCCGTGAGCTTTACCAACGATCTTGAGGCCGTGAAGGGGGAAGGGACTCGCGACGAAGTATTAAAACAGTTAGTTGCCGCCGAGGAGCAATCTCAACCTAAGCCGAAGTGGGATGATTTGTCTGACGCCGAGCAGCAGCAACTACTCTCCGCACAGGAAGCCGACCACGAGCCTAGCCCCTTAGAAGATGATCCGAAGGACCGGCGGCCGCGGGTGGTTCGCTCCCGAAAGCGCCTGTAGTCGTCCTAGTTTGTGAGCGCTCGCGGCCTCTTTGTGAGCGCTCACAAGTTTTATTCCCTTTCCACCAAAGCACTTCCGCAAAAGCCCCTGTGAGCGCTGTCTTTCAGAAAGGGCACCACGTCCCGACCTGAAAGGAGCGACCGTGAGTATCGCAAAGACCGCCCCGCGCCTGATTACTCCTGGCGTTATCGCCGGCGAACTGCGCGTCCCCCTGCATCGCGTTCTGCATGTACTGGCCACACGACCACACATTAACCCCTCCGCCCGCGCCGGAACTCTTCGCCTTTACGACCGAAAGGCCGTGGCAATGGTCCGGCACGAACTGAACGCCATCGACGCCCGCCGCTCCTGCCGGAAGGGGGACGGCCATGAATAACGTCGTGAAGCTGGCAACCGTTATCCCCTCCGAGCAACCCCCGAACGACTCGCAGGGCGCGCCACTGACGTTTGACACTAATGATTTGTGTTTTCAGTTGCGAACGTCGCCCGCAACGCTTCACCGACTTCGCGCGTCCGGCAAGTTGTTGAAAGCACACAGACTTGGTTCTCAGTTGCGTTGGGACGCCGAGGAAGTCAAAGCGTGGATCAAAGCAGGAATGCCCGACGCGCGGACCTGGGATGCGATCAAAGCGGCGGAAAGAAGGGCCGTAAAATGACCCTAAACGCCGAGGCCGACAATTGCGACGATCCAGTAAACGGCCAGTCCGCTGCCGCAGATATTCCTACCAGACCCAAGGGGATGCGGGTAATTGCCGACGCCATCCCCGAATTCCTAAAAGCACAGGACCAATGGCTTGTTTGGGGGTACGTGGAAGAAGTTGACAAGGACACCGGCGAGATTGATTACGATAAGCCGCCGGTCAACGCACGCACGGGCAGCGCGGGCAGTAGCACGAACCGAAAAACGTGGTCGCCCTTTGACGTTGCCCTTCAAGCCTACCATCGGGACTGCTACGACCCCGTCACCGGGCAAGGCAGGTACGACGGTATCGGTTTTGCCCTGTCATTGAAGATGGGGCCGGAGGACAGTAAGGGCGTGGACGCCCCACTCCACCTGATCGGCGTGGACCTCGACCACTGCCGCGATGCGATAACCGGGACCATCGAGCCGTGGGCAATGGCGATCATCGACGCCCTGAACACTTACAGCGAAGTTTCGCCTTCGGGAACTGGTGTTCCCCTTTTCCTTCTTGGCACGCTGCCGCGGCATGGTCGGAAGAAAGGCCACTACGAGAACTACGAGACGGGCCGTTACGTCACTGTCACCGGCCAGCACATCCCTGGCACGCCGCTTACCATTGAAGCACGCCAGGACGCCTTGCGCCGCATCCACAACGACCAATTCGGCGAAGAGCGCAAGGCGGAGAGCAACGGCAACTCCCGGAGCGGTAGCACGCCCCACGACCTGGCCGACGCCGACCTGCTAGAGCGAATGTTTCGCTCGAAAAACGGAGGCCGCATTCGCACCCTATGGCACGGAGATGCGTCGGGTTACAAGTCCGGCTCCGAAGCCGACCTCGCCCTTGTGAATCACCTGGGGTGGTGGTGCAACTACGACCGTCAGCGCGTTTGCGACCTGTTCGCGCAGAGCGGTCTGTATCGCTCAAAATGGAACCGGCCTGACTACCGCGAACGAACGCTTTCCAAGGCGCTCGACGGTCAAAGCGGCGGTTACGAGCCACGCGGCGGCCGACACAAAAGCCCCTTCGGTGCGAACGGCGCTCCGCCATCCAAGAACGGCACCAAACCGCAGACCGACGCTTGCGTTACTCCACGCGAGTTTCACCTAACTGACCTGGGCAACTCGCGGCGCGTCGTCGCCCGGCACGGCGCGGATTGGCGATACTGTCACCCTTTCAAGAAGTCGTACATCTACGACGGCACGCGATGGGCCGAGGACGACACCGCCGCCGCTATTCGGCTGGTAAAGGAAACGCAAACCTCGCTGTACGGTGAGGTGGCGCACCAGATCGTCGAATTGGGGAAGCTCGCCGATGAGGATGAACGCAAGAAGGAGCTACCACAACTCACGCGGAAGTTGAAGCATTTACTGTCGTGGGAGGATGCGCGGCGAATCAGCGCTTGTCTCCAGCTGGCCACGTCTGAGCCAGGCATACCGATCCTGCCCGCGGACATGGACCGCGACCCGTTCATGCTCAATGTCCGTAACGGCACCATCGACTTGAGAACCGGGGAACTCCGCGAACACCGGCGGAGAGACCTCATCACCAAACTGGCCCCCGTCGAATACGATCCCAACGCCCAATGCGTGCTTTGGCTGCGCTTCTTGCAGCGCATCATGGACGGCAACCAAGCGCTAATCACCTACCTTCAACGGACAGCCGGCTACAGCCTCACGGGGGACGTGCGCGAGCAATGCCTGTTTTTCCTCCACGGCGGCGGCGCGAATGGCAAATCGACCTATCTCGGCGTGCCAAAGCACATCCTTGGCGGGTACGGGTATCAAGCCGTGCCGGAACTTCTGATGGCGAAGAACACCGAGGCCCATCCCACTGAACGCGCCGATTTGTTCGGTAAACGATTCGTTTGCACCATCGAGACGGATGAAGGAAAGCGACTGGCCGAGGCCCTGATGAAGCAGTTGACGGGCGGCGATTCGGTGACGGCCCGGAAGATGCGACAGGACTTTTTCGAGTTCGAGATGACCGGAAAAATCTTCCTGGCCGCGAACCACAAGCCGCAGGTGCGCGGCGCGGATTACGCCGTCTGGCGACGCATCAAACTCATCCCCTTCACTGTCACCATCCCGGACCACGAAAAGGACAAGACGCTTTTGGCCAAGCTGAAAGCCGAGTCGTCCGGCATCCTGGCATGGGCAATACAAGGCTGCCTCGACTGGCAGCGTGACGGACTAGCCGAACCCGAGGAGGTCAGTGGGGCCACCGCTGCTTACCGCGCCGAACAGGACGTGATTCATGCTTTTATTGACGATTGCTGCTTCGTCAACGATGCCGTGAAGGTCAGAACATCGTTGTTGTACGAAGCGTACCAACGCTGGTCTGGCGACAAGCTAATGACGGCTGCCGCATTTCGTAACTACATGAACGGTAAAGGCTTCAAGAGCGAACGTGGCACGGGCGGCAACTGGTTCTACCACGGCATAGGGTTGCAAGCAAGTATGGCCAGTGACGGTAGGTGACGGTCTTCCGGGGATATTCTCCGCGCGGGCGTGTGAAAGAAACTTCTCGGATTACCGTCACCTACCGTCACTGACCCACCAAACACGAGGGCTGCCAACACGAAAGGCGTGGACGCTAAATCGGCATTCGGCTGTGATTAACTTATCAATGATTTCAGAAGTTTCAGATACAATGAGATTGCGAGCTTTTTTCGTTTACCCACGGTTTATTTTGAGAGGAAGGAAGGTGCATCATGGCAAAGCCCAAGGTGGATACGTCCTTTAGTTTCGGGGCGAATGTTCGCTCCAAAGCAAAACCCAATGGCAAGAGCCGCAAGGCGGGAAAGGGCACAAAGTCAAACGCCTGGACCGCCTACACGACGGGCAAAAGGCGGTAATGCCCCATGGCGCGGTTCAATGTCCGCAAGCCACGCTTCGGCACCAGGCCCGACGCCGAGGACAACGACAACGGCGAAGGCTTGCCGACGCCGGCGCTTGTGCGCTTGCAGGTACGGCGAGCGGCAGGAATCCGCGAAGCGAAGGAAACGCTCGCCCACCTGCCCGAACCCGGTGAAAGCCTTCACGCGATTATGACGGCCCGGCTGGACATGACCGACGTTTTGAACGCCTTGCTCGAAAAGCGGGGACGGTGCGACAAGGCGATAATTTGCACGCTGGGGTACAACCGGCGCAACTTCAAGACGATGTTGCAGTGGTTGGATTCCAACGGCATCGGCGACCTGGCGCTAATCGCTTCGATCTTCTTTCGGAGTCACAACGGCGGCTTGTGGAGCGAAACCGTTGAGGAGTTCCGCCGTCGAGGACAGCGGCCGTTTGCTGCCCGTCGCATTGCAAGGTGATGACGTTGGCGTTCGCGGACGGGACGCGCTTCGTGATCGAGGGTTCGGCAAATTGCTGTTCCAACGGCAGCGCACGCGAACAGTTCGCGCTAATCAACGACGCGGGACTTCATGCCTGGCATTCGGGTTGGATGGAAGCGCTGGTGAGCCGCTATGCAGGGAAAACAGAGAGCGACTAAAGCGCAAATCGCGCGAAGAGTAGAAGACCTGTTGCAGATTCGGCTCGACGGTGCCGAGTTCTGGAACGTGCGGGAATTTGTGAGGGAGCAAGAGGCCACGGCGGACACCGTTTGGACGCTGGCCGAAGGCGAAAAGCCGCTCAGCGACAAGACCTTATGGCGCTACCTCTCGTTGGCGAACAAGATGATTGCGGAATCGTGCCGGTCATCCCGGAAGCGGTTGGCGCAACGGCACCTTGCCCAACGCCGGAATCTCTTCGCAAAGGCCGTTAGCCAGGGGGACATTCGCGCGGCGCTGTCGGTGCTTGACAGCGAGGCGAAACTTCAAGGGCTGTTCCCCCCGACGAAGATCGCACCCACGAACCCGGACGGGAGCAAAGAGCATGGTGAGCTTTCCGACGCCGATCGCGCCGCCGCCCTTGCGAACCTCTATGCCCGCGTGGGCGCGACAAGTGGAGAACCGCATCCTGACGGGCCGCCCGACGGCGACGGACCGCTTTTAGATCGACGCGACGAGAATTTTGGCGGACGCTGACCTGCGCCCCGACCCGTGGCAGGCGGAGTTGCTCCGGTCGGTCCCGCAGCGCACGCTACTCCTTGCTTCCCGCCAATCGGGGAAGAGCCAGACCTGCGCCGGCCTGGCATTGTTCCGCAAGGTGATCGACCTTTGGAACCGTCTCGGCAAGCCGGTCGCCAACGCCAAGGCCAGAGAGAACGCGACCCGCCTTGAACTGGCGAACGGTTCGCGCATCGAGAGTCTACCCGGAACGGAAACCACCGTTCGCAGTTTTTCCGCCGTGAAGTTGCTGGTAATCGATGAGGCCGCCCGCGTGCCCGACCCTTTGTACTTCGCCATTCGCCCCATGTTGGCCGTGAGCCGCGGGCGCTTGATCGCCCTTTCGTCGGCGTGGGCCAAGGTCGGTTGGTTCTTCGAGGCGTGGCAGGGGGCGGGCGCGTGGCACCGCATCCGCGTTACCGCCCGCGACTGCCCCCGGATCAGTGCGGCCTTTCTGCGCGAAGAGGAAGAGGTCTTGGGACCGCGCTGGTTCGCGATGGAGTATATGTGCGAGTTCGGCGACGCCATTGACGCACTGTTTACCGAGGACGAAATTCGGCGGGCGATGGCGAACGACCTGAAACCCCTGTTCCCGACGGGAGGGTGATTGATGGACGCCACCGACTACATCGCCGGCCTGGACCTGGGACAGGCGCAGGACTACACCGCCCTTTGCATCGTCGAGCGCACGGAAAAGCCTCACCCCGAAGAATCCGGCCGCATGGTGAGGCACTACGCCGTCCGCCATTTGCACCGCTGGAAACTTGGCACACCCTACACGCAGATCGTGATGGACTTGAGCCAATTGGCCGCCCGCCCGCCGTTGCCGGGTTGTCCCATCGCCGTGGACGCCACGGGTTGCGGCCGCCCCGTGGTGGACATGATCGCCGCCGCAAACTTGCCGATGGAACTCAAGCCCGTGGTCATCCACGGCGGACACGCCGTCAGTCCCCAGCCCGGAGGCGGTTGGTCGGTCCCGAAGAAAGACCTTGTTGCGATCATGCAAACGCTGGTGCAAGCCGGTCGATTTCAGATCGCGCCGACGCTGCCGGACGCCGCCGCGCTTGGGCGGGAACTGGTCAACTTCCGCGTGAAGGTGAACTTGGCCACTGGCAACGAGACGCTGGAAAGCTGGCGCGAACGAGACCACGACGATTTGGTTCTCGCCGTCGCGCTGGCGTGCTGGTATGGCGAGCGGCATCCCCCGCCGGGGCCGCCGCCAATGGCGTTTACTTTCGGCCGCGGATACCGCAGTCTATGCCGTCCGGCATGGGATTCTGGGCGGTTGTAAACGTGCGGTTACAAATCAATCAGGCAGATGGTTTCCTGGTCTGGCGTTTCATGCAAGCGTTGTTCTTCGAGGCGTGACATGACCACCCATTTCCTGGCCGGCATCGACATCGGCCAGACGACGGACCCGAGCGCCCTGGCCGTTCTGGAAAAGACCGGCCACCGCGACCAGGCGGTTTATTCCGTTGTCCACCTGCAACGGTTCGAGCTAAGCACGCCCTACGGCGACGTGGTAACGGAAACCCTCAAACTGATGGCAACACCACCGCTCATCGGCGCGCCTCTGGCCATCGACCATACCGGCGTGGGCAAGGCCGTTTTCCAGATGTTCCAGCGCCGGAGGATTGAGGGGAACGGCCCTTTTTACCGCATCCTCATCACGGCGGGTCACCTTGCGAGCAAGGACGAAGACGGCAACCACCTCGTTCCGAAGAAAGACCTTGTTGCCGTGTTGAAGGTGCTGTTCCAGTCGGGCCGGATCAAAATTGCCAAGGAGCTAAAGCACGCGGCGTTGTTGGCGAAGGAACTCCCCAACTTCAATGCGAAGATTACCCTCGCAGCGGGCGCGGATATTGAATCCTGGCGGGAGAGGCCGCACGACGACCTTGTTCTTGCCGTGGCAATGGCGGCCTGGCTGGGCAATGAGGGTTACGGCGAATATGGCGAGATGCTGGGCTTCACCGACGGTAACCACATCAACGTGCTGGACGCGCCCGAAGGGGTATTCAACAATTTCCCAGGACCGACGCCGTGGGACTAACCGGACCCAAAACGCAAAACCCCTTGCGGTTCCGAGGGCCGCAAGGGGTTTCGCAGAAATGCCGTGCGGGTTACATCGTTTCCCGATGCCGACAGATTCGGCAGCTGCACAAGAGGCGATACCGGCTGCCGCAATGCTGCGGAACGACTTTCATGCCGCGCTTGCCGCACCCGGCGCAGGCGAGACGCCGATAGGTGCGAACGTCGATGAGGACACTTTCCACGGCTACGCACGACGGCGCACCGTCCTGCCATTCGGTTTCGGAAGCGGACGGAAAAATTTTCGGTTTCGTCGTCATGGGACGGGTTCCGTTCGGGTTGAGGGAAGAACAAAGGGGAGAGCGGGGCGATTCGCCCTCCCGTGGTTTCTGTTACAGCAAGCCCGCCCGCGTCAGAGCCGCACGCACGGCGTTGGCGTGCTTGCAACCACCGGGGCGAGCGTCGTTGTAAATCGCGTCGGGACAATCGCACGTCCACGTCGCCGCGTTAATGTCGTAGCTGGTCGCGTCCAGGCCGGCCTTGACCAGCCGATAGCCGACCGTGCGGCCGTCGGCGTCCCGCAACCTTTCGACGTGGTACGCTTGCGGTTCCTTGTCTTCTGGCACGATCAGGAGCATGGCCGCGCCGTTGTCCAATTGGGCCGGCGTCGGGTTGCCGCCGATCCAACGGCACTTGCCGTGGACGGGTTGCAGCTTGCGTTGCTTGCGGGCTTTCGTCGTTTTCGTCGCGGTCATGGTTCGTTCTCCCTTGGGTTGGTTGTGCCGTTCAACTGACAAGGGTATTGTAATGCTAAAGCAGTAGTAATGCAATAGCAGTAGAAGAAAGTTCGCAGAATTTGGCAGGATTCTTAGCTTGCAACCTACTGCTTTCGCGGTACAATACTTGCAGTACATTAAACCGGGGGTTGAGACATGACGTTTGCCGAGAAATTGCAGCAGTTGCGCGAGAAGGCCGGCTTGACGCAAGCCGCCTTGTCGCTTGGGAGTGGCTTGAGTCTCGGAGTGATTCGGGACTACGAGCAGGGGAAGAAGGAACCCGGCTTGCGCTCCGCGTTCAAGCTGGCCGCCGCGCTGGGCGTGAGCGTGGAAGCGTTTGCCGATTGCGTCGAGGACGCGCCGCCCGCCCGCCCGCAAGCAAAGGCGAAAAAGCCCGCAAGCAAACGGAAGAAGTGAACAACTGACTTAAGCGCCTTTCGAGAAACCAACAATGGCCAGCCTTTTCAAGCCTACCATCATCCGTTACACCCTCCCCAGCGGTTCGACCCGCACGTCAGACGGGACGCGAGTTACTGCGGCCACTGCGGGAGCGGTCAAGAAGAAGGCCAAGGCGAAGAAGTGGTACGGTAGTTACACCGACGCCAGCGGCGAACTTCATCGTGTGCCGTTGTCAGCGAACAAGACCGTCGCACAGCAAATGCTTGCGGCCCTGGTCAACAAGAACGAGAATGCGAAGATCGGCATCGTCGATCCGTTCGAGCAACACCGCAAGACGCCCCTGACGCAGCATCTCGACGATTGGGAAGCTGACATGAAAGCGCGCGGTCGCACTGGCAAGCACGCCAAGCTGTCCACAAGCCGTGCCCGCCGCGTGTTCGACGGTTGCGGGTTCGTATTCCTCGCGGACCTGTCAGCGTCCGCGGTCCAGCAGTTTCTTGCCGACCTTCTTGCCGAGGGCTGGACGGATACGCGCGGCCGGACCTACAAGCAAGGCCGCTCTGTCCAGACGGCGAACTATCACTTGACCGCCGTTAAAGGGTTCTGCCGGTGGCTGGTAAAGGACCGCCGCGCGGCGGATAGCCCCCTGGCGCACTTGTCCGGCGGAAACGTGGATACCGACCGTCGGCACGACCGGCGCGACTTGGCCGCCGACGAAGTGGCCCGGCTCCTTGAAGCGACGCGACCGGGACCAAACCGGCGGAATCTGTGTGGTCCTGATCGCGCGATGCTCTACACGACCTCCCTTTACACGGGCTTGCGTGCTTCCGAACTGGCGAGCCTTACGCCGGAGTCCTTCGACTTGGACGCGATTCCGCCTACCGTGATCGTCGAGGCCGCATACAGCAAGCGCAAGCGGCAAGACGTGCTTCCGCTACACCCCGACCTCGTGCGCCGGCTGCGGGAATGGTTGGCAGGGCGGGACGGCTTGCTCTGGCCAGGGAAATGGGCAAGTTCTTTCAAAGCTGCCGAGTTGATGCAGGCAGACCTCGCCGCGGCGCGCAAGGCGTGGATTGCTGAGGCCAAAGGCAACGCCACGGAGCGAGAACACCGCGAAGCATCGGATTTTCTCTCGTACCAAAACGCCGACGGCCGCTTTGCCGACTTCCATGCATTGCGGCACACCTTCATTTCCAACCTGGCGCGGTCTGGTGTCTCACCGAAGGTTGCCCAGGAACTCGCGCGCCACTCCACCATCACGCTAACGATGGACCGTTACTCGCACGTTGGCTTGCACGACACAGCGGCCGGCGTTGGAAAACTGCCGCCCCTGCCAGGCCCGAAAGCAGAATTCGAGACATTGCGGGCAACCGGGACCGACACCAGCGCTGCCTGGCGTTGCACTGAGCGTTGCACAAGTGTTGCACAAACGGCTGATATTGGACGAGAGGGGATGAGGCTTCTTGATACGGAGTCCGGCGCGGAGGCCGCGGCCCTAACCCCTGATGGCGAAAGAGACTTGAGAGCGATTGAGACCGTTCGAGACGGGTTGACAGAAAGAGGCCCCTCCCGGGATCGAACCGGGGATGGCGGATTTGCAATCCGCTGCCTTACCGCTTGGCGAAGGGGCCGTCCGGACGTTTTGCCATGTTAGCGGCCGCTCGCCGGAGGGTCAACCGCAGCACGCGGCGTCCCTTGCCGGCGGTCAATCGCCCATCACGTAGTGACCGCTACCAGCCGTTTGCGAAACGGTCGGGTTTGATCGCGTTCCTGGGCCGCGACATGCTCCGCCAGCTGCCGACGCCCTCCCTTCCCGAAGCTGCTCCGCCACTCGAGATCAGGGTGCCGTCTATGTCGAAGAGGACCCTGTGCATGAAAACGTCCTGAGAAATTGTATTTGCCGCTTGCGGCTTAGCGGGAGTTCGCAAAGCCGCAAGCGGCAAAGGCTAGAATGGTCAATCGCCCATCACATAACCGATCTGACCGCGCGGCGAAACGGCCCCACTCAACACGCCGGTGCGCCGTTCCGTGTGGACCGCCATCACCTTGCCGGCCACCCACGCGCCCGCCACCTTCACCTTGTGGCCGCGCGCCTCCAACTCCTTGACCGTCGCCTCCGGAATGCGGCTCTCCACCGTCATGCCGCCGGCCTTGGCCTCCCGCGGATAGAACGAACTGGGGAAGTGGCTGCTGTCGAACATCGGCGCGTCGATCGCCTCTTGCAGGTTCATGCCGAAAGCGACGTAGTTCAGGAAGAACTGCAACGTCCACTGATCTTGCTGGTCGCCGCCGGGCGTGCCGAAAACCATGAACGGCTTGCCGTCCTTCATGACGAGCGACGGCGTCAGCGTCGTCCGCGGCCGCTTGTGCGGAGCGACCACGTTGGCCCGGTGCGGGTCCAGAAAAAACATCTGGCCGCGCGTGCCCATCGGGAAGCCGACGCCCGGCACCACCGGCGACGACGGGATCCAGCCGCCGCTGCACGTCGCCGCCATCAGGTTGCCCTTGGCGTCCGCGGCGCAGGTGTGCGTCGTGTCGCCGCGGAACGTGAACTCGCGGCCCTGCACGTCCTCCGGCACACTCTTCGGACCCTCGCCCGGCCGCATTTCCAACGACGCCTTTTTCGGGTCGATCAACTTGCGCCGTTCGTCGGCGTAGTCCTTCGACAAGAGCCGCTTCAAGGGCACCTCGACGAAGTCCGGGTCGCCGTAGTACTGTTCGCGGTCGGCAAACGCCAGCTTGGCCGCCTCGATGAGGGTGTGGATGTACGTCGCCGAATTGTGGCCCATTTTCGGCAGGTCGAAGCCTTCGAGCAGTCGGAGTTGTTGCAGAAAAACCGGCCCCTGCGTCCACGGGCCGCACTTGTAAACGGTCAGGCCGTGGTAATCGACCGAGGCCGGTTCTTCTAGTTTCGGCTGCCACGCGGCGAAGTCGTCTTTCGTGAGCAGACCCTTGTGCTTGTCGCCGCTGGCGTCGCGAATCGCCGTCTTTTCAAGGAAGGCGACGAGCTTCTCGGCGACCTCGCCCTTGTACCAGTAGGCGATGGCGGACTGAATCGCCTCGGCCCGGCCGCGTTTGGCGTCCTTGGTTTCGACCTCGACCACCTTCTTGAGCGTCGCGGCCCAGTCGGGGTTTTTGTGCAGGTCGCCGACGGCCGGCACCTTGTCGTCGGGCAGGTAGACCGCCGCCGAGCTGGGCCACTCGTCGCGGAAGCGTTTCGATAGCCCCGCGAGCGCGCGACGCAAACTTGGATAGACCGCGAAACCGGATTCGGCGTAGCCGATGACGGGTTCAAGCACGTCCTTGAGCGTCAGCGTGCCGAAGCGCATCAAGGCGAACGCCCAGGAGCCGAACATCGCCGGCACCGTTGCGGACAGGAAGCCGTCACCAGGGATGAGGTCGATTTTGTTTTTGACGAACCAGTCCACGGTCGCGGCCTTGGCGTTGAAGCCCTGGCCGCTGATCGAAAAGACCTTTCCCTCTTTGGCACTATGAATGAGGATCGGCACCTCGCCGCCGAGGCCGTTGTTCTGCGGTTCGAGGAGGTTCAGGGCGAAGCCGGACGCGACGGCGGCGTCGATGGCGTTGCCGCCCTTGTCGAACATGCGCTGGCCGGCGCGGGCCGCGAGGTAGTGGCCCGAGGCGACGACGCCGTGGGTGCCCATGTAAACCGGCCGCGTCGTGAACCCGTCGGGACTGGCCATGCGACGAACCTCCTGCGCAAAAGAGTTAAACCACGGAAAACACGGAACACACGGAAAAAAGACCGAAGAGGCACAAGGCATGATACCAGCCTTGCCGCGACTCTTCTTCTGTCTTTTTCCGTGTTGTCCGTGTCTTCCGTGGTTTACCTCTTTTGCAAAGCCGCGAGCGGCAAATACTCGTTGCAGCAGTGTTTCGCTAGAATCCTCTCAACGCGCGGCCGCGACGGCGCGGTGCCGATTGCGGCGGAGTTTGACGAGAGGGTGCTCGACCGGTTCGCGGCAGCAGAGGGTGTAAGCGGCGCAGAATGGGCAGGGGCAGGATTCGACCGCTTGCTGTTCGTAAACGGAGAAGTTGACGGCGGCCAGCCACTGACCGCCGCAACTGGCACACAAAATCTGGACGGGGTCCACATACCACCTGGTTTAGAGAAAACGGCCACCCGTGCGGGCGACGAGGTCCAACCTCGCCGGCGGTCGTTTCAGGTACAGACTCATCTTTTATCGACGCCCCAGGGGAGTAAACTTGAATGGCCGCCTCGACCAACCGTAAATACCGTTTCACCTTCGGCCCCTGGAACATCAGCACTGGTGCCGACCCGTTCGGTCCCGCCGTCCGCAAGGAAGTGCCGTTCGCGGCCAAAATCCGCGAGTACAAGAAACTCGGCTTCGACGGCGTGCAGTGCTACGACGACGACGTGGTCGAGGCCGACCTGCCGCCCGCCGAGACGCTCAAGGGCGTCGCCAAGGTCAAAAAGATATTCGACGGCGAGGGTCTCTTCTGCGAATTCATCGCCCCGCGCCTGTGGGAGCATCCCAAGACCATCGACGGTGCCTATACCTCCAACAGCGCCGCCGAACGCAAGTACGCCCTCGAACGCTCCAAGCGGGCCGTGGACATCGCCAACGCCATCGGCTGTAAGGACATCGTTCTCTGGCTGGCACGTGAGGGCACCTACATCCGCGAGGCGAAAGACCCGATCGGGGCCGCCGAGCGCATCCTCGAAGCGGTCAACACGCTCCTGGCTCACGACCCCCACATCCGCATCCTGGGCGAGATGAAGCCGAACGAGCCGATGGACCAGGCGTATTTGCCGACGCCGGGCCACTTCCTGGCGATGTGTTATCGCGCCTCCGACCCGGCCCGCGTCGGCGTGCTGATCGAGTCGGCCCACTCGATCCTGGCCGGCCTCGACCCGTCCGACGACATGGCGTACACGCTCTGGCACAATAAATTGTGGAGCGTGCATTTGAACGACCAGAACGGGTTGAAATACGACCAGGACAAGACGTTCGGCTCAGTGGACATTCGCCGGGCGTTCAACCAGGTCTGGGTTTTGGAGCGTGCCGGCTACGACGGCTGCATCGGCCTGGACGTGAAGGCGATGCGCACGACGAAGATCGCCGACCATACCAAGCACCTGGCCAACAGCCGAGCGATGTTCCTGCACCTGGTTGAAGTCGCCCGCTCGATGGACGCCGCCAAGGTCGAGGCGTACCGCGCGGAGCGCAACTATGAGGGGTTGGAGATGTACGTGTTGGAGAAACTGATGGGTAAGTGATGGAGGGTGAGTCGCGGATTGGGTGACACAGTGACACGGTGACACGGTGCCCGTCGTTCCCGGAAATTCTCGTGGTTGCCGCCGCCCCCGTGGGGTAAAATCGCCCTCGCCGCGGTCGAACGTACCCCCACGACGCGCCGCGGGCGATGTTCACACTTACTCAGCGAGACAACACCTATGCGTCCCCCACCACTCTACCTCTTGCCAGCACTAGGCGTCGGGTTGCTGTTCGCCCCCGCGGCCTGTGCCGAGCCGGACATTCACGACACGCGCCTGCTCACCCAGCCGGCCGTCAGCGCCGCCCACGTCGCGTTCATCTACGCCGACGATATGTGGGTCGCCGACCTCGACGGCAAGAACGTCCGCCGGCTCACCAGCGACACCGGCATCGAGTCGCACCCCGTCTTTTCGCCCGACGGCAAGACGATCGCCTTCAGCGCTCAGTACGAAGGCAACACCGACGTTTACACCATCCCCGTCGAGGGCGGCTCGCCCAAGCGGCTCACCTGGCACCCCGGCGTCGATCTCGTCCGCGGCTTCACGCCCGACGGTAAGGCCGTCGTCTTCTCGTCGCCGCGCAGCGTCTTCACCAACCGGTACGCCCAACTGTTCACCGTGCCGCTCGCCGGCGGCATGCCGACCCAGTTGCCGATGCCCAACGGCGTGCAGGCGTCGTTCGCGGCCGACGGCGAACGCATTGCCTACACCCCCATCGCCGACCGCTCCGCCCAGTGGAAGCACTACCGCGGCGGCACCAGCTCGCGCATCTGGGCGTTGCGCAAGAGCGACAACAGCGTCGTGCAAATTCCGCAGCCCGAAGGCCGTTGTAACGACATGGACCCCAACTGGGTCGGCGACGCGATTTACTTCCGCTCCGACCGCGCCGGCGAATTCAACCTTTTCGCCTACGACACCAGGGACCAGAAGGTCCGGCAACTGACCAAGTACGCTGACTTCCCGGTCACGGACGTCGGTGCCGGCGGCGGCAAGCTGGTTTACGAACAAGCCGGTTATTTGCACCTTTACGACCCCGTAAAGGAGGAAGACAAGCGGCTCACAATCGGGGTGGCGGCGGACCTCGGCGAGGCACGGCCGCGCTTCGTCAAGGGGGCCAAGTATATCCGCAACGCCGCGCTGTCGCCGTCGGGGGCGCGGGCCGTGTTCGAGTTCCGCGGCGAGATTGTGACGGTGCCGGCGGAGAAGGGCGACCCCCGCAACCTCACCAACTCGCCCGGAGTCCACGACCGCTCGCCCGCGTGGTCGCCCGACGGCAAGGCGGTCGCTTACTTCTCCGACGAGGGCGGCGAATACCAGCTGTATGTCCGTGCCGCCGACGGCAAGGGTAAGCCGAAAGCCTACCCGCTCGACGGGGCCGGCTTCTACGAGTCCTGCGTTTGGGCGCCCGACGGCAAGAAGCTGGCGTTCATCGACAACTCCAACGCGCTGTACTGGATCGACCTCGAAAGCGGCAAGGTGAAGAAGGTCGCGACGGAGGCGCTGTACGGCCCCACCGGCCTGCGCACGCTACGGCCCGCGTGGGCGCCGGACTCGCAATGGCTCGCCTACACGCTCGGCAACAAGGCGGCGTACCACACGGTCTACGCCCACGACCTCGCGGCCGGCAAGTCGCAGGCGATCACCGACGGCTTCAGCGACGCCGTCGATCCGGTTTTCGACGCGACCGGCAAATACCTGTATTTCCTGGCCTCGACGGACGCGGGGCCGGTCAACCAGTGGTTCGCCCAGTCCAACACCGACATGCGCGTGCAGCGTTCGCTGTACCTCGTCGTCCTGAAAAAGGGCGTGCCGTCGCCGCTGTCGCGCGAGAGCGACGAGGAGAAGGCCGCCGCCGAGGACAAGACGAAGGACAAGGAGCCGAAAGAAAAGAAGCCCGAAAAGGCTGAGCCGTTCGCGATCGACTTCGACGGCATCGACCAGCGCATCCTGGCCCTGCCGGTGCCGAGGGGCGCGCTCACCCGCTTGCAGGCCGGTGCGGCGGGCCAGGTGTTCTTCCTCGAAGGTCCGGGCGGTGACGGCACCCCGCGGCCGCCGGAGTTGAAGCGGTTCGACCTTGCCAGGCGCAAAGTCGAAACCGTGCTGCCCGCCGTACTCGACTACCGACTGAGCGGCGACGGCAAGAAAGCGTTGGTGTTCGCACCGCCGGACAGCTGGTCGATCATCGACGCGGCCGGCAAGCCCGAGCCGGGCAAGGGTAAGCTGAACATCGACGCCATTGAAGTGCGCGTCGAGCCGCGGGCCGAATGGGCGGAAATCTTCGACGAGGCGTGGCGCATCAACCGCGACTATTTCTACGACCCCAACATGCACGGGGCCGACTGGAAGGCGGTCAAGAAGAAGTACGCCGTGTTCCTCCCGCACCTGGCGACGCGCGGCGACCTCGACCGCGTATTGCGCGGCATGTTGAGCGAGTTGGGCGTCGGCCACAGCAACACCGCGCCCGGCGAACGGCCCTACGAACGCAAGGCGGTGCCGGGCGGACTGCTCGGCGCGGATTACGAAATTGCCGACGGCCGCTACCGCTTCAAGAAGGTTTACGGCGGCTTGAACTGGACGCCGGAGCTGCGCTCACCGCTGACCGCGCCGGGCGTAGACGTGAAGGCGGGCGACTACCTGCTCGCGGTGCGCGGCCTCGACCTGAAGCCGCCGACCGAACTGTATTCGCTCTTTGAAAACACGGCGAACAAGAGCATCGAGATCACGGTCGGACCGAGCGCCGACGGCACCGGCAGCCGCACGGTCACGGTCGAGCCGCTGGCCGACGAGGCCGCGCTGCGCAACCACGACTGGGTCGAGGGCAACTTGAGAAAGGTCCACAAGGCGACCGGCGGGCGGGTGGCGTACGTCTACGTCCCCAACACGTCGGCACTGGGGCACACCTATTTCAAGCGCTACTTCTTCCCGCAGGCGGACAAGCAGGCGATCATCGTGGACGAGCGTTTCAACGGCGGCGGGCAGGTGGCGGACTATTACATCGACCACCTGCGGCGGCCGTTCACGGCGATGTGGGCGACGCGCTACGGCGCGGACCTGAAGACGCCGGGGGCCGCGATCGACGGGCCGAAGGTCATGCTGATCGACGAGACGGCGGGGTCGGGCGGCGACCTGTTGCCGTGGATGTTCCACAAATACAAGCTCGGCACGCTCGTTGGCAAACGAACGTGGGGCGGCCTGGTGGGCATCCTCGGCTTCCCGGTGCTGATGGACGGCGGTGCCGTGACGGCGCCGAACCTGGCGATCTGGACGGAAGACGGCTGGGTGGTCGAGAACGAAGGCGTGCCGCCGGACGTGGAGGTCGAGCAGTTGCCCGCCGACGTGATCGCCGGCAAAGACCCGCAACTTGAGAAGGCGATTGCGATCGCGCTAAAAGAGCTGGAAATGAACCCGCCGCGCGAATTGAAACGACCGCCGTTCCCGGTGCGCGGGGGAAAATGAATAGAAGGCCGGCCAGCTACACCCCCACTGCTGGCTACCTAGTTTTAGGGTCGCTCCAAAATGCAACTGTGGCGTTAAACTTTATCGTAACCGTTCACCGGCATCAACTTCCCCCCTTACGAAGTGGAGGGTAGGGGGGGTGGATTGGGCACCATGACCGAGTACTTCAACCGTTCTTAACCCCCCCTACCCCCCTTCGTAAGGGGGGGAAGTTGATGCCGGTGAACGGTTACCATTCCCACACCGTCCAGAAGATGGCCGCGCGGGCGAAACAATTCATCAAGAAATTGGACGAGTGTTCCACGCAAATTCGGTGAGCGGCCAACCGGCACGCCGTTTGCCCCAAGACGGATACCAGGCCGGAGCCGGTACGGAAGCCCTGCCTAACCTAAACACATACCACGGAGGAACTTATCAATGGACGCAATCACCGTTTCCGCCAAATTCGTTGCCTACAATTGGTTCAGTGAGATCGCCTCCGGGAAACACGATTCTCAAAGTGAGGCCACGCGCTTCGCAGAAGAGAACTGGAAGCACTTCCTTGCGAACGCCGACAAAGGGCTTGGCCGCTTGCTTATTCGGCTGAGTCGAACCCGCCCGACTAAGCGCGGTAGCCGCAAGCAGGAAGAAGCGGCCTAATGCCGCGTCCCTTGCGCCTTGATCGGTAGGACGGCTCTCCGGAGCCGTCCTACCTCACTGCGCAAAGCACGACGGATAGACCACTAGGGTTTACGCTGCGTTTGTTGCCGTGCCTGGCTTCGTAGCCGTTCCAGGACCACTGCCATGTCTTTCGGCAACGGCGAGACCCACTCCATGCGCTTGCTCGTCGCCGGGTGCGTGAAGCCGAGCCGCGCGGCGTGCAGCAGGATGCGCTTCGCGCCGCTGTCGTCCGCCGCCGGCGCGCCGTGCGACGGGCGGTCGTATATGCGTTCGCCGCACAACGGCGTTCCTGCTTCGCCCAGGTGGATGCGCACCTGGTGCGTCCGGCCTGTTTCCAGGCGACATTCAACGAGCGTAAAGTCGCCCAACTCTTCCACCACCCGGATGTGCGTAATGGCGCGCTGGCCGTCGGCCGGCTTGGTCGTGCTGCCCCGGCGGCCGTCGCCGCGGTCGCGGGCCAGGTGCGATTCGATGCGGCCCGACCGCGCCCGGCCGCGCACCAGCGCCAGGTACAGACGGTCCGTCGAATGGGCGCGGAACTGGCGGCCTAGGTCGCGCTCCGCCTCGACGGTGCGCGCGAAAACCACCAGGCCGCTCGTCTCGTTGTCGATGCGGTGGACGGCCCGGACCGCCGACGGCGACCCGCCGTTTTTCGCGGCGAGCAGTTGCGGCAGTAGATCGGCCAACGTCGGCGGCAGAAACCGACGGGCGCGCTGCCCGAACTCGCGGACGTCTTCCGGGTGGCGCATCGTCGTCAGGCCGGTCGGCTTCTCCACGACGACGACATCGGCGTCCGCGTACCGGATCACCGGCCTGGCCACCCCATCGGGGCGTGCCTTTGGTCCTGCCTTGGGCGGCGAACCGGGTTTGTTCGGCGTCGGCGACTCGCGGCGATTGGCCGGGGCGGACAGGGCGTCAATGGTCTGGCCGGGCCGGACGCGCCGCCCTGGATCGGTGCAGGGCTGACCGTCCACGCGGACCTGGCGCTGGCGCACGAGCCGCAGCACTTCCGGCATGACCAGCTTCAGGCGCGCGTGCAGCCAGTCGGCCAGCGTGCGGCCCGTCTCCGACCGCGTCACGGTGAAACGGTGCTTCATGTTCCGCTCAACTTCCCCCCGCGTCACGGCTTGCCCAACTCCGCCTCCGGAATTTTATCGGGATATTTAACCTCGGTTAACTCCGCATCCATCACCTTCTTGCCGTCGCGGTAGGCGGTGACGCGCGTCGGCCGCTTGAAGCCGCCGCCGAGATCCTTGAAGTTGCTGTAATACTCCTCCTGCTTCACTTCGCCGCCGCCCTTGCCGTCGTCGTGCGGGTGCTCCGTCTTGACCAGCAGGTGCGTTTCCTTGTCGAAATACAGGCGCAGGTCTTTGCGGCCCTTCAGCGCCACCTTGACGCCGTACGCCGGCTGGTTGTTCACCTTCGACTCTTCCAGCGCGGTCAATTCGTACGTCTTGTCGGTCAGCAGCGGCACCAGGCGTAGGCAGCGCTCCAGGTGCATCGTCTCGCGCATGTCGGCGTCGCCGGCCGCCGTCACCTTGAGCGGTTGGCCGTCCTGCGTTACCGCCGTCTTGTCGCCGAGGAGGGTTTGCACCAGCACGATCTTGCGGCCGTTGACCGTCAGGTTGACCGTGTTCTTGAACTGGTCGGGCAGCTGCACATACGTCTCGGCGGTGAAGGGCACGTCGTCGTCGCCGATGTGCAGGATGCCGTTGACCTTCACCTTGTCGCAGGCGATGCGCGCCAGCTTCTCGTCGCCGCCGTGGGCCTTGATGGCCTGCTGAATGACCTCCTGCGGCTTCTCCTGGGCCGGCGCAGAGCCGGCGCACAGCAACACCACCCAAGCCGCCACGCAACCCTTCCGCATGACATCCTCCTTTGTCGGCGAGTGATCCGCTTGGTCGAGACGGAATGCGTCGTTTATCATGCCAGGTGGAAGCGCAGGACACAACCGCGTTAAGCAGAAATGATGAATGATGAATGATGAATTAAAGACAAACGCATTGCTTGATTCAGCATTCAGCATTCAGCATTCAGCATTCCAACTAGCATGACCGCCGGGTTGCGCAGGTGCCGCAGGATGACGTTGGTAAACGCCGCCCCGACGGCGCCATCGACGACGCGATGGTCGAACGACAACGACAGGTAAATCAGATCTGCCGGGCGAATTTGGCCGGCCGCGTCGAAGACCGGGCGGCGCACGATCTTGCCCAGGCCGAGGATGCCGACTTCGGGGTGGTTGATGACCGGCGTCGAGAATAAGCCGCCGAGGTTGCCGACCGACGTGACCGTGAAGGTGCCGCCGCGCAGGTCGTCGCGCTTCGACTTGCCGGCGCGGGCGTCGGTGCTCAGGCGCTCGATCTCGCGCGCCAGGGCGGGAATATCCTTGCGGTCGGCGTCGGGGATCACGGGCACCACCAGTCCGGCCGGCGTCGAGACGGCGATGCCGACGTTGTAACGGTCGTGCAGCACGATCTCGCCGTCCGCCTCGACCAGACTCGCGTTCACCAACGGCACTTCCTTGAGCGCGGCGACGACGGCTTTCACGAAAAAGGGCAGGTAGGTCAATTTGACGCCGGCCTGGTTGAACGTCTCGCGCAGGCCGTCGCGGAGCTTGACCAACTCGGTCACGTCGCACTCGTCGACGTAGGTGTAGTGAGGGATGGTCTGCTTGGCCCGCACCATGTGCTCGGCGATCTTGCGGCGTAGGCCTTGCAGCTTGATGCGAGTGCCGGGCTTGCCGTAGTCGGGCCGCGTTTCCGGCACCAGGCGCTTGACCGCCGGCGCGGGCTGGACGTGGCGAGTCAGATCCTCGACGAGAACCCGCCCTTGCGGGCCGGTGCCGTGGATGGCGTTCAGGTCGATGCCCAGGCCGCGCGCCAGCTGCCGCACCGATGGCGACGCCTTGACCGGCACCCGCGGCCCGGTCGTCGAGACGACGCTGATGTGGTTCGTTTTCGGCGTGGACGCCGCGGCCTGGGCCGCGATCGCCTCCTCAGCCCCGACGGCGGCCATTACGGCGAGCGGTGACGGTTGGCCGGTGCCGTCGTAAGTGAGTAGCACGTCGCCGACCTTGATTTTCTGGCCGGGTTCGACCTTGAGTTCAGTGACGGTGCCGATGAACGGCGACGGAATTTCCATCGTCGCCTTGTCGGTCATGACTTCGAGGAGGTTTTGGCCGCGCTTGACCGTGTCGCCGACCTTGACGAGCCAGGCGATCATCTCGGCCTCGTAGACGCCTTCGCCGACCTCGGGCAGGTTGAATTGCATAACGAACTCCGTCGGCGTTTGGGTTGCCGCTTGCGGCTTTGCGCGACGCGCCAAGCCGCAAGCGGCAACCCAAGCACCGCGCTCACGACTCTTCCGTCAATAAAGACCGGAGTGCAGCCCGAATTCCCGGCTGCTGCGGGACCGTGTTCTGTTCGTACACCTGATTCAAGCCGATGCCCGGCACGTGCTTGCCGGCCAACAGGCGCGGCCGCACCAGCAGGTCGTAGAAGTGTTCGTCGATCACCCGCCGCAGCAGGTGCTCGCCGTAGTTCGTCACCTCCGTGTCCTCGTTGACGACCAGCACGCGGCCCGTCTTCAGCACGCTGCGGCCGATCGCCTTCCAGTCGTAAGGAAAGATGCTGCGCAGGTCGAGCACGTCGCACGTTTTCCCCGTCTCCGCCCGCAGTTCGTCCGCCGCCTGGACGCACAAAGGCAGCGTACGACCGTAGCTGATTACGGTGGCGTCGTCCCCCTCGCGCGCCAGCGACGCCACGCCGATCGGGACGAAATACTCTTCCACGTCCGGCCAGCGCGGCTGCCAGGCGCTGCGGTCGCCGACCGGGGCGTCGATGCGTTCCTTCAACTCATCCTCGCTAGCAGGTTCGCCGGGAATCTTCTCGTCGCCGCGCACGCGCAGCAGTGCCTTGGGCAACAGGACCATCACCGGGTTTGGGTCGCGGATCGCCGACAGCATGAGGCCGTAGGCGTCCAGGGCGTTGCTCGGCATGACGACCTTCCACCCGGCCAGGCGACTGGCCCAACTCTCGAACGAGTGCGAATGATAGAGGCTGCCGCGAATGCCGGAGCCGCTGGGCATCATGACGACCATTGGCAGGGCGTAGTTGCCCGCACCGGCCCAGCGCTGATTGCCGGCGACTTTCAGCAAGTCGATGGTGTTGAAGCCGTAGTCGCAGAATTGAATCTCGGCGACGGGACAGCCGCCGGCGTAGGCGATGCCCATGGCGGCGCCGATGATGCCGCGCTCGTCGAGCGGGGTGTTCCAGGCGGTCTTGAGACCTTGCGTCGCGGTGAAAACGCCGCCAAGCGGCGGGCCGACGTCCTCGCCGAAGATGTCCGTGACGCCGAGGTGTTCCTCGCCGTAGTGCAACGCCAGCCGAACGGCCTGAACGAGTGTCGCCATGATGTCGGACTCGGAAAAGGAACCACGGAAGACACGGAAAACACGGAAAAAAGACAGGAAAAAGGGGTATTGGCTTTCGGTCTTTTTTCCGTGTCTTCCGTGTCTTCCGTGGTTTCATGTATTTTGCGGCAGTCCCGTGTAGTCGCCGGGATACACGGCATCGACCGGGCTAGGCGCGTAGGTGTGTTTCTCCACGTCGGACGCCTGCGGCATCGGCTCAGTCAAGACTTGCTCGACCGCGGCTTCCACCTCCGCGGCGGCTTCGTCGTGGACCTGTTCGAGATAGGAATTATCCACGATCGACGCCCCTAGCAACTTGCGCTCGAACTGCGCGATCGGGTCCGTTTCGTTCTTGACGCGCAACGCGCCGCTGGAGGAAGAGTGGCCGTAAAGGCGCGAGACCATTGCCTCCAGCAGGTAGGGCCGGTGCGTGCTGCGGCAATAGGTCATGGCACGTTTGATTCCGTGCCAGCTCGCGATCGGGTCGTTGCCGTCCACCACTTCGCCGGGGATGCCGAACGCCTTGCCGCGGTCCATGACGTGCTTTTCGCCGTGCTGCCCGCGCGCGTCAGTCGAGATGCCCCAGCCGTTGTTCGTCACGATCATCAGCACCGGCAACTCGTTGCCCGGCCGCGAACTCCACACCAGGCAAGAGGCAAAGTCGCCCTCCGCCGTGCCCGCGTCGCCGCCCGCCACGATGGTGATGCCGTCGCTGCCGAGGCGCTTTTGCACGAGTGCCGTACCGGGTGCCATGACGTATTGCACTTCGATAACGGACGTGACGGGCAGGACGTTCCAGTCGCGGTGGGCGAAGTGGCTCGTGAAATTACGGCCCATCGAGTGGGTGTCGGTAACGGTCATGGCCATCTGCCGGATGCCGTGGACGAGCGGCATGCCCATGGCGACGAGGGCGGCACTGTTGCGGTAGTGGAGGTGGAGGTAGTCGAAGGCGGGACCGTGGCCTTTTTTGACCAGGAGGCCGAGGGCGGCGTTGAAGGCTTCCTCGCCGGGGCCGCCGATCCAGAAGAAGCCCTGACCGGACTTGCTCATCTTGATCGTCCGCTCTTCCATGACGCGGCTGCGGACCATGATGCGGTGCAGTTGGAGGCAACGTTCGGCGGCGAGCGCTTCTTTGCCGCTGAAGACCTCCGGGGACAGGAGGGCGAGGTCGTCGTCTCCCGGAGAGAGGCTGAAATCGCTCGGCATGCCGCGTTCTCCTCTGGATAACCGAAGGCGTTCGGAGCGGGCGCTGAAGCGCGCGGGGGAGAAGTCGCTTATCCTACGTTTGCCATCGGGGCGCGGGAAGGCCAGATGGAATCGCCCTTCATCCCTATCGGCATCGACTCGACTCCGCCATGAGTATTATACGTCGAGATTTGGGGCGTGGGAATGACCGCCGCTTGCGGCTTTGCACGCGAAAAGGCAAAGCCGCAAGCGGCAGAAAAAGCTACTTGCCCGCAAGGTCCTCCGGCTTGACGCCCTTGGCGTGGCCGCCGCCCTTGAACGGCGTCGGCTTGTACTCGCCGACGAGGTCCACGTTCGACTTCGCCGGGATTTTGTCCTCCATGCCGACGGCCCAGTAGCAGGCGTTCACGAGCAGCCGCCGCAGCCCTTCGCTCTGCAAATCCTGCGACGCGCCCATCGTGGTCGTAAACGAGCGGCCCTCCTTGCCGTCGGGAAGCTTGTACAGCTTCGTCCACGCGACCGGCATCAGCGGGTCGTTCTTCTTGCCTTCGAGCGGCTTGTCGGTCGGCTTCATGCCCGAGAGAACCTGGCCCAGCACCAGTGGTTTACAATCTCTCGGCAGCGGCAAGTGGACTTCGTAAACGTCGGTCGGTCCCCAAATAGCGCCGTCCTGAATGCCGCGCAGGATCGGACTTTCCTTGACACCCTTGTCGCCTACCGGAATGACGCCGAGCGTGCTCTGCGAACCGTGGGCACCCCAGTGATTGACCCACGTCTCGCCCAGCACTTGCCGGCCGAAGCCGCCTTCCCAGCCCTTTTCCTTGGAGTTCCAGTTGAACCGCGCATAGGTCTTGGACCCCAGGGAAAAGCCGTGCGTCGCCGTGCGCAGGCCGATGACCGGCTTGCCCGCCTCGACGTAATCGGCGATGAACTTCATCTGGTCGTCGGGCAGGTCGCGAAAGCGGGTGAAGACGACCAGGAGGTCCGCGGTCTTGAGTGCGTCGAGGCCGGGAATGTTCTTGTTGTGGCCGGGGTTGATGGTGCCGTCCCTGGGGTCGATGGCGAACAGGACGGTACACTTGAAGCCGTGGTGCTTGCCAAGAATCTTGGCGAGTTGCGGCAGCGCCTCTTCGGAGCGATACTCCTCGTCGCCGCTGATGAGGACGACGTGCTTGCCCTTGCCGGGGCCGTCGCCGCCTTCGTAAACGACCCACGGCTGGCCGGCGTCCCGCGCGGGGGCGTTCAAGGCAAACAAAACCAGCGCGGCAAGCGCCAGGCCAAAGGGACGAAACAGTCGCGATACAGACACGGTGGGACCTTCCTTTCAGGGTGGGGGACACCGGTTGGTAGGCGCTAGATATGCTATAACAGCGCGGGGGTCGCGGGAAGGATTTGAAGGAACGGGCTTGTTCCCCTTTCCGCACGGTCGGGCAACAGATCGCAAGTGCCGTGCCCGCGTCGCTGGGCCGCACACAGAACTATTGCGGCCCGGAAGCGCGACCTGTAAACTAACACTCTCCCACGGTCGCTGGCGCAAATGGTTTGGCGAAAGCCGGCCGAAGCGCCGGCTGATTCGGCCGGCGGTTAGTGCCGGAGAGGTGACCGAGTGGCCGAAGGTGTCGGTCTCGAAAACCGATGTGGCGGCAACGTCACCGAGGGTTCGAATCCCTCCCTCTCCGCTTTTTTCAATTTGTCCGATTACGCAAACCATTGCAATAGCCAGGCTTGCGACGAGCATGCCTGGCTCCCTTTCTTGCCAGCCTGCGGATTTATCCGATGCCGCCCGAAAAGGCCAATCCCCCTGGAATGGCATAAGACAAGGCAAAGCCGCAAGCGGCAAGACGAGAAGAGTGGCTTCAGGGAGATGGGAACATGCTCACGGCGGCAGGGTGCAGACGGCGACGGCAACGCCTGTGGGAGCGGCTCGATCCCAAGCCGGGCAACGACCATCTGCGGCTGCACGACCCCCTGCACTTGATGTACCTCGTCAACTTTGCCGTCGATCCGTTCAGCCTGGGCGCGGACTACGGCGGCTACCTGCTGTTGCGCAAGGACGGTCACGCCAAGCTGCTGCACGACGACCGGCTGCCCAAATCGGCCGCCGACGCCCACGTCGAGGAGCGCGTCGTCGTGCCCTGGTACGACGGCCAGTCGCCGGGCCGCGGACCACGCCGGCTTGCTCTGCTCCAGGGCGTCAATCCGACCCAGACGGGGTTACGCATCCACGACCAGCCCGGCGACCCTTACGCCGGAACCCTCATCGAGACCTTGGCTGAGATGCGCCGCCAGAAAGACCCCGACGAAATTGCCCTCCTACGCGAGTGTATGCGCGTCACCCAGGCCGGCCACGCCTGGGCACGAGCGAACATCCGACCCGGCATGACCGAGCTGGACGTATACGTCGGCGTCAACGGCACCTGCGTCCGGGCGGCGAAACAGGCCGTCATCGTCTACGGCGATTTTGCCGTGTCGCCGGGGCCGGAGCGGCGCGGCGGGCTGCCGACCGAGCGCGTCCTCGAACCGGGCGATATGTTCATCCTCGACTTCTCCGTCGTCATCCGCCATTACCGCAGCGATTTCACCAACACCCTGGTCGTGGGCAAGGAGCCGACGCCGGACCAGCAACGCCTGTACGATTTGTGCATGAAAGCGATGGCTCAAGGCGAAAATGAGTTGCGGGCGGGGCAGGCGTGCTTGACGGTGTACCAGGCGGTCAACGACGCCTTTGACCGCGAAGGCATGGCCAAGTATTTTGGGCACCACGCCGGCCACGGCCTGGGGTTGTCGCACCCGGAAGCGCCTTACTTGGTGCGTGGGTCGGACGAAACCCTGCTCGCCGGCGACGTGGTGACGCTGGAGCCGGGCCTGTACGTGCCGAACGTCGGCGGCATCCGCATCGAGCACAATTACCTGGTCACGGAGCAGGGTTACGAGCGGTTGAGCAAGCACACCATCGCGCTGCAATGAAAAAACACCGTTTGGCACACCAATTGCTTATCCCTTCGCGTCAGGCCAAACAAACAAAGACCCCTTAGCGAAGGAAAGGCGAACGAAGATGAGGCCCCCCAGCAAGCGCGGCACCGCAGTCGTCCCGATGGACCACCAACGCACCAGCTCCCTTTTCAAAAAGATGTCACTCCGCTCGTGGCAAGAACAATACAAGGCGCAGCAGAACGGCCGCGGCGACGAAGGCAAAGCCTCCGCAGGCTCCGACCGCAGCTGAGGGCCAGTCAGGCGTCCAGGAACTCCTTGCGGTCGATCTTGTACAAGGCCACCTTGTCCGTGATTGTGCGTCGCGACAGGCCCGACAGCTTGGCACAGCGGCCGATGTTGCCGCGACACTTTTTAAGCATCCGGCGCAGGTAACGGCGTTCCAGGTCGGCCGTCAATTCGGACACCAATTCGGCCAACGGTCGCTTGATATCGACACTGCCCATGACGCGGTTGCGTGGCGGCGCGGTCAGTTCGCGTGGCAGGTTTTCCGGGCGAATGAACTCGTCCCGCGACGTGACGCAGGCACGCTCGATCGCATTTTCCAATTCGCGGATGTTGCCCGGCCACGAATGAGCCAGCAACACTTCCATCGCCTCCGGCGTAACTTGCTTGGGCCGTTCGCCTTGGCGGACGTACTTCTGCGCGAAGTGCGCGGCTAAAAGCGAGATGTCCTCCGTGCGGTCGCGCAACGGCGGCAGGTCGATCTTCACCACGTTCAGCCGATAATACAGGTCTTCGCGGAACTTATTTTCTTGCACGAGGCGTAGCAGCGAGCGGTTGGTGGCGGCGATGACGCGCACGTCAACTTCAATGCTCTCGGTGCCGCCGACGCGCTCGAACTTGCGCTCCTGGAGCACGCGCAGCAGCTTGGCTTGCATCGGTGGCGGCACGTCGCCGACCTCATCCAGAAACAGGGTGCCGCCGTCGGCGATTTCAAAACGGCCGCGGCGCTGGCTGACGGCACTGGTGAACGAACCCTTCTCGTGGCCGAATAGCTCGCTTTCCAGCAGGTTTTCCGGCAGTGCGGCGCAGTTGACGGCGATGAGCGGCCCGGTGCGCAGCGTCGAGGCGTGGTGGATGGCGCGGGCCACCTGCTCCTTGCCGGTGCCGGTCTCGCCCTCGATCAACACCGTCGTCGCGCCCTGGGCGACGTGGCCGATGAGTTCAAAAATACCGTGCATGCGCGGGTTCTTGCTCAAAATGTTCTGAAACGAGAACCGCCCCTGAAGCTGGCCGCGCAACTCGGCGACCTCGTCTTGCAGGCTGCGCTCGCGCAGGGCGCGCTCGACGACGAGGGCCAGGTGCTGAATGTCGAGCGGCTTGGTCAGGAAGTCATACGCGCCGAGGCGCATGGCCTGGACCGCGTCCTCGACGCTGCCGAAGCCGGTCGTGACGATGACCGTTACCGGCAGCGAGCGCTTCTGGATTTCCTGAAGCAACTGGCGGCCATCGACGCGCGGCATGTTGAGGTCGGTGATGAGAATGCTGTACGGCTGGGCCGTCAGTGCCTTCAAGGCCTGCGAGCCGTCGCCGACCGTGTCCACCTGGACGGCGAGCGTGTTTTCCAGAAGTTTCTGTAGCTGTAGCCGTGTGGATTCACTGTCCTCGGCGATGAGGACGCGGCGACGTGCGGGCAAGCTCTCCGCGGTGCCGTCGGCTGCGGGCGCGGGGGCCGGCGGTTTGGAATTGGCGCTCATTAGGGTATTCCTCGGCCGCCAGTCCATCCTCACAGGGTGAGAAGGCGGCGCACCTTCGTGGGACCGGACATGGGAAAGGATGGTTCAATCTTGTTCCAGGCTCCTAGTGTACTTGGGCGGCGCACTGCGCACAAGGAGGAAGGGGAGTTTCCCGCGGAATGGAAAGGGGCCGCGCATTCGGACCTGCGCAATCGGAACCGTTCGCACTCACCCGGCCGGCTGCGGTCGTCCCACGATAGGAGCTGGCGCGTCGCGGTCGGAATAGGATGTGCAAAGGGCGCGATTTACTTCAGCGGCTTACCGTCCAGCGCCTTGCCGTTGGTGTCGAGAATTTGGAAGTGGTGGATGCCGAACCCCTTGTCGTCCGTGTGGGTCCAGACGATTTTCTTCTCCGGCGTCACCTCGGTCAGCTTGACCTCTTTCGCCTTGGCGTGATGGCTGGTGACGACAGTGTTGCCGTTGGGCAACCGCTGCACGCCACAGGCGTCGTTAAGCGGCTTGCCCGGCAGGTCGTCGTTTGTCAGCTCCCACACCGTTTTGCCCTTCGCGTCCACTTCGACCACCAGGTTGCCGAGCGTGCAGCCGATCAGGGTGTTGCCGTTGCCCAGGCGGATCGCGGTGAACGGCCAATTGGGGGTTTTCGCCTCCCAAACGATCTTCCCCTCCGGCGTGTACTCGCGCACGACCTGGTCGAGCAGTTGCGGCACGAGGTAGTTGCCGTTGGCCAGCTTCCGCGCCATGCGCGTCTGCAAATGGTGGTCCTTCGTCTGGGCCTGGAGCGCGACTTCCACGACGATCTTGCCTTTGCGGTCCACTTCGAGCAGGCGCGGCTTGTCGCCGGCCTCCGTGAGCAGGACGTTGCCGTTATCGAGTGCCTGGACGGTGTTGACTTCCGACTGCGTGCCCTTGAACTCGAACTCGATCTTGCCGTCGCGCGTGACTTCGACCGCGGCACCGCCGGGGTAGTCTTTGTTCTTGCTGACGGCGAGCAGGACGTTGCCGCCGGCCAGCACCCAGCCGTCGCGCGACGGCCGGGGCG